>NZ_JAGYGI010000008.1:0-212836 GCF_019947365.1 Pseudomonas sp. GL-R-26 | reverse complement strand
CCCGTCGGTGGATGATCTGTATTCGCGGGTCCTCGACGCCATTTTCGAACAGCGCATCCATTCGGCCAGTCGCTTTACCGAAGAAAGCCTGGCGCAGATGTTCGGTGCAAGGCGCAGCGACATGCGTGATGTGCTGACGCGACTGTCCCATCAGCAGGTCATCATCCTTCGGGTCAACCATCGTCCCCGCGTCGCCGAGCTTGATGTCGAGCAGACCCGGCAGACACTGCATGCCCGGCGCCTGGCCGAGATCATGTTGGTGCGGCTGGCCTGTCAACGACCCTGCGCGCAAGACCTGAAGCACCTGCGGACACTGGTCGAAAACGAGCGTCAATGCGTCGAGCGTGGCCGGGCGATTCGATTGTCGGGAGAGTTTCATCTGCAGTTGGCACAAATGGCGGGGAATGCACCGCTAGCGCATTTTCTTGAGAGCCTGGTTCCGCTGACTTCCTTGGCGATTGCGCAGTTTGATCTGCAGCAGAAGGATTATTGCGTGGAGCACATGGAGATTCTGGATGCGCTGGAACGAGGAGATGCCGCGACGGCGCAAGTCGCGCTCAACCGGCATCTGGATTATCTGGAAGATTTGTTGCTGAGCCCTGCATCGGCAATGGGCCAAAACTGTGCCGCAGGTTAGATCGCTTTCGCGAGCAGGCTCGCTCCCACAGGGGGAGTGCACTTCAGCGAGTCTGCTCGCGATGCGGCTCAAGGCTCGCTGCAACTTCTGACGTTACTCCGCCGCCACCCGCGCAAACCCCTCGCGAATCTTTTCTTCCGGCAAATCATCGGCAATGAACACGATCACGCTCTCGCGCACGTCGTCCTCCGCCCACTCGGTATCCCAGTCGAAACCATAAAGCTTCAGCACCCCCTGAAACACCATGCGACGGGATTCGCCGAGGATATTCAACACGCCTTTGTAGCGCAGCAATTGCTTGCCATGCTCCTCCAGCAGCTCGTTCATGAACTCACTGAGCTTGTCGATATCCAGCGGTTTTTCAGTGCGCAGCACCAGGCTGGAAATGCGGTCCATGGATGGAGCTGCCTGGCTGACCGGGCGCAAACTCACGCCACCACCGAGGTCGGCGTTGAGGTTGAAGCCGCGCACATCGAGCAACTCGGCCAGGTCGATCTTGCCGTGGTCAACCACGCGGATCGGGGCGCGGCGGTTGATGCGGGTCAGGCGCTCGCTCAACGCGGTGAAGGTCGCTTCGTCCACCAGGTCACGCTTGCTCACCAGCAAGCGGTCGGCGAATCCGATCTGCGCCTGGGCGATGGTCTGGGTCAGGTGCAAGTCGGCATGCGCGGCGTCGACCAGCGTGATGATGCCGTCGAGGATATAGCGCTCACGCAACTCTTCGTCGATGAAAAAGGTTTGTGCCACGGGCGCCGGATCGGCCAGGCCGGTGCATTCGATCACCAGGCGGTCGAAGGCGATGTCGCCCTGGTCCAGACGCTCGAGCAACAGATAAAGCGCTTTGGTCAGGTCGGTGTGGATGGTGCAGCAGACGCAGCCATTGGACAGTGTCATCACCTGTACCGGCTCATCGCCCAACAACTGGGTATCGATACCGGCGTCGCTGAATTCGTTTTCGATCACGGCGATTTTCAGACCGTGCTCGGCCTTGAGCAGGTGACGCAACAGGGTGGTCTTGCCAGCGCCGAGGAAGCCGCTGAGGATCGTGACCGGGATGGGAGAGGACAAACTGGATCTCCTTTTTCACACAGTGAAAAAACAACACAAAACAAATGTGGGAGCGAGCCTGCTCGCGAAGGGGCCGTCAGCTTCAACAAATATGCTGACTGATACACCGCTTTCGCGAGCAGGCTCGCTCCCACAGGTTTTGCTGTTAACCCGCAATCCGGATCAACAGCACTTCGGCCCACCCTTGCCACCGTAACGGGCTTCCTGACGCTCCCGGAAGAACATCTCATAGCTCATCACCGGTTTGTCCGGGTGCTTGGTCTGCATATGCTCGACGTAGTTGTCGTAGTCGGGCATGCCAACCATCAGGCGCGCGGCCTGACCGAGGTATTTACCGAGGCGACTCAAGTCATTGAACATGCTGCAATCCTCTGGTCACGCTTCCGGCAGCGCCTGGAATGGCGATTCTTTATCCGTACGTTCTTTGCTGCCCCAGGCGGAAATACCGACCTTGAGCGCATAGAACAGGATGCTGAACACCACGAACAGGAACAGTGCGGTCAGCGTTGCGTTGGTGTAGGCGTTGAAGATCACGTGCTGCATCTGGGTGATGTCCTTGGCCGGGGCGAGGATCTGGCCGTTGGCCAAGGCATCGCTGTATTTCTTGGCCAGCGACAGGAAGCCGATCGCCGGGTTGGCATCGAACAGCTTGATGAAGCCAGCTGTCGTGGTGCAGATCAACAGCCACACCGCCGGCAACATGGTGACCCAGACATAACGCTGGCGTTTCATCTTGATCAACACGACGGTGCCGAGCATCAGCGCGATACCGGCCAGCATCTGGTTGGAGATGCCGAACAGCGGCCACAGGGTGTTGATGCCACCCAATGGATCGATCACGCCCTGGTACAGCAACCAGCCCCACATGGCCACACAACCGCCAGTGGCGATCAGGTTGGCAGTCCAGGATTCGGTGCGACGCAGGGCCGGCACGAACGAGCCGAGCAAGTCCTGAAGCATGAAGCGACCGGCACGGGTACCGGCGTCGACTGCGGTCAGGATGAACAGTGCTTCGAACAGGATCGCGAAGTGGTACCAGAACGCCATGGTGTTTTCACCCGGCAGAACACTGTGCAGGATCTGCGCGATACCGACCGCCAGGGTTGGCGCGCCGCCAGCACGGGCCAGGATGGTGGTTTCACCGATGTCGTGGGCCACCGCTTGCAGGGCTTCCGGGGTAATGGCGAAGCCCCAGTTGCTGACGGCTGTCGCAACGGCCACCACATCACCGCCGACCACGGCCGCCGGGCTGTTCATGGCGAAGTACACGCCCGGCTCGATCACGGAAGCGGCAACCATGGCCATGATCGCCACGAACGATTCCATCAGCATGCCGCCGTAACCGATGTAGCGGGCGTTGGTTTCGTTATCCAGCAGTTTCGGCGTGGTGCCGGAGGAAATCAGTGCGTGGAATCCCGAGACCGCGCCACAGGCGATGGTGATGAACAGGAACGGGAACAGACCGCCCTTCCATACTGGGCCGGTGCCGTCGATGAACTGGGTCAGCGCCGGCATTTTCAGCTCGGGCATGGTCACCAGAATGCCGATGGCCAAAGCGACGATGGTGCCGATTTTCAGGAAGGTCGACAGATAGTCGCGGGGCGCCAGGATCAGCCACACCGGCAATACCGCTGCGACAAAACCGTAACCGATCAGCATCCAGGTGATCTGGATACCGGTAAAGCTGAATGCCTTGGCCCACACCGGATCAGCAGCGATCTGCCCGCCGAGCCAGATAGAACCCAGCAACAGCAGCACACCGATCACCGAAATCTCACCGATGCGACCCGGGCGGATGTAGCGCATGTAGATGCCCATGAACATCGCGATCGGGATGGTCGCCATCACCGTGAAAATCCCCCATGGGCTCTCGGCCAGGGCTTTCACCACGATCAGCGCCAGCACCGCGAGGATGATGATCATGATCAGGAAACAGCCGAACAGCGCGATAGTCCCTGGAATACGACCCATTTCCTCGCGGACCATGTCGCCCAGGGAGCGGCCGTTGCGGCGGGTGGACATGAACAGGACCATGAAGTCCTGAACCGCACCGGCCAGCACCACGCCGGCGATCAGCCACAGCGTGCCGGGCAGGTAGCCCATCTGCGCCGCCAATACCGGACCGACCAGAGGACCTGCACCAGCGATGGCGGCGAAGTGGTGACCAAAAAGAATGTGTTTGTTGGTTGGAACGTAGTCCAGACCGTCATTGTTGAGCACAGCGGGAGTGGCCCGTCGCGCATCGAGTTGCATGACATTGTTAGCGATGAACAGACTGTAGTAGCGGTAGGCGACCAAATAGATGGCCACGGCAGCGACCACAATCCACAAGGCGTTGATTGCCTCGCCTCGGCGCAATGCCACGACACCCAGGGCGCACGCACCTACGATTGCCAGCACCAGCCAAGGCAAATGGCGTAGCGGGCTATTATTATTTTTCATTTTATTATTCCAGCCAGAGTGGACAAGAAAGACAGCCACCCCGAGTTTAGCGCTCCTGACGGCAAAGACCATACCCCGACATTGGTCTAGACACCTGCACGCGCTGGCAGCCCTTGATCATGCGGGTCTATAGTCAGCGTACATTTCCGAGGATCGCGCCATGAGCGAGCACCCTGCCGAACGTCGCCGCTTCAAACGTATTGCGTTCGATGCCCGAACCGAGCTGAGTCAGGGCGAGTCCACTTGGCCGGTGAAGTTGATTGACCTGTCGCTCAAGGGGTTGTTGATCGAGCGACCCGAGCACTGGCAGGGCGATCGCCAGCAGGATTTTTCAGTGGATATTCATCTGAGCGATGAAATCGACATTGAAATGGATGTGCAACTGACCCACGAAGACCACGGCCAGCTCGGTTTCGTCTGCCGGCACATCAGCCTGGAGTCCATTGAGCGCTTGCGGCGATTGATTGAGCTCAACCTGGCTGATGAGGTCGAGCTCGAGCGAGAGCTGGGCGCCCTGATCGAGATCTAGCCATCCCCTCTCCCGCAGGGTTGTGCATTCACCTGAATGCTATTCGAACAACGCATCCAACGCCTGTTCCAGCCGCGTCACGGCAATGATCTGCAACCCTGCCGGCGCCTCTTTCGGCGCATTGCCCTTGGGCACGATGGCGCGCTTGAAGCCGTGCTTGGCAGCTTCCTTCAAACGCTCCTGACCGCTCGGCACCGGACGCACCTCACCGGAAAGCCCCACCTCACCAAACACCAGCAGGTCGTGAGGCAGCGGCCGGTTGCGCAAACTGGACATCACCGCCGCCATCAACGCCAGATCGGACGCTGTTTCCAGCACCTTGACCCCGCCGACCACGTTGAGAAACACATCCTGATCGTGGGTCGGAATGCCGCCATGACGGTGCAGCACCGCCAGCAACATCGCCAATCGGTTCTGATCCAGCCCCAACGTAACCCGACGCGGGTTGGCCAGGTGACTGTCGTCCACCAGCGCCTGAACCTCCACCAGCATCGGCCGCGTGCCTTCCCACGTCGCCATCACCACGCTGCCCGGGACCTCTTCCTGAGCACGGGTCAGAAAAATCGCCGAAGGGTTGGAGACTTCTTTCAGGCCCTTGTCGGTCATGCCGAACACGCCCAGTTCATTGACTGCACCGAAACGGTTCTTCACCGCCCGCAGCAGCCGCAGGCGCCCGTCGGACTCGCCCTCGAAATACAGCACGGTATCGACCATGTGCTCCAGCACCCGAGGCCCAGCCAGTGCGCCTTCCTTGGTGACGTGGCCGACCAGGAAAATCGCCGTGCCGCTCTGTTTGGCATAACGCACCAGCAACGCCGCGCTTTCACGCACCTGGGACACGCCGCCCGGGGCCGATTGCAGTTGCTCGGTAAAGATCGTCTGGATCGAGTCGATCACCATCACCCTGGGCTTTTCCTGACGAGCCGTGGCAATGATGGCTTCGATACAGGTTTCGGTCATCACCCGCAGCTGATCCTGAGGCAACCCCAGGCGTCGCGCGCGCATGGCCACTTGCTGCTGGGATTCCTCACCGGTGACGTACAGCGCCGGCATGCTCTTGGCGAGGTTGCACAAGGTTTGCAGCAGAATGGTCGACTTGCCGATGCCGGGGTCACCACCGATCAGCACCACCGAACCGTCGACCAGCCCGCCACCCAGAACCCGGTCGAGCTCGCTGGATGCGGTGGAGAAGCGCGGAATTTCTTCGACACTGACTTCAGCCAGGGTCTTGATCTGCGCCTGCTGGCCGGCCCAGCCGGTACGACCGCTGGGGGCGGCTGCCCCGCCGCTTTCCACCATGGTTTCGGTAAGCGTGTTCCAGGCCCCGCACTCACCGCACTGGCCGGCCCATTTGGGGAAGGTTGAACCGCACTCGGTGCAGCCGTACATGCGCTTGGCCTTGGCCATCGGAACTCCCGGAAAAAAACGCGATGATAGCTCAGCTGAAGCGCGCGAGTGCGACCAGATACTTCGCAGCCCTTTTGATAATTTTAAACAGCCCCATTAAACTCAGACATATTGATACACACTCACTTACAGGCCTTGTATAAGTTTTTTGTTCCACATAACCAATAAACTCTAGAGACAGACCTTACTATACAACTTGAAAACCTATACACACCTTATTCATTTACACGTTTAAAACTCAACCCCGAAAACACTTACACAACGCACGGTCATCAACCCAGAGAAGCACGTAACTTGCCACCCTCGAAACTAACCAAATAGTCCACATCACTACAACTCCAATAGACTTTCAGTACCGCACGCTGACCACTAACTGCCCGATCAACGTTCAACGTCCCGATTCAGGGATAGTCCCTCAACCTTGCTCGCTCACACAAACGAAGCCATATCGCTGAAAAAACATCGTATACAAAACACCGCAGAAGGCCTGGCCGCCCCACAATTGAAATCCATCGGTGAATTTTTCAACACCACCCGCTGTCGATTGCTGGCAAGCACGGCAGGCAGTTGATTCGAGCAGAATGTGATTTGCTGATTTACACTGCGTTCATCAATCTCATCTGTAACAAGGAAATAACCTATGGG
Source organism: Pseudomonas sp. GL-R-26 (assembly GCF_019947365.1). Classification (NCBI taxonomy): domain Bacteria; kingdom Pseudomonadati; phylum Pseudomonadota; class Gammaproteobacteria; order Pseudomonadales; family Pseudomonadaceae; genus Pseudomonas; species Pseudomonas sp. GL-R-26. The sequence continues at coordinate 206,108 of NZ_JAGYGI010000008.1, read as the reverse complement.
CGTGCTAAATGAGTTCAAGGCCTTCGCGGTCAAAGGCAACGTGGTCGACATGGCAGTCGGCATCATCATCGGTGCGGCCTTCGGCAAGATCGTTACCTCGTTTGTCGGTGACCTGATCATGCCGCCAATCGGCATGCTGATCGGTGGCGTGGACTTCAGTGATCTGGTCATAACCCTCAAGGCAGCGGAAGGCGCGACGCCGGCGGTGGTGCTGGCTTATGGCAAATTCTTCCAGACCATCATCGACTTTGTCATTGTCGCCTTCGCGATTTTCATGGGCGTCAAGGCCATCAACCGCCTGAAGCGCGAAGAGGCCGTGGCCCCTAGCCTGCCGCCGGTTCCAACCAAGGAAGAAGAGTTGCTGGGCGAGATCCGCGACTTGCTCAAGGCCCAGAACAACCGATCTTGATGGCATTAGCAAAAAAACGGCGCCTTCTTAGCGCCGTTTTTTTTACCAGAAGTTTTCCACCGCCACCTGACCAGGTCGTCGGCTGAGGCTCAAGTGCATGCCCCGCTGTTTAAGCAGCTTGCGCGTGTCATCGATCATTTGCGGATTGCCGCACAGCATGACCCGAGAATGCTCAGGGGTCAGCGCAACACCCGCGGCGCGCTCCAGTTCGCCATTTTCAATCAGCGCTGTGATCCGCCCGTTCAATGAGCCGGGATGCTGTTCACGAGTGACCGTGGTGATCAATTGCAGTTTGTGTGCGTACTCCGCCAGATACTCACGCTTCGCCAGCCCGGCGATCAGTTCCTGATAAGCCAGTTCCCGGGCTTCGCGAACGCTGTAGACCAGGATGATCCGCTCGAATCGCTCCCAGACTTCGAAATCCTGAAGTATCGACAGGAACGGCGCGATGCCCGTGCCTGTGGATAACAGCCACAGATCGCGCCCATCGACAAACCGGTCCAGCGTCAGGTAACCGAACGCCTGGCGGTCGACCAGCAATGCATCGCCAACCCCCAGGCGACTCAGCTCGCTGGTGAACTCACCACCCGGTACGACAATGGAAAAGAACTCGAGGAACTCGTCAAAGGGCGAGGACACCATGGAGTAGGCGCGCCATACCGTGCTGCCGTCAGCCTTGGTGACGCCCAACCGGGCAAACTGCCCCGCCCGAAAACGAAACCCTGCGTCCCGGGTGGCCCGCAAGGTAAACAGGTTCGGGGTCAGCGGATGAACCTCGAGCAAGGTCTGACGGGTAAATTTTTCTTCACTGACGGACATGGAAGGCTCCAATCGAAAGATACCCCAGTGTCCCGCAAAGAAAGCAGCGTAACCACCGACAATTTGTAGTGGCATTAACGAGCACTACTGATCAAATATTAAACGTGACATACAACCATGATTGTAAAATGACATATGGCATTTCATAACTCATATATTGCCTAAGAACCTGAAACACACGTTTACAACAGTCAAAAGAGCAAAATTGTCGAACCATTGCCGTAAGAACTGCCCTACACTGCATGACGTGCCGCATTTCGGATCCAATCTTGTATCTGAACAAAAAACATGGAGATCACCCTATGGAGATCTGGAAGGAGTCACAGCTCAATCATTTGGCGCACACGCAAGAGATCAATACGGCCTATCGAATCGCGCTCAACTTTGCTAGAAACCTTGGATATAAATTTTGTGGTTTTTCAATTACTTCGAACTCAGTCGCGGCCGACGCCAATACGGTGAACCTGAACAATTTTCCCCATGAGTGGAACGATCAATATGAAAAAAACAACGCCACGCAAATAGATCCGGTAATAGCGCATTGCAATCACTCAACGTTGCCGGTTCTCTGGAGCGAAGAGCTTTTTTCCAGGACGCCATGGCTATGGCAGTTGCTACAGCAACAAGGTTTGCAGCATGGCTGGTCCCAGGCGATCCACGATGAGGAAAGCGGTCTGCGCAGTATTCTCAGCCTGGCCAGAAGCCATTGCCCGATTTCAGCCTATGAGCTGTACGAGCATCTTGGATTCTCGGTGTTCATCAGCCGCCATTTGCACGCTCTGGCGATCGCAATGCAACCGAGAAAACCGGCTCGCCCCCAGGCTCCCCCCTTGTCACGGCGGGAACTCGAGGTATTGAAACTGTCAGCCGATGGCAAGACGGCCTATGAAATTGCCAGGATCCTCAGTTTGAGTGAACGCACGGTCAATTTTCATGTGCACAGGGCTATCGAGAAGTTCGGCGTCAATAACAAGATTGCGGCAGTCATCGCCGCGGCCCGGTCCGGAGCCATCTGAAAGCGCCCGACTGCGGGAAAACCTGCGGGTAATCCAGGCAAAAAAAACGTACCATTTGCGGTCCTTCCTGAGTGATGGCGTGTAGACCTTCACGACGCATTACACTCGGACGGCTCCGCCCGCTCCAACGCCTTCGGGCAGCGGGACATCCGTTGATTACCCAGAGCCCCGCCCCATGCCTTTGCTCGAAACACCCTTCGCCAGCCTCGACCTGATCCGCCAGCCCGAACAGCAGAACGAACCGCTGCAAGCTTTCGATGCGGCCGATGAATACCTGCTCAATCATCTGGCCGAACAGCAGCCGGCGTCGGACACCCGGGTATTGGTGCTCAATGACAGTTTCGGCGCGCTGGCGGCCAGCCTGGCGGGCAAGGTGCAGGTGGTCAGCAGCGGTGATTCGTTCCTGGCCTTGCAGGGTCTGGAAAAGAACCTGGTGCGCAACGGCCTGGCCTTTGATGCGGTGCCGAGCGTACCCGCCAGCGAAACCCCAGCCGGGCCGTTCGACTGCGTGCTGATCCGTGTACCGAAAACCCTGGCCCTGCTGGAAGAACAACTGATCCGCCTGCAAGGCCAACTGGCACCTGGCGCCCAAGTGGTTGCCGCAGCCATGATCAAGCATCTGCCCCGGGCGGCGGGCGACTTGCTGGAGCGTTACATCGGTCCCGTGCAAGCCTCGTTGGCGGTGAAGAAGGCGCGGCTATTGATTGCCACGGCTCAGGACAAAACGCCAGCGGTGTCGCCTTACCCAACGCGATACAGACTCGACGAACCGGCCATCGAACTGCTCAACCACGCCAATGTGTTTTGCCGCGAAGGCCTGGACATCGGTACCCGGGCATTTTTGCCACACCTGCCAAAAAGCCTTGGCTCGGCGCGGGTCGCCGATCTCGGTTGTGGCAACGGCGTTCTGGCCATCGCCAGCGCCTTGCAAAACCCCGAGGCCCACTACACGCTGGTGGACGAGTCGTTCATGGCCGTGCAATCGGCCGCCGACAACTGGCGCGCAGCGCTGGGTGAACGGGAAGTGATCGTGCGCGCCGGTGATGGCCTGGCCGGCCAGGAACCGCAATCGCTTGACGTCGTGCTGTGCAATCCACCCTTTCACCAGCAACAGGTGGTGGGCGACTTCCTGGCCTGGAGGATGTTCCAGCAGGCCCGCGAAGCGCTGGTCGTGGGCGGCGCACTGTACATCGTCGGCAATCGTCACTTGGGTTACCACAGCAAGCTGGCGCGATTGTTCCGTGGTGTCGAGCAAGTGGCGGCCAATCCGAAGTTCGTGATCCTCAAGGCGCGCAAGTAACAGGCAAAAAAAACCCTCCGGTCGGAGGGTCGTAAAACCGTGCCCTGAGGCCACGGGAGAGATGTCAGTGCGTGGTCAGGCCGGCCGCGTTCATGAACAGACGCATCAGGCTGGCGACGATGAACAAGGCGCCCACGCTGCCGACCCAGATCAGGGCCAACCAGCCGAGCCGCTGCCACAGCGGCTTTTTTTCGGCTTCTTCAATGTCGTGCAGGGTGTGTTTGCCAGGCATGGCTCATTACTCCATTTAAGGTGGATGGCGTCTGTGAGGACGCCATCGCGAGCAAGCTCGCTCCTACAAAGGTTCGCGGTGCACAGGGCTAGTGGTAGCCGTCTTCATGGGTGACCTTGCCGCGGAACACGTAGTAGCTCCAGAAGGTGTAGCCCAGGATGAACGGGATGATGAACAGCGTGCCCACCAGCATGAAGCCCTGGCTTTGCGGCGGCGCGGCGGCGTCCCAGATCGAGATCGACGGCGGGATGATGTTCGGCCACAGGCTGATGCCCAACCCGCTGTAACCGAGGAAGATCAGCACCAGGGTCAGCAGGAACGGCGTGTAGTGCGCGTTGCGGGCCACGGCGCGGATCAGGCCGTACATCGTCACCAGCACCAGTATCGGCACCGGCATGAACCAGAACAGATTCGGCATGGTGAACCAGCGTGCGGCGATTTCCGTGTGGGCCAACGGGGTCCAGATGCTGACGATGCCGATCACCGCCAACAGCACGAAGGCCAATGGCCGTGCCAGGTCATGCATCTGCTCCTGCAACTTGCCTTCGGTCTTCATGATCAGCCAGGTGCAACCGAGCAACGCATACGCCACCACCAGCGCCGCACCACAGAACATCGTGAACGGTGTCAGCCAGTCCAGTGAACCACCGGCGAACTGCCGGTTGACCACTGGCAGCCCATCAATGAACGCGCCAAGCGCAACGCCCTGGAAGAACGTCGCAGTGACCGAGCCACCGATGAACGCCTTGTCCCACAGATGGCGCTTGTCGTCCCTGGCCTTGAAGCGGAACTCGAAGGCCACACCGCGGAAGATCAACCCGATCAACATCAGTATCAGCGGCAGGTACAACGCCGAGAGCACCACTGAATAGGCCAGTGGAAACGCGCCGAACAACGCCGCGCCACCCAACACCAGCCAGGTCTCGTTGCCGTCCCAGACCGGGGCGACGGTGTTCATCATTACATCGCGATCGGTCTTGCCCGGAATGAACGGGAAGAGAATGCCGATGCCCAGGTCAAAACCGTCCATGACCACGTACATCATGACGCCGAAGATGATGATCACGGCCCAGATCAGCGGAAGATCAATACCCATGATTCAAATCTCCTTGGTCAGGCTGTGGCCGGTATCGGTGTGATCGTCGTCGGCTGCGGACAGCGGACGGGCCGGTGTGCGTTTCTGGCCGGGGCCACCGTCGTTGGTTTCCTTGCCTTCGTCGATCTTCGGCCCCTTGCGCACCAGGCGCATCATGTAGCCAAGACCGGCGCCAAACAGCGCGAAATAAACCACGACAAACAGGATCAGGGTGATGCTCATCTGCACGAAGCTATGGTTGGACGACGCATCCGCCGTACGCATCAGGCCATAGACCACCCATGGCTGACGGCCGATTTCAGTGGTGAACCAGCCGGCGAGGATCGCGATCAGGCCAGACGGCCCCATCCACAATGCCAGGTACAGGAACGGCCGCGACGTGTAGAGGGTGTCGCGCTTGCGCAGCCACAGGCTCCACAAACCGGTGAAGATCATCAGGAAGCCCAGGCCGACCATGATCCGGAACGACCAGAACACGATGGTTGAATTCGGCCGGTCTTCAGGCGGGAACTCCTTGAGCGCCGGCACCTGTTTGTCCAGGGTGTGCGTGAGGATCAGGCTGCCCAGGTACGGGATCTCGACGGCGAATTTGGTTTTTTCCTCCTTCATGTCCGGCCAGCCGAACAGGATCAGCGGGGTCGCCTCGTTGCCCTTGTTTTCCCAGTGACCCTCGATTGCGGCGATTTTTGCCGGCTGATGCTCAAGCGTATTGAGACCGTGGAAGTCACCGATGACAGCCTGGATCGGCGCAACGATCAATGCCATCCACATGGCCATCGAGAGCATTTTGCGGATCGCCGGGTTGTCCTTGCCCCGCAGCAAATGCCAGGCCGCAGAGGAACCGACGAAGAAGGCCGTGGCGACGAACGCCGCCGTGGCCATGTGCATCAGGCGATACGGGAACGACGGGTTGAAGATAACCGCCAGCCAGTCGGTGGGTATGACCTGACCGTTGACGATTTCGAAGCCCTGCGGGGTCTGCATCCAGCTATTGGAAGCGAGAATCCAGAACGTGGAGATCAACGTACCGATGGCCACCATCACGGTGGCAAAGAAGTGCAGGCCACGCCCGACCTTGTTCCAGCCAAACAGCATGACGCCCAGGAACCCGGCTTCGAGGAAGAATGCCGTGAGCACTTCATAGGTCAGCAACGGCCCGGTCACGGAGCCGGCGAAGTCCGAGAAACGGCTCCAGTTGGTGCCGAACTGATAGGCCATTACCAGGCCGGAAACCACCCCCATGCCGAAGTTGACGGCAAAGATCTTCGACCAGAAATGGTAGAGGTCACGGTAGGTGTCGTTATGGGTTTTCAGCCACAGGCCTTCGAGTACCGCCAGGTAACTCGCCAGGCCGATGGTGATGGCCGGAAACAGGATGTGGAACGAGATGGTGAACGCGAACTGAATTCGGGCGAGATCAAGTGCCTCTAAACCGAACATAAGTCTTCCTCTGTCAGGTAGTACGGCTGCCGGCTTAAAGCCTGCACCCACGGCCCCCACGGATATGGAGTGTGGCGAATCTCTGTTTGTTCTTTTTTTTGCACGCATCACAACGCAGGGAGTCTGGCCTTGCGGCCGCCGGATCAATTCCTTTTGTGGGTTTTGATCTGGATCAATCAACGTTGAAAGAGTAGTCCCAATTTCGGGGAGGAACCGCGTGGTCTTTTGCCGCGTGACAAGTTGCCTCACAGTTGGCGAAATGGCCTGAAACAGATTTTGGATGAAGCAATATCGATGTGGTGAGGGGGCTTGCCCCCGTCAGGTTGCGAAGCGACCTCAGCCCCCGGCAAAAATTCGTTTTGGCAGTTACCCCCTGATCGATCGTTTTTACGGCTGCTGCGCAGCCGAACGGGGGCAAGCCCCCTCACCACAAGGTTTTCGGCGTTTGAAAAATCGATGTCTGGCTAACTAAATCTTTTGTCATGGCAACTTTCTGTTACAGGTTGGTGATAATCTCGTCGTTCCCCTCTCCCCAGATTTTCCCGCAGATGCCCAGCCAAGAGCCCTTGCTGTTACGTCACCATCGCCCTTTTCTCGCGTTCTGGCTGGCCCGGGTATTTACCGCCAGCGGCTTCCAGATGCTCACCGTGGCCATCGGTTGGAACCTGTACCAACTGACCGGCAACGTGCTCGACCTGGGGCTGGTCGGCCTGGTCGAGTTCGCCCCGCGCGTGCTGTTCATGCTGCACACCGGGCACGTCGCCGACCGCTATGACCGGCGCAAGGTCGCTGCGATCTGCCAGTCCCTGCAGGCATTGATCGCCCTGTCGCTGGCCATCGGCAGCGCCACCGACCATGTCACCCGGGAATTGATCTTTATCCTGGCCTTCCTGCTCGGTGCCGCTCGCTCCTTTGAAATGCCCACCACCCAGGCCCTGCTGCCCAGTATCGTGCCGAGCGCGTTGTTTCCCCGCGCAGTGGCCGCCGCGCAATCGGCCCAGCAATCGGCAACCATCGTCGCCCCGGCCCTCGGTGGTTTGCTCTACGCCTTCGGCAGCGTCTGGGTGTATGGCCCGACGGTGCTTTTGTATGTCATCGCCTGTTCGCTGATGCTCAACCTGCCGGCCCGGCAAACCCCGTTGAACAAGGGCAAGGCCACTCTGGATTCGCTGCTGGCGGGCATTCGCTTCATCCGCAGTCGTCCGGACATTCTCGGGGCGATCTCCCTCGATCTGTTTGCGGTGCTATTGGGTGGCGCCACGGCGCTGCTGCCGGTGTTCGCCAAGGACATTCTGCTGACCGGCCCGTGGGGGCTGGGCCTGCTGCGCTCGGCACCGGCGGTGGGCGCGCTACTGATGTCGCTGTTCCTGGCGCGCTTTGCCGTGGAGTGCAACGTCGGGCGGGTGATGTTCACCGCCGTAGGCATCTTCGGCGTGGCAACCATCGCCTTCGGCCTGTCGACCTCGTTCTGGTTTTCCCTGGCGGTGTTGGTGGTGTTGGGCGCGGCAGACATGATCAGCATGGTGATTCGCGCATCTTTCGTACAACTGGAAACCCCGGACGAAATGCGTGGCCGGGTCAGCGCCGTGAATGGTCTGTTCATCGGTGCTTCGAATCAGTTGGGCGAATTCGAATCGGGCCTGACTGCCCACTGGTTCGGCACCGTGCCCGCCGTGGTCATGGGCGGGATCGGCACGCTGGTGGTGACCGGGGTGTGGGTCAAACTGTTCCCGACTCTGGCCAGCCGCGATCGTATGCACGTGGCTAAAGATGACGAGAAGGAAGAGGCGAAAGTCTGACACTCTCTAAACCTAAACGAGCAACTCCCCCGCCACTGCCATGCGAGTGGCTTTACCGCAGAGTTGCTCCACCAGCGCCAGGGCAAACGCCAAAGCCGCGCCTGAGCCTTGGGCCGTGATGCAGTTGCCATCGACCACAACCGGTTGATCGACGAAGGTACAACCCGACAGTTGATGGCTGGCCGAGGGCAGGCAGGTCATGCGCCTTTGACGCAATACGCCAAAGGCTTGCAGCGCCACGGCGGGCGCTTCGGCGATGGCGGCGAACAGGCGACCGGCCGCTGCCTGATCCTTGATCAATTGTTGCAGAGGCTGGTGGGCTGACAGGTGCTGCGAACCCACCGCACCACCGGGCAAGGCAATCAGGTCGAAGGGTTGCGCCAGCAAATCCACCAGCATCGCATCGGACGTCAGGCGAGTGCCGCGAGCGCAGGTGAGCATGCGTCTCCCTTCGATACTGGCCACCACCACTTCTACTTTGGCGCGACGCAGTACGTCGATCAGGGTGACGGTTTGCAGGTCATCGGTGCCCTCGGCGAGGGCAATCAAGGCTCTAAAGGTCATCAGGGACTGTCCACGGAATGATCTTTTAAGCGTAGTCAGCTTTCCCGACCCTTGTTCGAGACCTGTGGTTACTTGATGTAAAGCTGCGTCGACATCGTGTTACCGGGCGCGTTGATCGAGGTATTGCTGAAGGTCAGCGTGCCTTCCTGTTTGCCCGCCAGATCGAGGGCATACAAATAGCCGACGGTTTTTTCCCCGGGGGTGCAACTGGTCAGGTTGCCGTTCTTGAACGCGCAGACCGGTGTCCGTGTGCCGTTCACTTCGAAACCGTCGAGGGCAACATGGGCCTCACGCCCGTAACCCACTTCCAGCACGTACACCATGATGTTCGGGCCATTGTGATCGCAGCGCGTCCGGGTTTGCCCTTCGTCGATGTTTTCGACACCACAGGACGGCGACGCGACCTTGAGCACTTTCAATTGCGTCAGCGGCGCAGCAGAGGCCGCCACGGCCACTTGAGCCCCGAGAAACAACGCCATCCATACTCCGAAGACGGCAACCAGACGCTTTTTCATGCAGGACCCATCCACCCCAGAAAACCAGCGCGCAGTATGGCGCACTTGGCTTTGTCGCAAAACTTCGACGACGATCACCGCCAAAGCAGCCATATTCCCAAGCTACTGGTATGATGCGCGGCTTTTTCCGGCCCACAGTAATTTCCAGGCGCGTTCTGCTGCCTGTGCTTTGCTGTTGAGGTCGATACATTCACGGCGCCCGGCGCGCCACGGGGAGCAGACATGCTGGAAAGGCTGTTTCAACTCAAGGCACACAACACCAACGTGCGGACCGAGATTCTGGCGGGTGTCACGACCTTTTTGGCCATGGCCTACATTCTGTTCGTCAACCCGAGCATCCTCGGCGAGACCGGCATGGACAAGGGCGCGGTGTTCGTCGCCACCTGCCTGGCCGCCGCCATCGGCTCGACGACCATGGGCCTGATCGCCAACTACCCGATCGCCCTCGCACCGGGCATGGGCCTGAACGCCTTCTTCACCTACACCGTGGTCCTGCACATGGGCCATACCTGGCAAGTGGCGCTGGGGGCGGTGTTCATCTCGGCGGTGTGCTTCTTCCTGCTGTCGATCTTCCGCATCCGTGAATGGATCATCAACAGCATCCCGCTGCCGCTGCGCTCGGCGATTGCCGCCGGCATCGGCTTGTTCCTGGCACTGATCGCCCTGCACAACGCCGGTATCGTGGTCAGCAACCCGGCGACCATGGTCGGCCTCGGTGACCTGAAACAACCGGCTCCGATCCTCGCCACCCTCGGTTTTGCCCTGATCGTCGCCCTCGAAGCCCTTGCCGTGCGCGGCGCGGTGCTGATCGGCATTCTGGTGGTGACCATCGTTTCGATCGTCATGGGCTTCACCCCGTTCGGCGGCGTGATGTCGATGCCGCCGTCCCTCGCCCCGACCTTCCTGCAACTGGACATCAAGGGTGCGCTGGACATCGGTCTGGTCAGCGTGATCTTCGCCTTCCTGTTCGTCGACCTGTTCGACAACTCCGGCACTCTGATCGGTGTGGCCAAGCGCGCCGGCCTGATGGGCAAAGACGGCCATATGCCGAAAATGGGCCGCGCGCTGATCGCCGACAGCACCGCCGCCATGGCCGGTTCCCTGCTGGGCACCTCGACCACCACCAGCTACATCGAATCTGCCGCCGGCGTGAGTGCCGGCGGCCGCACCGGCCTGACCGCCGTCGTGGTGGCGATCCTGTTCTTGCTGGCGCTGTTCTTCTCGCCACTGGCCGCCAGCGTTCCGGCCTTCGCCACTGCACCGGCACTGCTGTTCGTCGCCGTGCTGATGACATCCGGCCTGGCCGAAATAGACTGGGACGACATTACCGTCGCCGCGCCTGTGGTGATCACCGCGCTGGCAATGCCGTTCACTTACTCCATCGCCAATGGCATCGCCTTCGGTTTCATTTCCTGGACCGCCATCAAGCTGATGTCCGGTCGCGGCCGTGAGCTGAACCCGGCGCTGGTGATCCTGTCGATTCTGTTCGTGATCAAGCTGGGTTGGTTCAACGCATGACTTTTGATTCCCAGGCCTATGCCGTTCAGCTCGAAGAAAAGGTCACGCGTCTGCGTGACCTGCTGGCCCCGTTCGATGCACCGGAGCCAGCCGTTTTCGATTCGCCGCTGAAAAACTTCCGCCTGCGCGCCGAGTTCCGCCTGTGGCGCGAGGCCGGCGAGCGTCACTACGCGATGTTTTCCCAGGAAGACAAACGCACGCCAATCCTGATCGAAGAGTTCCCGATTGCCAGCCTGCGCATCAATCAGTTGATGCCGCAGCTGAAGGCAGCCTGGCAAGCGAGTGCGCCCCTGAGCCACAAGCTGTTCCAGGTGGAGTTCCTGACCACTCTGGCCGGCGATGCGATGATCACCCTGTGCTATCACCGCCCGCTGGACGAGCACTGGCATGCGGCGGCGTCGAAACTCGCGGCCGACTTGAACGTCAGCATCATCGGCCGCTCCAAGGGCAAACGCGAAGTCATCGGTCACGATTACGTGGTCGAGAAGCTGGAAGTCGGCGGCCGCACCTTCAGCTATCGCCAGCCCGAAGGCGCGTTCACCCAGCCCAACGGCACGGTGAACCAGAAGATGCTCAACTGGGCATACGATGCGCTTGGCGATCGCTCCGATGATTTGCTGGAGCTGTATTGCGGCAACGGCAACTTCACCCTGCCGCTCGCCACCCGCGTGCGCAAGGTGCTGGCCACCGAAATCAGCAAGACTTCGGTCAACGCGGCCTTGAGCAACCTCAGCGAAAACGCAGTGGATAACGTCACCCTGGTGCGTTTGTCCGCCGAAGAGCTGACCGAAGCCCTGAACGAAGTGCGTCCGTTCCGGCGCCTGCACGGCATCGACCTCAAGAGCTACGAGTTCGGCAGCGTGTTCGTCGACCCGCCCCGCGCCGGCATGGACCCGGACACCTGCGAGCTGACCCGGCGCTTCGACAACATCCTGTACATCTCCTGCAACCCGGAGACCCTGGCGGCCAACATCGCCCAACTGCACGACACCCACCGCATCTCCCGATGCGCAATGTTCGACCAGTTCCCGTGGACCCATCACATGGAATCCGGGGTGATGCTGACCCGGCGTTGATGGCGCCTGCCAGGCACAAAAAAGCCGTCTTCACGACGGCTTTTTTGTGGGCGTTTACAAGACAACATCGACCTTGCGCGGGCGCCCGCCTTTCCTGCCGTTGGCCCGCGCGGCTTCAGACTTTGCGGCGCTGCTCTGACGACCATTGCGCGAAGCGACGACCGAGGCCGCCATGGCCATCAGCGACTTGCTCGCAGAAATCATCCCGGCGATGGATACATGCAGGTCCTTGCCTTCATGGCATAGGGCAGTACCCGCATAGCCGACAGTCAGACTGGCGAAGTCCCCGCCCTCAAAATCATCGAACTCCGGATAGTTGGCCACGGGCAACAATACGCCGCTGCCGTCTTCGAAGCTGACAGCCAGGCAGGGGGGCTGGTAGGTAACCGCTGTCGCCTGCAGGCTATTTTTTCTACGTAATTCGCCACGTTCAATGGCTTTGTCCAGGCTACTTTCCGTTACGGGATTATCGGCCTGAACCTTGGCTTTTATCGTTTTCATAACTCGATCTCCACACCTTCCTGTGTGCCTATCAGGGACAGCAACGTCTTGTTCGATTCGGGTTCGTAGCAAGCCGATCCAATCATGTTGGTGGTACTGACAACCCTTTTCACCACAACGACTTCGTTGCTTTGCCAGGCCCACAATTGATTATCAAGACAGGCCGTTTGTAACTTTCGCCACCAGATGCCCCGGGCGCGCCGCAAATGGGCAGGTTGCTGGAGCGATTGGCGCAATCCCTCAAGCACCGCCAACGGTGGCCGACGCGAAAGCGGAACTACATCCCAGAGCTCGACACCGTTGTGCCAAAAGCAGAACCTGAATCTCGCACTCCACGTACCGGCCTCCACATGCGCATGAGGCGGACAATGCTCGTCTCGCAACATGATCACTACCGACAGTCCTTTGTAATTGCATACCTTCATGCTAACCCATCCGTTAGGTTAATGAATCCGAGGATTCGACATTCTCTGGAAAATCCGACCGTTGGCAATGGCCGTCGAATCACTTCTTCCGTCCTCAGACTAGTGTCCTGCCGTTACCCAGCCCTGCGGAACACCGCGCGCAATGGTAAGAAATCCTTTCATTACGGCGCTGGCACCTGATAAATACTAATCCAGGTACTTCATCTGATCCCCGGTGTAATCAATCATGCAGCGACAATTCGAAGATCTTCAGTTGGGCAGCATTGAGCTGTTTTGCCTGGCCGCCGAGGCCGGCAGTTTTACTGCCGCGGCGCTGGTGGCGGGTGTCACCCCAGCTGCCGTGAGCCGTTCGGTGTCGCGCATGGAGGAGCGCCTGGGCGTGCGTCTGTTTGCGCGCACCACCCGCAGCGTGAAGCTGACCGACAGTGGTCGTCGCTATTACGAGGAGTGCCGCCTGGCCCTGGCGCAACTGATCGAGGCCCAGCGCGAGGTGATGGGCCAGCAGCAAGTGCCGTCCGGCACCTTGCGCATCAGTATTCCGACCACCTACGCGCATCATCGAATCCTGCCTTTGTTGCCCGAATTTCGGGCGCGCTATCCGGCGGTGAAGGTCGAGTCGCACATCAGCAATCGCAACATCGATTTCGTCGGCGAAGGCTACGACATGGCGATTCGCGTGCGAGCCATCCCGGATTCCGGCCTGATCGCCCGCCCGTTGGAAGATGCTGCCCTGGTGATGATCGCCAGCCCCGACTACCTGAAACGGGCCGGCACTCCGCAAACCCTCGACGACCTCGAAAACCACGAGTGCATTCAGTACGAATTGCCCAGCAGCGGCCGGCGTATTGCCTGGTTGTTCAACGATGAAGGCGTACCCCGGGAAATTCTCGCCGAGGGCAGCCTCAGTTGTTCCGACGATGTACTGGGCGGTGTCACCTTGGCCAAACACGGGGCGGGGTTGTTTCAGACCTATCGTTTTATCGTGGAAAAGGAACTGGCCGACGGCTCGCTGGTGGAAGTGCTCAAGCCCTATGGCGGGCGCTCCCGGCCGTTTACCTTGCTGTACCCGCAAAGTCGCCATGTACCGCTACGCTTGAGGGCGTTCATTGATTTTCTGGTGGAGCATTTGCCGCGCTGAACACCGAAAGTGTCCGATCACCGCCCACAACCCGTCAGCGTGCCTTCACTCCAATTGACCAAATTAACTAGTTAGTACAATTTATCTCCACAGGCCGGGATCCTCGGCCGATTCCAAAAATAATAAGTGGAGAGATTCCGATGTCCCCTATCGTTCTGGTGCTCAACGGCCCGAACCTGAACCTGCTCGGCACCCGTGAACCGGCGACTTACGGCCACGAAACCCTGGCAGACATTTCGACCCTGTGCGCACGTAGCGCCGAAGAATTTGGCCTGGCAGTGGAGTTTCGCCAGACCAACCATGAAGGCGAATTGCTCGACTGGATTCACGCCGCCCGCGGTCGCTGCGCCGGGATCGTCATCAATCCTGCCGCGTGGACTCACACCTCGGTCGCCATCCGCGACGCCCTGGTCGCCAGCGAACTGCCGGTGATCGAAGTCCACCTGTCCAACGTGCACGCCCGCGAGCCCTTCCGCCACCACTCGTTCGTATCCGCCATTGCAACGGCGGTGATGGCCGGTTTTGGCAGTCATGGCTATCGCCTGGCGCTGGAACACTTCAGTCATCGTTTGAAGGGGTGCTCGCCGTGACTCAGACCCACGTGATACTGGCCGGGCTGATTGGCGCCGGCATCCAGGCTTCCCGCACACCAGCCATGCACGAGCATGAAGGCGATGCCCAGGGACTGCGCTACCTCTATCGCCTGATCGATCTTGATCAGTTGAAGCTCGACAGCAACGCCCTGCCCGACCTGTTGATGGCTGCCGAGCGCATGAACTACACCGGGCTGAACATCACCTTTCCATGCAAGCAAGCGATCATCCCTCTGCTCGACGAACTCTCGCCGGAGGCCCGCGGTATTGGTGCGGTCAACACGGTGGTGCTCAAGGATGGCAAACGCATCGGCCACAACACCGATTGCCTGGGCTTTGCCGAGGGTTTTCGCCGGGGCTTGAAGGGCGTTGCCGTTGAACGTGTCGTACAAATGGGCGCCGGCGGCGCAGGTGCAGCGGTGGCCCACGCGTTGTTGAGCGAAGGCGTACAACAGCTAAGCATTTTTGACGTGGACATCCGCCGCGCCCAGGATCTGGCTGACAATCTCAATCAGCATTTCGGCGTCGCTCGAGCGGTGGCCGGATATGAGCTGCCCAACGCCATGGCCCAAGCTGACGGCCTGGTGAACACCACGCCGATGGGTATGAAAAAGCTGCCAGGCATGCCAGTGCCGGTGGAGCTGCTGCGGGCCGAACTGTGGGTAGCGGAGATCGTCTACTTCCCGCTGGAAACCGAACTGCTGCGCAACGCCCGCGCCCTCGGTTGCCGGACGCTGGACGGCGGCAACATGGCGGTGTTTCAGGCGGTGAAGGCGTTCGAGTTGTTCAGCGGCGTGGTGCCGGATGCCCAGCGGATGCTTGAACATTTCCAGAGCATGAATGACTGAATGACTGAGGTGAGGGGGCAACCCCCTCACCTCGCCTCAGGCTTGCAGGTACCGCAGAACCGACTCGCAAATCATCTCCCGATGACGCTGCTTGATGCATTCATCCGGCAGGTCGATCTGAAAAATCTCACCAAAGGTGTGGCGGTTCGAGACGCGATAGAAGCAGAACGAACTGATCAGCAGATGCACATCCAGCGGATCAAGACCGGTACGGAACAGCCCTTGCTCGGCGCCGCGGCGCAGAATCTCGCCCAGTGAATCGAGGATAGTGTTGTTCATCGCCTTGATCGCATCGGAGCGCTTCACGTACTCGGCGTTGTGAATGTTCTCGATACTGACGATGCGCACAAAATCCACGTTGCGATCATGGTGATCGAAGGTGAACTCCACCAGCCGCCGAATGGCTTCGACCGGCGCCAGTTCCGCCAGGTGCAGGCGATTTTCGGTGTTGCGGATATCGCCGTAGAGTTTCTCCAGCACCTCGACGTAGAGCTGCTCCTTACTGCCGAAGTAGTAATAGATCATGCGCTTGGAGGTGTGGATGCGCTCGGCGATGGCATCGACGCGCGCCCCGGAAAGCCCCTGTTGGACGAACTCGACGATCGCCTCCTGCAGGATGTTTTCGCGGGTCTTTTCCGGGTTGTTCTTGCGACTCTTGCGCGGCTCGATACCAGGTTCTACGGAGGCTGCGGGGAGTTCTGAAGTCATTGTCATTGCGGGCTCACGGCCATCACTGCACAGGCTGGCGATTATGGGCTGCGCGGCACGGTGAAGGAAGCCGCGCGGCCCACGTTTAATCCCGCGTTTACGAATTTCCTACAACTTCGCCTGGCGCAATGCGCCGCTACGGGATTTGGCCATGGCCGCCAGGCGCACCGCGACGTTGGCCGCGCCGTAGCCGGCATAACCGTTTTTACGCTGGATGATCTCGAAGAAGAATCGCCCCTCGAACGGCTCGGTGTACACATGAAACAGCTCACCGCCCTGAGCATCGCGGTCGTACAACACATTGTAGTAGGCCAGTTCGCTGAGGAACTCGTCGTCGAAATCGAACCGCGCCGCCAGGTCATCGTAGTAGTTGAGCGGGATATCCAACAGCGGCACGCCCGCCTCTTTTGCACGGCTGACCTGGGCAAAGATGTCATCACAATCAAACGCGATGTGATGAACACCGGAGCCGCGATAACTCGACAGCGCATGTGAGATCGCGGTGTTGCGGTTCTCGGAAATGTTCAGTGGCAGGCGGATCGAACTGTCGCGACTGCGCAAGGCACGGCTCTTCACCAGGCCATAAGGATCCGGCAGCACGACTTCATCGTCCGCCTCGAAATCCAGCAGGCTCTTATAGAACAGTACCCAACTGTCGAGGCTGTCGGCCGGCAGCGCCATGGCCATGTGGTCGATGCGCTTGAGGCCACCGCTGACCGGCGCATCCGCCAGCAGATTGAAGTCGGTGCCGTAGACGTCGGCATCCTGGTCCACCAGATAGATCAGGCTGCCATCCGGCGCACGCACCGCCGCCAGTTCCAATTCATTGGGGCCCACCAGCCCGCGATAGGGCTGGCCCTTGTAGGCCACGGCGCGGGCCAGCGCGCTGGCGCTGTCCTTGACCCGCACGGCGGTAGCGCACAACGAAGGGCCGTGGGCTTCGAAAAAGCTGTGGCCGAACGAGTAAGGCTCGGAGTTGAGGATCAGGTTGATATCGCCTTGGCGCATCAGACTGACGCTCTTGGAGCGATGCTGCCCGGCCTTGACGAAGCCCAGTCGCTCCAGCCAATGGGCGAGCTTGGCGCCGAGGCTTTCGTCCACGGCAAACTCCAGGAACTCGATGCCGTTGTACTCACTGGCCTTGGGCGTTTCGAACAGAATCTCGGAGTTGGCCGCAGGCGTGGCCTCCTGCGCCAGACGCTCGCGGGTTTTCTCTTCCAGGTACAGCAACGAACGTAAGCCGTCGGCGGCGTTGGCCCGTGGCGGTGCGGCGCGGAAACCGTCGTTGAAGATCTCCAGCGACAGCGGCCCGGTGTAGCCGCTCTTGATGATCGGCGCGAGGAACCCCGGCAAGTCGAATTCACCCTGGCCCGGGAAGCAGCGAAAATGCCGGCTCCACTCCAGCACGTCCATGGCCAGGATCGGCGCGTCAGCCATTTGCACGAAGAAAATCTTGTCGCCTGGAATCTCGGCGATAGCGCTTGGATCGCCCTTGAGCGACAAGGTGTGAAAGCTGTCCAGCAACACGCCGAGGCTTGGGTGATCGGCCTGACGCACGATGTTCCACACCTGTTGCCAGGTGTTCACATGCCGGCCCCAGGCCAGCGCTTCGTAACCGATGCGCAGGCCGCGTCCCCCGGCGTGCTCAGCCAGCAGTCGCAAGTCGTCGACCAGAATCTGTTCATCACCGATGGACTCGGCCGATGCATTGCTGCACACCAGCACCAGGTCAGTGCCCAGCTCCTGCATCAGGTCGAACTTGCGCTCGGCACGTTCCAGGTTGCGCGACAGGCGATCGCGGCGGCAACCTTCGAAATCGCGGAACGGTTGAAACAGGGTGATGGCGATCCCGAGATCGGCGCACATCTGTTTAATTTCCCGCGGACTACCGTCGTAGTAGAGAAGGTCGTTCTCGAAAATCTCGACGCCGTCGAACCCGGCGGCGGCAATGGCTTCGAGCTTTTCCGGCAGGGTACCGCTCAAGGATACGGTGGCAATGGAACGCTGCATGTTTTCGGCTCCCGGTGGAGGCTTCGGCTACAGGGAATTTGCGCCGCTTTTAAAAGAGTGAGCGGATTATTGAGCTGGGCGATGCATTGAGCAATTTAAAGTGTACTACCCAGTTAGTTTTGTGTTCGATTATCGAACAAAATGGTGATTGGCGAATTGACGATTTTTTGTCCACTGCCCAACATCGTCCTCACATTAAGTCCGGACACGCAGCACCGGCCGCGATGTCCAAAACACCAAATAACAAATTCAAAAAAACGGGTGGTACACATGATTCCTTCCCAAAGCTCACGCATGGCTCCGGCCATGAACGTCACTGCCGGTGGCATCGGCAACAAAATCCGCGGCGCCATGGCAGTCGGCAAAACCCGTTGGGGCATGCTGGCACTGGTGTTTTTCGCCACTACCCTTAACTACATCGACCGCGCCGCCCTGGGCGTGATGCAGCCTATCCTGGCCAAGGAGATGAGCTGGACGGCGATGGACTACGCCAACATCAACTTCTGGTTCCAGGTCGGCTACGCCATCGGCTTCGTGCTGCAAGGCCGCTTGATCGACCGGGTCGGCGTCAAGCGCGTGTTCTTCTGCGCGGTGCTGCTCTGGAGCCTGGCGACCGGTGCCCACGGCCTGGCCACTTCGGCGGTCGGTTTCATGGTTTGCCGCTTCATCCTCGGCCTCACCGAAGCAGCGAACTATCCGGCTTGCGTGAAAACCACCCGCCTGTGGTTCCCGGCCGGCGAGCGCGCCGTGGCCACCGGCATTTTCAACGCCGGCACCAACGTTGGTGCGATGTTCACCCCCATGCTACTGCCACTGATCCTGCACGTCTGGGGCTGGCAGGCCGCGTTCCTGTGCATGTCGGCACTGGGCGGGATCTGGTTGCTGTTCTGGGGCCTGAAGTACTTCAATCCGGAAGACCACCCGAGCGTCAAACAGTCGGAACTGGACTACATCCAGAACGAAGTCGAACCGGAACAAACCCGCGTGCCGTTCTCGAAAATCCTGCGCATGCGCGGCACCTGGGCCTTCGCCCTCGCCTACTCGATGACGGCGCCTGTGTTCTGGTTCTACCTGTACTGGCTGCCGCCGTTCCTCAACCAGCAATACAACCTGGGCATCAACGTCACCCAGATGGGTATCCCGCTGATCATCATCTACCTCACTGCCGACTTCGGTAGCGTTGGTGGCGGCATCCTTTCCTCGTTCCTGATCGGTCGCGGCGTCAACCCGATCAAGGCGCGACTGATGTCCATGTTCCTGTTCGCCTGCTGCATCATCGGCGTGATCATGGCGGCCGGCTCCAGCAACCTGTGGGTCGCGGTGGCCGCCATCTCCCTGGCCATCGGTGCGCACCAGGCCTGGACCGCGAACATCTGGAGCCTGGTAATGGACTACACGCCCAAGCACATGATGAGTACGGTGTTCGGTTTCGGCGGCATGTGTGCGGCGATTGGCGGGATGTTCATGACCCAGTTGGTCGGCCACATCCTGACCGTCACCAACAACAACTACACCGTGCTGTTCACCATGATTCCGGCGATGTACTTCATTGCGCTGACCTGGATGTACTTCATGGCACCGCGCAAGATTCCGAAAACAGAAGACTGATGTTCCCTCGACGCAGGCCCGATCTCGGGTCTGCGCTTTTTTTTGCCTGCGTTTTACCGCAGCTTAGCGGCGGCTTTGTTGCCACGCGGCCACCAACCCGCTGCAGCAGATCACGGCAATGCCGAGCACGGTGGTCAGTGTCGGCGTGTGGGAAAACAGCAGCCAGCCCAAGAGACCGGCGAAGATGATCTGGCAATAGCTGAACGGCGCCAGCAGTGCCGGTGCCGCGAGGCGGAACGCCTGGGTCAGGAATAGGTGAGCCGTCATCCCGCAGGCCCCCAGCGCCAGCATCATCGCGCCATGCACCAGGTTCGGCGTCTGCCAGAAGAACGGCACCAGCGCACTCATCACCAGCGTGTTGCACAAGCCTGCGAAAAAGTTGCTGGTGGTCGGGCTGTCAATCTCGCTGAGCTTGCGCGTCAGCAGTTGATAGAAGCAGAAAAACAGCGCCGAGCAGAACGGCAGCAACACCGCCGGGGTAAACAGATCACCCCCGGGGTGAACGATGATCAGCACCCCGCTAAAACCGAAAATCACTGCCAGCCATTGCCCCCGCGTCACCCGCTCGCCCAGCAGCGGTACCGACAGCGCGGTGACCAGTACCGGAGCGAGGAAGTTGACCGACGTGGCCTCGGCCAGCGGGATGTACATCAGCCCCGTGGTGAAAAACAGACTGGTGCCCAACAGGCACAGCGCCCGGATCACCTGCAGCAATGGCCGTTTGGTACGCAGCACCCGCAGCCCGGACTGCGGCAGGAAAATCCCGGCCATCAACAAGGTGTGAACCACGTAGCGCGCCCAGACCACCATGACAATGGGATAGAAACCGGAGAGGTATTTGGAAAAGGCGTCGTGGCTGGAAAACAGGAAGGTTGCGACAACGATCAGCAGGATCCCTTTGAAGGGCTGATTGACGCCGGAAAGCGGGGTGCTGACGGTCATTGGGTTTCCTTACTTGAAATCAAAAGCATCACGGGCAAACCACGCTTCCACTCAGCCAGCATAGAACCTGTGGGAGCATGGCTTGCCCGAGACAGGTGCGCCGCACCGATTACAGCCGCGCCAACAACTCCCGGGTTTTATCCAGCGCCATCTGCGCCCGATCCAGTCCACTCACGCCCTGCTCCAGCAACTGCACGGTGGGAATCTCCAGGCTCAACGGAATGTCAGCCGGCAAACCGCGCAACAACCCCGGCAAGTCACAATCGCCATCGCCGGGGAAACGCCGTTCGTTACGCGCCTGGCGCAAGATCTCCGCCATATTGGCCGGCCGAGGTCCTGCGACGTCACACAACTGTGCATACCGTAACCGTGAGGGGGCAACTTTGGCCAGATCTTCCAGCCGCGATCCAGAGCGGTCGAAGTGAAAGGCGTCGACCAATACGCCGCCGTTTGCACGCCCGGCGTTTTCCACGATACGCGTGGCTTGTTGAAGATTGCGCGCATCGGTCCAGGGCATGAACTCCAGGTGCGGGTGCAGCCCATAGGCTGCCGCCAGATCACAGAGCTCGGCAAAACGCTGCGTCAGCCGCTGTTCGTCCGGATCGTTGCCGGCCACCAGCAACTCACTGGCGCCGAACTCGGCACCCACCGCGAGGATCTTTTCGAACTCGGCTACGACGGTTTCCGGCTTGAGCCGCAGGATTTCGACGTCCAGCACCCGAATACCGGTATCGCGCAGACGCGCCAGGGTCTGGCGCCGCAATTCGTGGTCGGCCACCAGGGCAAAATGGTGCTCCTCCGGGGTCGCCGGCACCAGACGAAAGCCGACATGGCTGTAACCGGCCCGCGCGGCGACCTCGACCATGTCAGGTGGTGACAACTCCAGCACGGTCAGGCTGGCCAGGGAGAAGATACGCTCGCTCATGCTCAACCCTCGATCAAGGATGGCGCGCAGGCACGCCCGGTTTCGGCAGCTTCGCGGATGGCTTCGATCAGCGCTAACGTACGCGCGGCATCGGCGGCACTCACCAGCGGCTCGACCTCCCGGCGCGCAACGCGCACGAAGTGCTGCAACTGCAAACGCAGGGCTTCATCGGCACTGAAGCTTTCCTGGGTTGCCAGCAACGGTTGATGCCAGCCGCCATCGACTTCGTTGTAGTGCCAGCGTTTGAGCTGCGGAATGCTCAGCGCCCCACCCGTTCCGGCCAGCAAGTAACACGGTTGATCAGGATGGCGCGGATACACCGGGTTCTCCCCCGAATCCAGCTCCCAGCTCCAGGGCGCGGCCACCGCATCGGAGCCGGTCAGGCTGCCCAGTGTGCCGTTGTCGAATTGCAGCAACACCGCCGCGCAATCCTCATTGGCAAACCCGCGAATGGCATTGCTGGTGATGGCCTGCACCTGACGCACTTCACCGCATAAGTGCCGCAGCAGATCGAGGTCGTGGATCAGGTTGGTCAACAACATCCCCGCACCGGCCTCGCGGCGCCAGGGTGTTTCGAAATAGCTGTCGGGCTTGCGCAACTGCCAGAGCGCTGTGACCGTGGTCAACCGACCCAGTGCGCCGCTGTGGACAAGTTCGTGGGCGCGGGCGATCAGCGGGTTGTGCCGACGGTGATGTCCGACCAGTACCGGAACGCCACTGGCCTTCGAGGCAGCCACCAGCTCCCTGGCTTCATCCAGGTGCACGCCAACCGGTTTTTCCAGCAGTACCGGCACGCCGGCCGCGAGGCAATCGAGGGCCGTGCTGACGTGCTGCGTGTTCGGGTTGGCGACGATGACAGCGTCTGGCTTCGCCTGCTCCAGCATCTGACGATGATCGGCGAAACAGGCTACGCCCCATTGCGCCGCAAGACTGGTCGCCTGCGGTCCGGGATCGGCCACGGCGCACAACGTCGCTTCAGTCAGGGATTGCAGATGTTGGTAGTGCTGCTGGCCCATGTTGCCAGCACCGATCAGGGCGATGCGAAGTGGCGAATTCAAGATACGGTCCTCTTGTGAGTGTTATTGGAGCGATGAATTCCAATAATTTAGAACCTGGTTCCAGATTCTTACACAGACCTGTCCTGAAAGTGTTCGAACAGCGCACAGCTTCTCAAGCTGTACATAGAGCTCGCTCCTACAGAGGTTTTTTTGCGAGGGTCTTAAGCAAACAACTCCGACGCCAAACTTGCCGCCGACAACTCCTCGGTATATGCCAGCAACAACGGCGCCAGCTCATGCAGCCGCGCCCCCGGCATCCGTGCGCTCGGTCCGGCGATGCTGAGCACGCCGATCACCCGCCCATCGGCGGGATGGCGCACCACTGCCGCAATCGCCGAAGTGCCGACCGCCGAGCTCTCCTCGACCCAGGCGTAGCCCTGCTTCCGCGCCAGACGCAGGCGCTCGAGCAATTCGATGTTCGAGCGCGGCGCGTTCGGTCCCACATGTTCCGGCACCTGCGCGCCCTGCCGTTCCACCAGCGACAAGGCCTCGGCATCGCTCATGCACGCCAGCCACGCATGCCCCGAGGCTGTGTAGAACAACGGCGCATCGCGGCCCATATCCGGGTCGTAACGCAGACCGGAACGCGCGCCCTGGGACTTGGCAATCCAGGTCTGACGCTCACCGTCGATCACCCCGAGACGTACCAGTTCGCCGGTTTCCTGCGCCAGGCGGTCAAGCACCGGCTGCACGATGTCGGCACCGCTGCTCGACAGGTAACGGAAGCCCATCGCCACCAGTTTGGTCGAGAGGTGATAACGCAAATTATCCGGATTCTGCCGCACATAACCGAGGCGGATCAGCTCGGCCAGCAGGCGATGGGTCGCGCTCTTGGGGATATCCAGTTGCTCCGCCAGGGTCTGCATCGGCAGGCCACGGGGATCGCTGGTGAGGCTTTCGAGCACACTGAAAACACGTTCGATCTGACTGCCGGCCATGGTCGGTTCCACGCAAAATTTGCTCGATTCTAGAAGACAACCGCACGAATGCGAAATCTGGAACTGACCGTTCGATAACCGCCCGCTTTACCCCCTCAAGACTTGTCCGGCCTCACCTGATTCTTATATTTTCCGGAACCAGATTCCAAAAAAAACACACCGGAGTTCAACAATGCCTGCCGAAGCGCACTTTCTTCCCGACATCGACTGCGATGTGCTGATCGTTGGCTCCGGTGCGGCGGGACTGTCGGCGGCTGTGACCGCCGCGTGGCACGGGCTGAAAGTCATAGTGGTGGAAAAGGACCCTGTGTTCGGCGGTGCCACGGCCTGGTCCGGTGGCTGGGCCTGGGTGCCCTGCAACCCGCTGGCCCGGCGCGCGGGCATCGTCGAAGACGTTGAACTGCCGCGCACTTACCTGAAACACGAACTGGGCGAGCGTTTTGACCCGGCGTTGATCGACGCTTTCCTGGAGGCCGGCCCGCGGATGGTGTCGTTCTTCGAGCAGCACACCTCGCTGCAGTTTTCCGATGGCAACGCCATTGCCGACATTCATGGCGACACGCCCGGGGCCGGTACCGGTGGACGCTCGGTGATCGCTGCCCCTTACGACGCACGAAAAGTCGGCACACTGCTCAAGCGCCTGCGCAAAACCATGCGGGAAACATCGTTCATGGGCATGCCGATCATGGCGGGAGCGGACCTCACGGCATTCCTCAACCTGACCCGTTCGCTGTCGGCGGCCTGGCATGTTACGCGGCGTTTCAGCCGTCACCTGTTTGACCTCGCCATGCATGGCCGGGCGATGCAACTGGTCAACGGCGTGGCCTTGGTGGCACGCCTGGCGAAATCCGCCGAAGACCTCGGCGTGTTGCTCTGGGAATCCGCGCCGGTGAGCCGATTGCTGCGCGAGAATGATCAGGTACGAGGTGCCGTGGTCATCACCACCAAAGGCTCGGTGCGCATCCATGCACGCAAGGCCGTGGTGCTCGCCGCGGGTGGTTTCGCCAATGACATAGAACGCCGCAAGGCACTGTTCCCCCGCACACCGACCGGGCATGAGCATTTGGCCTTGCCGCCCCTCGGCGTTTGCGGCGATGGCCTGCGCCTGGGGGAAAGTGCCGGTGCCCGGGTCAATAGCGACATGGCGTCCGCCGTCGCCTGGGCGCCGGTGTCGCAGGTGCCGCACAGCGACGGCAGCACGGGACACTTCCCGCACATCATCGAGCGGGGCAAACCCGGCATCATCGGTGTGCTGAGCAACGGCCAGCGTTTTGTCAATGAAGCCAACGGCTACTACGACTACGTCACGGCCATGGTCGCCGCCGCCCCGCCGGGTGAAGAAGTGGCGTCGTGGCTGATCTGCACCCATGGCTTTCAGCGTCGATATGGCCTGGGCATCTCTCGGCCATTTCCGGTGCCGCTGTCATCCTTCATCCGCAGCGGCTATCTGAAAACCGGCAACACCCTTGAGGAATTGGCTGCCGCCTGCGGCATCGACCCGGTTGGCTTGCGCACCACCGTGTCGAACTACAACCGCCACGCGCGCAACGGCGAGGACCCGCAGTTCGGTCGTGGCTCCACGCCCTACAACCGCAAGCAGGGTGACGCACGGCAACAACCCAACCCATGCGTCGCGCCGATCGAACAAGGCCCCTTCTATGCCGTGAAAGTCCAGCCGGGCTGCTTCGGCACCTTCGCCGGACTCAAGGTGAACCAACACTCCCAGGTCCTGGATGACGCGGCGCAACCCATCGCCGGCCTGTACGCGGCGGGCGGCGACATGGCCAGCATCATGGGCGGCCACTACCCCGCTGGCGGCATCAACCTCGGCCCGGCGCTGACCTTCGGCTACATCGCTGCGCGCCATATCGCAGGCGTCACTGCGTATGAAAAGGAGATCGACCATGCAGCACATCGTTAACCCACAGGGTTTGAACATGCCGAAACTCGGCCTCGGCACCTGGCCAATGCTCGGCGAAGAATGCACCCGTGCCGTGGAGCAGGCTCTGGCCCTGGGTTACCGGCACATCGACACGGCTTCGGCCTACAACAACGAAGACGCTGTCGGACAGGCGCTGGCGAACAGTCCGACACCCCGCGAGCAGATCCATGTCACGACCAAAGTCTGGTGGGACCAACTGCAACCCGACGCCATGCGCCACTCCATGGACCGTAGCCTCAAAGCCCTGCGCAGCGAATACGTCGACCTGTTCATGCTCCATTGGCCAACCACCGATTGGGACTTGCCGCGCACCATAGAAACCCTGGTATCGTTCAGGGAGCAAGGCCTGGCGCGCAACATTGGCGTGGCGAATTTTCCACTGCCCTTGCTACGCAAAGTCGTCGAAGAGCTGGGGGCGCCGCTGTCGGCGATCCAGGTCGAGTACCACGTGCTGCTCGGACAAAACGCCCTGCTCAACTACGCCCGTCAACAAGATCTTGCGCTGACAGCCTACACGCCACTGGCGCGCAACAAGGTGTCGCAGATTCCGGCCATCCAGCAAATCGCCGCGAAACACGGCGTACTACCGACCCAGGTCGCGCTCAAATGGCTGCTCGATCAACCCAACGTGGCCGCGATCCCGAAGGCCAGCAGCGAGTCCAATCAATTGGCCAACCTCGCGGCGCTGGATGTGCGACTGGATGATGAAGACCGTGCCTTGATCGCCAACCTGTCCAAACGCGAGCGTCAGGTCAGCCCTGACTTTGCGCCGGTATGGGATGCATTCGACGAATAATCCGCAGGACCGGCGATCGCCCTCACAATAAAAACCCATCGCCCGACGGAATTCGATGGGTTATCTGTGTTCAATACAAGCCTGAAACCTTCTCGGCAGCCCCTCGCGGGGTGCCGGGAATCAGCCTGTGCGCAAGAAAAAGACGGACGACCGGACTGGCGCCGCTCCCACTTGGCAGCAACACTCATCGCACGGAGCTTTACCCGGAACAGAAGAGGATTCCCACATGCTATGGAAAAAAGGCCGACGCAGCGACAACGTGGTCGACGCCCGTGGCGATGATGTCGGCGGCGGTGGCGGCGGCATGCGTTTTGGCGGTGGCAAGGGCTTGAGCCTGACGGCGATCCTCCTGATTGTCGGCATCGGCTGGATCACCGGCCAGGATCCGCTGCAGATCCTCGGACAACTGACCGGGCAAATGGAGCAGCAATCGGCGCCCGCCACCAACCAGAGTCGCCAGGCACCGCCGGCCAACGATCAGAGCGCGGAATTTGTGCGTTCGATCCTCGGCGACACCGAAGACACCTGGGGCGCGATATTCCAGCAGGCCGGCCGTCAATATAAGGACCCGACCCTGGTGTTGTTCAGCAACCGCGTGAATTCGGCCTGCGGTCTGGCCACCTCGGCGACCGGCCCCTTCTATTGCCCGGCCGACCAGAAGGTCTACCTGGACATGGCGTTCTTCCAGGAAATGTCCCAACGCTTTTCCGCCGCGGGCGACTTCGCCCAGGCCTACGTGATCGCTCACGAAGTCGGACACCACGTGCAGACCTTGCTCGGGGTTTCCGCGAAAATTCAGGCAGCGCGCCAACAAGGCCGGCAAATGGAAGGCGACGGCGGTTTGCTGGTTCGCCAGGAACTGCAGGCCGATTGCCTGGCCGGCGTCTGGGCCAACAATGCGCAGAAGCGCCTGAACTGGCTGGAACCGGGCGACATCGAAGAAGCACTGAACGCAGCGAACGCCATCGGTGACGATCGTTTGCAACAGCGGGGACAGGGCCGTGTAGTCCCGGACTCGTTCACCCACGGTACGTCGGCGCAACGGGTGCGCTGGTTCAAAACCGGTTTCGCCCAAGGCCAGGTTGGCCAGTGCGATACCTTTGCGGCGAAAAATCTGTAAATGAAGAAGTGGTTGTTGGTTGTTCTGTTTACTTGCGCAACGTCCCAGGCCGCCGAGCATGGGGTCAAAGACCTCAGCTCAGGGCGCCTGTTGTTGAAATCAGGTGAAATCGCGGTGGGCATCAGCCCCGCCCCGGCAAAAATCGAACGGGTGCTGATCATCCTCCACGGTCGCTTGCGCAACGCGCAAACCTATCTGCAGAGCGGTGAGCACGCGGCCGAACTGGCCGGGCAAAGCGCTACGACCCTGGTGATCGCCCCGCAATTCCTCAATGAAACCGATGTTGCTGTCCATCCGGTGGCCGACTCCGTTTTGCGCTGGCAAGGCAATGAATGGATGGCCGGCGGCGAATCCACGGCACCGTTTCGGCTGAGTTCCTACGCGGCGCTCGACGAAATCATCGCCCGCCTTGGTGACCGCCAGCAGTTTCCGGATGTGAAGAAAATCGTCATCGCCGGGCACTCCGGCGGCGCGCAGGTGGTTCAGCGCTATGCGTTGCTCGGTCACGCGCAATCCGAGCTCGATGCGGCCGGCGTGCAGGTGCGCTACGTAATCGCCAATCCGTCCTCCTATGCTTATTTCGATGAGCGTCGGCCCGTGGCGTTCAGCCACGCCGGTTGCCCGAATTTCAATCGCTGGAAGTACGGGCTGACGGATTTACCGGCCTACGCCGAAGGACAAACCGCCGCGCAGTTGCAGGAAAGTTACCTCAAGCGTGAAGTTGTTTATCTGCTGGGGCAGCAGGACATCGATCCGAATCATCCGGCGCTGGACAAGAGCTGTGAGGCCAGGGCGCAAGGGCCGTATCGATTGGCCCGCGGGCGTTACTACTTTGATTATCTGAAGCGGCTGCAACCGCAAGGGTTGAAGCAGCAACTGATTGAAGTACCCGGGGTCGGGCATGACGGGGATGGGATGTTTACATCGCCGGAGGGGCAGAAGGCGTTGTTTGGGCAGTAGGTTATGCAGTTCCTGATCTGACGCCATCGCGAGCAAGCTCGCTCTCACAGTGGTTCTCTAGTGATATTCGATATCGAGTCCACACAGACCTATTGTGGGAGCGGGCTTGCTCGCGAAGGCGTCGGATCAGACAGCCTATTCTTCAAGCCAACAGCATCTGCCGCAACTCAACACAATCCGCCGCATGCCAATCGGTCAATTCCGGCCATGGATTATCCGGCAGATTCACCAGCACCGTGCGTGCACCCGCCGCTCGCCCGCAATCGAGATCGAAGCGGTAGTCACCCACCATCACCATCTCGCTCGCCGGCACCTTCCACGCTTCGGCCAGTTTCAATAGCCCGCCCGGATGCGGCTTGGGCGGCGCATCATCACGACCCAACACATCCTCCAGCGCAAAGCAGTCGGCCAGGCCAATGGCCTCCAGTGTGACATGTGCCAGCTCCCGGGCATTGCGCGTGAGAATGCCCAGGCGATAACCGCGCCCGGCCAGTTCGCGCACCAGCTCCACCGCGCCCGGTGCCGGTTGCGAACCGAGGGCCAGGTCCCGCTCATGCTCCAGCAGCCACGCATGTTTGGCCGCAGCCTCCTCGGCCGGCAGTGCGGCGAGGTGGGTCAGGATGTCGTGTTCGGCAGGGATCGCCAACGCCACGCGAATCGCCGCGAAGTCGTGCACGGCCACCGTCAGGGTACCGTCCATGTCGAACACCCAGTGACGCACGTCGGCCAGGCTCATGCCCAATCCTTGCGGTGACGGATCAAGCCTTCCTGGGTGACCGAGGCCACCAGTTGTCCGGCGCGGTTGAACACGCTGCCACGGGAGAATCCACGGGAGTTGCCGGCCCACGGACTGTCCATCGCGTAGAGCAACCAGTCATCGGCGCGCAGATCCTGATGGAACCACAACGCGTGATCAAGGCTGGCGACCTGCATGTCCTTGTGCCAGACCGATTTGCCGTGGGGTTGCATCGAGGTGACCAGCAGACCGAAGTCCGATGCATAGGCCAGCAGGTATTTATGCAGCGCCGGCGAATCGGCCAAAGCCCCATCGGCGCGGAACCAGACGTACTTGACCGGGTCGGAGGGCAGCGGGTTGTAGGGATCTTTCTCGGTCACCGGGCGAAATTCGATCGGCTTCGGGCACAGCAGTTTTTCGCGCATTTTTTCGGGGATCAGGTGTGCGCGCTGCTGGGTGATCTCCAGCTCCGATGGCAGGTTTTCCGGGCCGACCACTTGCGGCATTTCGGTCTGGTGCTGGAAGCCTTCTTCGTCGTACTGGAACGACGCACTGCATGTGAAGATCGGGTGGCCCTTCTGGATCGCCGTCACCCGACGCGTGCTGAAACTGCCACCGTCACGCACCCGGTCAACCTGATACACCACCGGCAACCCGGCATCGCCCGGACGCAGGAAATAGCCGTGCATCGAATGCACATGGCGCGCCTCTTCAACCGTCTGACTGGCCGCCGACAGCGACTGACCGAGCACCTGACCACCGAACAACTGACGAAAACCCAGGTCCTGGCTACGGCCACGGAACAGGTTTTCTTCGATCGGCTCCAGGGTCAGCAGGTCGACCAGATCATCCAACACTTGGCTCATTCAGATGCTCCTCACGCAAAACATTGTCGCGCAGCCTTGGCTGCAACGCTCGATTCAGTTTCTGGACTCTGCCCACGAGGGCCATTGTAAACGTCCGTGTCAGGTTATCCATGCAAGGTTTGCAGCCATTGCTCGCGGCTGATGCGATACAGCACATGCCGCCGCAACGGATGATCGGCTTCGAGTCGCGGGTGATCGAAGTCATTTTCCGGATCATGGTGCATGCCGATGGCCTGCATGACTTTCTCTGACGGCAGATTGGTTTGCGTCGTGAAGGCCACGACCTCTTTCAGCGGCAAGCGGTCGAACCCGCAGCGCAGAGCGGTCCACGCCGCTTCACTGGCGTAACCGAGGCCCCAGTGCTCGCGGGCCAGGCGCCAGCCGATTTCCGTGGCGGGGGTAAAAGGCGCGTCGAATCCGACCACGTTGAGCCCGGTAAACCCGATGAACTGGCCAGAGTCCTTTCGCTGCAAGGCCCAGAGACCATAACCGTGCTCGGCGAAATGACCACGGATTCGCCCGATCAATGATGCGCTTTCCAGCCGGCTCAAGGTTGCCGGGAAATAGCGCATCACCTGCGGATCGGCACACATCGCCGCAAAGTCCGCTAAATCTTCGTCGCGCCACTGGCGCAACAGCAGCCGAGCGCTTTCAAGTTCCAGTATTGGCTCCATCGTGCCCCGCCCCTCCATTTCAATGTCGCCAGTCTACAACGCTGGTAGGATCCTTCTCTCATTCCTACATGAAATGACCATGCCACTGCCGCTGATTTATCACGAAGACTACAGTCCCGAGTTTCCGGCGGACCACCGCTTCCCCATGGACAAGTTCCGCCTGTTGCGCGATCACCTGGTGGACAGCGGCCTGACCCTCGACGCCGACCTGTTGCGCCCGGAACTGTGTCCGGCAGAGATTCTCGCCCTCGCCCATGACCCTTCGTATATCGAACGCTACATGAGTGGCGAATTATCCCGCGAAGACCAGCGCCGCCTCGGCCTGCCCTGGAACGAAGCCCTGGCCCGGCGTACGGTGCGGGCGGTCGGCGGTTCGTTGCTGGCGGCCGAGCAGGCACTGGAGCATGGTCTGGCCTGCCACCTGGCGGGCGGCACCCACCATGCGCACTACGACTACCCGGCCGGGTTCTGCATCTTCAACGACCTGGCGGTGATCAGCCATTACCTGCTGGAAAGTGGTCGGGTGAATCGGGTGCTGATCTTCGATTGCGACGTGCATCAGGGCGACGGGACCGCACGAATACTGCACAACACTCCGGAGGCGGTAACCGTTTCCTTGCACTGCGAGAAGAACTTTCCCGCACGCAAGGCCGAAAGTGATTGGGACATTCCGCTGCCCAACGGCATGGGCGATGCCGACTACCTGAAGGTGGTGGACGATGCACTCAACTACCTGCTGCCGCTCTACCAACCGGACCTGGTGCTGTATGACGCCGGTGTCGATGTGCATAAGGACGACGCCCTGGGTTATCTGAAGCTGACAGACGAAGGCGTCGCCGCCCGCGATGAAAGCGTGATGCGCCATTGCCTGGGCCGTGACATTCCGCTGGTCGGGGTGATCGGCGGCGGCTACAGCAAGGACCGCCAGGCCCTGGCCCGCCGTCACGGCATCCTCCATCACAGCGCGCAGCGGGTCTGGCAGTCATCAGGTTGTCATTGAGCTGTGGATGCTTTACCCACAATGCCTGTGGAACTGCCTGTGGATAACCTGAGTGAAAGGGCCTGCAGCCCACACGGTGTATAGGCTACAGTGATGTGGTCGTTTTTTAACCACCCTTCAAAGACACCTCTAAACCCTGTAGGAGTGAGCCTGCTCGCGATAGCGGTCTGTCAGGCCCACAGATGTTGAATGTACCGTCGCCATCGCGAGCAGGCTCGCTCCTACAGGGGGCGGGGCTGATAGAATGCCCGGCTTATCCCGTCAGACCGCAGCGCATCCCATGACCCAATCCTCGTCAGCCCTCCCCCCTCACGTCGCCATCATCGGCGGCGGCCCCGCCGGTCTGATGGCGGCCGAAGTGTTGAGCCAGGCCGGGATCAAGGTCGACCTGTACGACGGCATGCCCTCGGTCGGGCGAAAATTCCTCCTGGCCGGCGTCGGCGGCATGAACATCACGCACTCCGAAGCCTACCCGGCGTTTCTCTCGCGCTACGCCGAACGTGCCCCGCAGATCGCCCCGCTGCTGCGCGCCTTCGGCGCCGAAGCGTTGTGCCAGTGGATTCATGACCTGGGCATCGACACCTTCGTCGGCAGCTCCGGCCGGGTATTCCCCACCGACATGAAGGCCGCACCGCTGCTGCGCGCCTGGCTCAAGCGCCTGCGCGACAGCGGCGTAGTTATCCACACCCGCCACCGCTGGCTCGGCTGGGACCAGCGTGGCGGATTGCGCATCGACAGCCCGGAAGGCGAAACAACCGTGCAAGCCGATGCCACCCTGCTCGCCCTCGGTGGCGGCAGTTGGTCGCGGTTGGGCTCGGACGGCGCGTGGATGCTGACACTGGAGCAACACGGCGTAGGACTGGCGCCGTTGCAACCCAGTAATTGCGGCTTCGAGGTGCAGGCCTGGAGCGAGTTGATGGTCAGCAAATTCGCCGGCGCGCCGCTGAAAAACATCGCCATCGGCCTTAACGATGACGTTCCGCGGCTCGGCGAATGCGTGATTACCGCCACCGGAATCGAGGGCAGTTTGATCTACGCCCTGTCGGCACCGATCCGCGAGGCGATCAACCAGCACGGTTCGGCAACCATTCATCTGGACCTGTTACCGGGCCGGCCTGTGGATAAAGTTATGGCGGCGTTGAGCAAACCCCGGGGATCGCGCTCCATGGCCAAGCACCTGCACAGTCAGTTGGGTATCGATGGGGTCAAAGCGGCGCTATTGCGTGAACTGACCAGCGCCGACTGCTTTGCCGACATGGCCTTGCTGGCCAACGCGATCAAGGCATTGCCACTGACGCTGGTGAAAACCCGCCCACTGGACGAGGCCATCAGCAGCGCTGGCGGTGTGTTGTTCGAGGCGATGGATGAGCGATTGATGCTCAAGCAACTACCCGGCGTGTTCTGCGCCGGGGAAATGCTCGATTGGGAAGCGCCGACCGGCGGCTATCTGCTGACCGCGTGTTTCGCCAGTGGGCGAGCGGCCGGACTTGGAATGATTGAGTGGTTGCAGCGTAAGGGCTGAAAACCGAGGTGCCGCCATCGCGAGCAGGCTCGCTCCTACAGGGGGTCTGCGTTGTTCACAAATCCCCTGTAGGAGCGAGCCTGCTCGCGATGGCGGCTTAACAGACGCCGCAGTTAATCAAGGTTTACGCTTACGCGGCCCGGTATTGAACACCGGCACCTTGCGCACAGGCTTGATCGAAGGCTCCGCCGGCGCAACCTCTCCGCTATCAACCCACCGACCCAGATTGCGTTTACCACCACCGCCACCGGAAGCCTTGGGCTTCTTCGGTTTTTTCGGTTTCTTGACGACCTGGCCGCTGGCATCGGTGTCCGGTACGCGGTGCTCAGGCTCAAAGTCAGGCTCGTTCTGCCGCTTCAAGGTCTGGCGGGTCAGCATCTCGATGGCCGACAGCAGATTCACTTCATCAGCACACACCAGGGAAATCGCCTCACCGGTCGAACCTGCGCGGCCGGTACGACCGATGCGGTGGATGTAGTCTTCAGCGACGATCGGCAAGTCGAAGTTGACCACCAACGGCAAGTCTTCGATATCCAGGCCACGGGCCGCCACATCGGTAGCGACCAGAATCTGCACTTCGCTCGCCTTGAAGCGGTCCAGTGCGCGCTGACGAGTCGCCTGGGGTTTGTCGCCGTGGATGCCGTCGGCATTGATGCCCAGGCCCTGGAGTTTATCCACCAGCGCATCCACGCCGTTGCGGGTCTTGGCGAACACCAGTACCTGCTTCCACTTGCCCTTGCGCATCAGGTGCACGAACAGCTCCGGCTTGCGCTTCTTGTCCACCGTCACGATCCATTGCTTGACCGTATTGGCCGCAACGTTGCGCGGGCTGACTTCAATGCTCAGCGGGTCGTTGAGCATCTGCCCGGCCAGCAGGCGGATGTCGTCGGAGAAGGTCGCGGAGAACAGCAACGTCTGACGTTTCTTCGGCAGCGCGCGGTAAATGTTCGCCAGCTCCTCGGAAAAGCCCAGGTCGAGCATGCGGTCGGCTTCGTCCAGCACCAGGGTTTGCAGCTGGTTGAACTTCAGCGCGTTCTGGCGGAACAGGTCGAGCAAACGGCCCGGGGTCGCCACCAACAGGTCGACACCGCTGCGCAGCTTCATCATCTGCGGGTTGATGCTGACGCCGCCGTATACCGCGTAGGTGCGCAGCGGCAGGTTTTCGGCGTACTGGCGCACGGCTTCGTGAACCTGCTCGGCCAGTTCGCGGGTCGGCACCAGGATCAGCGCACGGACCGAGTTGGCGGTGACTTTCGGCCCTTCCATGGCCAGCAGTTGCAACAGCGGCAGAGCGAAACCGGCGGTCTTGCCGGTGCCGGTCTGGGCGGCGGCCATCAGGTCGCGACCGGCCAGCACCGCCGGAATGGCTTGCGCCTGAACCGGCGTCGGAGTCTGGTAGCCGAGCGTCTCGAGGGAGCGCAGCAAGGGTTCGATCAGGCCAAGGGTGGCGAAAGTCATGGGAGTACCGTAGGAAAATTCAGCGCGGGTTTTTCAAAACAAGTGTGCAAAACAAGATGCAATGGCGCGCAGTTTACCCTAATTCACACGGGATTCTGTCGGTACTGCCGTCGCCACCACTGGCCGCTCTGGCGTGCGACGCCATTGTGGCAAGCCGATCAACACCACGGCGCTGATGATCACCGCCATCGCCAGGGCTTCTTCGATACCGATGGTTTCGCCGACGAACACGATCCCCAGCAACACCGCCACCGCCGGGTTGACGTAGGCATAACTGGTGGCCGCGGCCGGACGCACGTGCTTCAACAGGTACATGTAGGCGTTGAAAGCGATGATCGAACCGAACACGGTCAGGTAGGCCAGCGCGGCCCAACCTTCGATCGGCGGCACCTTTTCCAGGTGTTCACCGCTGACCGCGCTGGCGATCAGCAACACGACGCCGCCCACCAGCATTTCCACGGCACTGGCCATTGCGCCTTGAGGCAACGGCAAATGTTTGCTCCACACCGAGCCAAAGGCCCAGGTCGCCGCCGCGAATATCAGCAACGCCGCGCCCAACGGGCTCGATTGCAGGTTGGAACCCAGGTTGAGCATGGCGATGCCGATCAAGCCGAGCACAATCCCGGCCCATTCGAGACGGGTATTGCGCGCGCCCCAGAAATATCCGCACAGCAAGGTAAACAGCGGCACAGTCGCCACCGCCAAAGCCGCCACCCCGGAGGCCACGCCCGTATGCTCGGCCACGCTCACCGCGCCGTTGCCGCACGCCAGCAGCAAAATCCCGATGATTCCGGCGGCTTTCCATTGCGTCCAGGTCGGCGCTGGCGCCCCGCGCCAGCGCAGGAAGGCGTACATCAAGGTCCCGGCGATGACGAAGCGGATGCCGGCGAGCAACAGTGGAGGCCAATATTCCACGCCGATGCGTATCACCAGGTAGGTCGAGCCCCAAATCACATACAAGGCGAAGAAGGCAGCGATCAAGGGTAAGGGAAAGCGACGAAGGCCGGACATGGGGCAGCTCACAGGCAAGGACAAGTGAACGGCTATTCTAGAAAGGCCAGCGCCGGAAAATAAGTTACAAAACCTGTTTAAAGCGCCGGTACACTTTTCAAAACACGGAGTTCAGCGCTATAAACCGTGTTTTCGAAAGTCGGCCATTTTCAGGAGTTTCCCCGATGGATAAGTACGACCGCATGCTGCTCAGCGCCCTGCTGGAAAACGGTCGCGCGTCCTACGCGGACCTGGCGCGCAAGGTCAACCTGTCTGCCCCGGCCGTAGCCGAGCGCGTGGCCAAGCTCGAAGCCAGCGGCGTGATCACCGGCTATCAGGCGAAAGTCGACATGGCCAAGCTCGGCCTGCCGATCCAGTGCGTGATCGAACTGCGCCTGAACCAGCACGGCAACCAGAAAGCCTACGACGACCTGATCAAAATCCCGCAATTGACCGAGTGCCATCGGGTGACCGGTGACCCGTGCGTGATCATGCAAGCGGCGGTGGGCTCGATGCCGGAGCTGGAGGACCTGATCAACCGGATCGCCACGTTCGGATTCAGCAAGACGTCGATTGTGTTGTCGAGTGCGATAGAGAAGCGGGTGCCGTTGGGGCATATCGAGGGGAATGGCAAGTAACCCAAGGACACAGCAGCCCCCCTGTAGGAGCGAGCCTGCTCGCGATAGCGGATTAGAATTCACAGGCGTGTTGACTGACACTCCGCCATCGCGAGCAGGCTCGCTCCTACAGGGATTTGCGGTGTTTGCGGGATCAGCGATAGCGTTTGAGGTGTTCGCCCACTTTCGCCGCCGGGACCTTCTGCAACTTGCACAGCAAGTCATGGGACAGCTCGCGCAAGCCATGCTTCTGGCGCAACTCTTCAGCCAGGTGCGCGGTCAGGTTGGCCGCCATCTCGGCATCGGCCATGGCCCGGTGGGCCTTGCCGGTGTGGGGCAGGTTGGCGAAGGTTGTGAGGGTGCCGAGTTTGTGGTTCGGCGCGGCGGGCATCAGGCGGCGGGCCAGCAGCAGCGAGCAGGCAAAGTTCTGCAAGCGGGTGCGTTTGATTCGCCCGAGTTCGAAGTCCCAGAACTTCTGGTCGAACGCGGCGTTGTGCGCGAGTAACGGGGTGCAGCCGACGAATTCATTCACTTCGTTCATCACCTGCTCCGCCGACGGCGCGGTGCGCAGCATGGCGTTGCTGATGCCGGTGAGTTGCTCGATGAAGGCCGGGACGCGCACGCCGGCGTTCATCAGGCTTTGGTAACGCTCGACGATGCGCCCCTGTTCAAGGATCACCACGGCGATTTCCGTGGCCCGGCAGCTGCTGCTCGGGGAGATCCCGGTGGTTTCAAAGTCGATGACTGCTATGCGTTCCAAACCTGGTTCAACTCCGTAAAAATCAATTCTTGAGCAGCAACGCGCCTTCGATCGGCACGTAACGGCTGGCGGCGCGGATCAGCGAGTTGG
Source organism: Pseudomonas sp. GL-R-26 (assembly GCF_019947365.1). NCBI lineage: Bacteria > Pseudomonadati > Pseudomonadota > Gammaproteobacteria > Pseudomonadales > Pseudomonadaceae > Pseudomonas > Pseudomonas sp. GL-R-26. The sequence goes on along the minus strand of NZ_JAGYGI010000008.1, from coordinate 169,099 downwards.
CGGTCAGGCCCGGCACGCCGTAGGCTACCGCTTGCACCCCGTGCTTGCTGATGATGCGTTCCAGCAGCATGTCGAAATCACCGTCGCCGGAAGCCAGGACGATTTCATCGACATGGTCGGCGGCATCCATGATGTCGAGGGTAATGCCCACGTCCCAGTCGCCCTTGGCCGAACCATCGCTGCGCTGGATGTACGGCTTGAGCTTCACGGTGAAACCAAGGTTGCGCAGGATCTGCTGGAACTGCTGCTGCTTGCTGTCGCCACGGTCAATGGCGTAGGCGTAGGCTTCGACGATTTCGCCCTGTTTGCTGATGTCAGCCCACAGTGCGGCGTAGTTGAAGTGGCAACCATAGGCCTGACGCACGGTGTAGTAGAGGTTCTGGACATCGGCGAACACTGCGATTTTTTTCACCGGCTTTCCTCAAGGCTGAATCAGGCACCAGGCCCGAAAAGTTGCCCAGTATGCCAGCCCGAAGGATTGTTCCGCGAATAATCAGCTATGTGGCAAGGGAGCAAGCTCCCTTGCCACTGACGTGTCAGACGAAGGAATCGTCGTCGCCGCCGAAGAACGATGAGCTATCATCGCTGTAGTCGGCGTCGCTGAACCCGCCCTGATCGTTGCTGTAGGAATCGTTACCGGCCATGCGCTGGTCATCGCCCCAGCCATTGTTGCCCTGGTCGTTGACCTGGGCGGGCTCTTCCTTGATGACTTCGACGACTTCTGGTTGCTGATTGTGATGGAACAGGCTGCTGATGCCTTGTGCCAGCATTACGCCACCCGCCACGCCGGCGGCGGTTTTCAGTGCACCACCAAGGAAACTGCTGCCGGCCGCTGCCGGAGCCTGTTGCTGGGGTGCATAGCCCTGCTGTGGAAAGTTCTGCGGCGGCGCGCCGAAGTTCTGCTGTGGCGGTTGCGCACCGAACGACGAGCGTCCCGGCTCACGCCAGCCACCGCTCGATGGCGGTGCGCTCTGGGTTGGCGCGGGCTGCGGCTCACGAGAGCTGCCGCCAAAGATGCTCGACAAAAAGCCACCACTACCCGGCGCAGGAGCCGGGGTCGCCTGGGCCTTGGCCTGTTGCAGTTCGGCCTGCAACTGCTGGACTTGCTGGGTCAATTGCCTGTTCTGTTCATCGAGGCTCTTGATCGCCGCCTCTTGCACCAGAATCGCCTGGGTCATGAAATAACCTGCCGCGGGCTGGTGCGTCAGGTGCTCCTTGATCCGCGCCTCTGCCTGGGCGTCGCGCGGGGCTGAGTCCGTTTCGGCCTGTTGCAGCCGGGAAAACAGTCCATCGATCAGGGTTTGTTCTTCGCTGTTCATGGCGACCTCGTAGATTGCCGGGAAAATCGTTGCCTTTATCCAATGAGAATAAGGTGCTCAACCTTAATGGAGGCTGAAACAAGATGTTTCAATGTCCTTTACCGAACGTTTACGTTTGCGTTCCCGAGCGCTTGATCGGTTAAAGTGAGCCACTGCTTCCAACCTGCGATACCAACTGATGAATCCGTTAGATGTTCTGCGTGACTCCCTGTATTTCTTCAAGCGCAATCTGGGCCAGATCGCGCAGCTGTGCCTGCCGCTGATAATGCTTGAGGCACTGTTGCAACAAGTGGTCGACCACTCCACGGAGCCGGACAGTTTCCCCGGCATCAGCGTGATTGTAGGTTTGCTGGTGTACCCGTTGTATACCGCCGCGCTGATCCTGTTTCTCGACGCCCGCAGCCGGGGCGAGTCGCCGCGCAACCGCGACCTGCTGGCGATGGCGGCGAGCCTTTGGCCGCGCTTCGCCTTGCTGACGGCGCTCAATACCGTGTTGATTCTGCTGGGCCTGTCGCTGTATTTCCTGCCGGGTATCTACCTGATGGTGACCCTGGCGTTTGGCGAATACCTGCTGGTGTTGCGCGGCCTGGCGCCGCTGGCGGCCATGAAGGAAAGCCTGCGCATGACTAAAGGTCACTTCCTGCGCATCCTGCTGTGCATTCTGTGTGTGATGGGGCCACTGTGGCTGCTCAAAGGGGCCACCCTGGCGGTGTACCCGGAACCTCAGAACCCGGTGGTTTCAGTGCTGATCGACAGCGCCCACAGCTTCCTGCAGCTGTTTACCAGCGTGGTGCTGTTCCGTCTGTTCATGCTGATCAACCCGTTGCCTGAGAAAAATGACTCACTGCTCTGACCTTGGGCGCGACCATCGCTCTCGGGTATGCTCGGGAACAATTTTGTAACGCTAATAAGCCGAGCCATGACCCGTCTACTGCGCTACACCCTGCTGGGCCTGCTGATCGTGATCGGCCTGATCACCGCGATGATCTACAGCCTGACCTGGCACCCCGATGCCAAAGAAGTGTTGCCTGTCAGTTGCAGTGCCCAGGCCCCCTCCCTGGTCCCCGGGCAGGCGTTGAAGGTGATGACCTGGAACGTCCAGTACCTGGCCGGCAAACGCTACGTATTCTGGAATGACCTGGCCGCCGGCACCGACGAACGCCCCACAGCGGAAGACATGGCTTTCAGCCTCGACGAAGTGGCGCGGGTGATTCGCGACGAACAGCCGGACATCGTGCTGTTGCAGGAACTGGACGACGGCGCCAAGGCCAGCGATTACCAGCACCAGTTCAAACTGCTGCAAGAACGGCTCGCCGACTTGTATCCGTGTGGCATCAGCGCGTTCGACTGGAAAGCAGACTTCGTGCCGAACCCGCACATCTTCGGCAGTGTCGGCCGGCAACTGGCGACCCTGAGCCGTTACCAGATCGAACATGCCGAACGGCTGCAACTGCCCATCACCTCGGGCAATCCGCTCAGCCGCCAATTCAAACCCAAAGACGCCTTGCTGGTGAGTTATTTGCCATTGAGTGACGGTGGGCAAATAGCGGTGCTCAATACCCATCTGGACCGCGCCAATCGAGCCGACAACACCTTGCAGAACCAGGTGAACGCCGTGGCCAAGGCCCTCGATAAATTTGAAAGCCGTGGCACGCCGTGGCTGATCGGTGGGGATTTCAACCTGTTGCCGCTGGGCCAGTATCGACGCCTGTCCGATGCGCAACGCGCGCCCTACTCCGCCGACAGCCCGTTGCACCTGCTGTGGGACAAGTACCCGATGATCCCGAGCAACAACGAAGCCAGTGGTATCGACCGCGAGCGCTGGCTGACCCACTACCCGAACGATCCCGGGCTGAAAGGCCCGGACCGGACCGTCGACTACCTGTTCTACAGTCCGCGGATCAAACGGGTCGAGGCCATGGTGCGGCAGGATGATACGTTGCGTATCTCCGATCACCTGCCGGTGATTGCGCGGTTCCTGTTGCCGGCTGCGCCGTAGCACCTCACTCAAGCCCGCTCCCACAGGGTCTGTGCAAACCTGACTTAATGCACCTCCTCCAGATCATCATGCAGCAGCCCGAAGATCTCGCGTTTCATCTCGATGAACGAGCGCTCCATGACCATGTCCAGGTTGCGTGGACGTTCGATCGGCACATCCAGAATCTGCTTGATTCGCCCCGGTCTGGCACCCATGACGTAGACCCGGTCGCCGAGCAGGATCGCCTCGTCGATGTCGTGAGTCACGAACAACACCGTCTTCTTGCTGTTGCCCCACACCCGCAGCAACAACTGCTGCATTTGCAGGCGCGTCTGGCTGTCGAGCGCGCCGAAGGGTTCGTCCATCAGCAGGATCTGCGGGTCATTGGCCAGTGCCCTAGCGATGGCGACGCGCTGCATCATGCCGCCGGACAACTGCTTGGCGTAGTTGTCGGCAAAGCCGCTCAGGCCCACTTCGTTGACGTAGTAATCGACGATGTCCTTGCGTTGCGCCGCCGGCATGCCGCGCCGCTTGAGGCCGAATTCGACGTTCTGCCGCACCGTCAGCCACGGAAACAGCGTGTAGCTCTGGAACACCATGCCGCGATCCGCACCGGGGCCTTCCACCTGCTGGCCGCCGACGTAGATCTCGCCAGAGGTCGGTTCGGCCAGGCCGGCGGTGAGGTACAGCAGGCTCGACTTGCCGCAACCCGAAGGTCCGACCAGTACGGCGAATTGCTGGTCCGGCACCTCGAACGACACTTCCTCCAACGCGGTAAAGGTACCGCCATCGGGTTTCTTGTAACTCAGGCTGACCTTGTCCACCTTCAGCCGAGGCGCGTTCACCGGGGCAGCATGAGGGGCGGTAAAACGATGAGTGGCGGCGGTTACTGAGCCCATGCGGTGATCCTCAGACGTAGGAAACGGAACAGTTGATCGGTGACCAGGCCCAGCAGGCCGATGATCGCGATGGCGAGGAAAATCACATCCACCTGGAAGCCACGCATGGCCTTGAGGCTCAGGTAACCCAGGCCACTGGAAGCGGCGACCAGTTCAGCCACCACCAGGTAAGTCCAGGCCCAGCCCATGGTCACGCGCAGGGTGTCGAGCACACCTGGCAGGGAAGCCGGAGCGATCACGTGCAGCACCGCATCGCGGCGGTTCGAACCGAGGGTGTAGGAGGCGTTGATCAGGTCCTTGGAGATGCCTTTGGACACGTCCGCGATCATCACCAGTTGCTGGAAGAACACGCCGAAGATGATCACCGACACCCGCTGTTCCAGGCCGATGCCGATCCACAGGATGAACAGCGGCACGAACGAGGTCACCGGCAGGTAGCGAATGAAATTCACCAGTGGCTCAAGAAAGGCCTGGACGATGCGGAAGCTGCCCATCAGCAGTCCCAGCGGCACCGCCACCAGGGACGACACGATGAAACCGACCATCACCACTTCGACGCTGGCCCATACATGCTGGCCGAGGGTGCCGTCGCGCCCCAGGCGCACGGCGGCCTCGACCACCGCGCCCGGCGTCGGCAGGAACATGCCCGGCACCACGCCACCGTAGGACAAGCCGGCCCACAGGCCGACCAACAGCACCCAGGCCAGGCCACTCGCGCTCCAGATCACCGAGACCGGCAAACCGGTCTTGGGCGTGATGCAACGGCTCAGCCATGAATTGCGCTTGAACATGCAGCCTCCTAGAGCGGGGTGACGAAGCGGTTGTCGATCAGGTCGTCATTGCTGACGTTGTAGGGCTTGCCTTGCAGCTCACTGGCGGTCTCGTTGGCCAGTTTGATCAGCGGTGCGCTGTCACCCGGTTTACCCGGCGCGCCCAGGAGTTTTTCGCTCATGGCCTGATCGTAGAAACGCACGCCTTGCGCTGCGGTTTCCAGTTCCTTCGGATCGGCCAGGTAACCGCCGACACCCTTGGCCATGATTTTGTAGGCTTCCTGTGGATGATCCTTGGTGTACTGCACGGCTTTGTACAAACCGGCCACCAGCGCCTTGACGTCCTCCGGCTGCTTTTCGATCACGGTGCAGTTCAGTGCGACCACATCGACGATCACCCCCGGCGTGCTGCTGCTGTCGACCAGCACCTTGCCTTGCTTCTTGTCGCGAACCATCGACAGGTGCGGCTCCCAGGTCACGGCAGCCGGTACGCGACCGGCGATGAATGCGGTGGCGGCGTCGTCGGCCGTCATGTTCTGCACGGTGATGTCGCTCATTTTCATGCCGTTCTTTTTCAGCAGATACGACAACCAGAACTGCGAGGTCGAACCTTCATTCACCGCCACGGCCTGGCCTTTGAGCTCTTGCAGGCTCTTGACGTCCTTGCCTACCAGCACGCCGTCGCCACCATGGCTGTCGTCCAGCGCGGCCACGGCCTTGAAGCAGAATTGCGGACGGTACTTGAGCACCTCGTCGATGGTCGACGCCGAGCCGGACAACTCGCCGGACGCTTGTGCGGCCATGTACATCGCCGCTTCTTCGACCACCGGCAACTCGACGGTCAAACCGTTTTCCTTGAAGTAGCCAAGGTCCTGGGCCAGGTACAGGGTGCCGTAGCCGACCCAGGTGGTATGACCGATGGACAGGGTGCCGGCCTGGGCGCTGGTAGCGACCGTCGCGGCGATGGCGGTGACCGCCAGTGGATGGGCAACGCGGGTAAGCAAGGACTTGATCATGGAGCACTCCCAAAGCTGTTGATTTAGTTTTGTCATGGGCAGTACGGCGAGCCCTGAATCGGCTGCAACCTGTGATCTCTCAGGGACCCTTCGGCGGGCAGCATTCGGTGGGCTGGCGAGATCGATGTTGGCCCAAGGGCGGGATTAGGAAAATGAGGAAATATGTGGATGCGAACGATGAAAAAACTGGTTAGCGCGCACTGTGAAAGGGCGCTACGGGCAGGGATGCCCGAGGTGGGTGCAAGACTTGAGAAGTAGTTTGATTCGACAAAAGCAATCGCGAGCAGGCTCGCTCCTACAGGGGGTCTATGTCGCCCTCGTTTCCGATGATCGACACAAATCCAATGTAGGAGCGAGCCTGCTCGCGATAAGGTCCGCAGGACCTTCCAGCAAGATCAGAGCCGGCCGTATTCCTGCGCCGTACGATCCATCGCTTTCAGGGTCTTGCTGATCAGCTCATCAATCTCTTCACGGCTGGCAATCAACGCCGGCGCCATGATCATCCGGCCCAAGGTCGAGCGAATGATCACCCCCTCCTCGAAACCAATGGTGCGGCAGCGCCAGGCGATGTCGTTTTCGTTGGAAAAACGCTTGCGAGTGGATTTGTCTTCGGCCAGTTGTAGCGCCGCGACCATGCCGGTGCCCTGAATATCACCCACCAGCGGGTGCTTGCCGAACACTTCCCGCAGGCACTGTTGCAGGTACGGACCGATGTCGTCCTTGACCCGCGTCACCACGCCTTCATCACGCAGGGCCTTGAGGTTGGCAATCGCCACCGCCGCCGCCACCGGGTGCCCGGAATAGGTCAGGCCGTGGGCGAACACGCCGCCCTGCTCCACCAGCACCGAAGCCATTTTCTTCGACAGGATCAAACCGCCCATGGGGATATAACCTGAGGTCAGGCCCTTGGCGATGGACAGGGTGTCCGGCTCGAATCCGAAGTACTCGTGGGCGAACCATTCGCCGGTACGACCGAAGCCGCCGATCACTTCATCGGCACACAGCAGCACATCGTACTTGCGGCAGATGCGCTGGATTTCCGGCCAGTAGCTTTCTGGCGGGAAGATCATGCCGCCGGCGCCCTGGAACGGTTCGGCGATAAAGCCCGCGACCTTGTCCGCACCCAGCTCGAGAATCTTCGCTTCCAGTTGCTGGGCCGCGCGCAGACCGAATTCAGCCGGGGTCAGGTTGCCTTCGTGGGCGAAGAAGTACGGCTCGTCGATGTGCTCGATGTCCGGAATCATGCCGCCCATTTCGTGCATGAATTTCATGCCGCCCAGCGCCGTCGCGGCCAGGGTCGAACCGTGGTAACCGTTCCAGCGGCCGATCATGATTTTCTTCTCGGGCTTGCCGAGCACCTGCCAGTAGCGACGCACCGTACGGATCAATACCTCGTTGGCTTCGGAGCCTGAGTTGGTGTAGATCGCGTGGCTGTAGTGAGCCGGCAGCAGGCTGAACAGCAGCTCGGACAGCTCGATCACCTGCGGGTGGGTGGTGTGGAAAAACATGTTGTAGTACGGCAGCTGTTCCAGTTGCTGGCTCGCAGCAAAGGCCAGGTCCTTGCGCCCGTAACCGAGGTTGGTGCACCACAACCCGGACATGCCGTCGAGGTAGCGCCGGCCATCGTTGTCCCACAGGTGCAGGCGTTCGCCACGGACCATCACCCGTGGCCCCTCTTCGTTGAGGGCTTTCTGATCGACGAACGCATGGATGTGGTGCGCAGCGTCGGCGGCCTGGTAGTCGCGGGTGTCACGTGATGTGGTCATCGCCAGTTCTCCGTTTTGTTATCAGCGCAATTGAAACCAGGTGGTCTTCAACTGGGTGTATTTATCGAATGAATGCAGGGACAGGTCGCGGCCGAAACCCGACTGCTTGCCACCGCCAAAAGGCACGGTCACGTCCAGCGCATCGACGCTGTTGACCGACACCGTACCGGCCCGCAATTGTCGCGCCACACGGTGGGCGCGGTTGAGGTCGTCGGTCCACAGCGAAGCCGCCAGACCGTAGACACTGTCGTTGGCCAACTGCAAGGCGTGGGCCTCGTCGTCGAATGGCGTGATCGCCAACACCGGGCCGAACACTTCATCGCGAAACAGCGGCATGTCCGGCGTCACGCCGGTGAAAATCGTCGGCTGGATGAAGTTGTCCGAGCCGTTGAAGATCGACTGCCGACCGCCACAAACCTTGGTCGCACCTTGCAGTTCGGCCTGCTGGATGAACTTCATGATGCGCGCGGTCTGACGGCTGTCGACGATGGCCCCGGCGGCGCTCGACGGGTCCAGCGGATCGCCCGGCAACCAGCGTTCGGCCTGGGCCTTGAGGCGTTCGACGAACTCGTCATGAATCGAGCGCTGCACCAGTAACCGCGAATTCGCCGAGCAAACTTCGCCCTGATTGAAGAAGATGCCGAATGTGGCTTTCTCGGCCGCCAGATCCAGATCCTGACAATCGGCAAACACCAGGTTGGCGCTCTTGCCGCCGCACTCCAGCCACACCTGCTTGAGGTTCGACTGGGCCGAGTACTGCATGAAATATTTGCCGACTTCGGTGGAGCCGGTGAACACCAGGCAATCGACGTCCGGGTGCAGGCCGAGTGCCTTGCCGGTCTGCTCGCCGAGGCCCGGCAGTACGTTGAGTACGCCTGGCGGAATCCCCGCCTCCAGCGCCAGCTCAGCCAGTCGCAGGGCAGAAAACGGCGACTGCTCGGCCGGTTTGAGGATTACCGAGTTACCGGCGGCCAGGGCCGGGGCGAGTTTCCACGCAGCCATGTCCAGAGGGAAATTCCACGGCACCACGGCAGCCACTACGCCCAAGGCTTCGCGAGTAATGGTTGCCAGCACGTTCTGCGCACTCGGCGCGACCTGATCGTAGAGTTTGTCGAGGCTTTCGGCGTACCAGCGGAACACGCCAGCGGCACCCGGCACGTCGATGTTGTAGGCATCGGTGACGGGCTTGCCCATGTTCAGCGAATCGAGCAGCGCCAGCTCTTCACGGTTTTCCAGGATCAAGTCGGCCAGGCGCAACAGTACTTGCTTGCGTTCGCTCGGCGAGCGTGCAGCCCAGGTGCCAGCCTCGAAGACCTGCCGCGCATTGTGCACCGCCGCGTTCACATCTTCTTCGCCGCAGGCGGCAACGTTGGCCAGGCATTGCCCGGTGGCAGGGTTGATCGCGGCGAAAGTCTGCCCCGATTGCGCCGCGCGGCGCTGGCCGTCGATCACGGCCTGGTCGGGAAACCGCAGGGAAGCGGCCTTGCGTTGCCAATACTCAAGCTCGAACACGTTCAGATGCTCCAGAGGACATTCTTGTGTATTGGATAGTCGCTCAGGCCCGAGCGGTGGAAAACCAGTAAAAATGTGTTCGCAGGCCAAGAAAAAACTACGTAGCCAATCTCCCTTCTGGCGCAGCATGTGGTTATTGTTCAAACACAACAAATCGCTACCCGAGCGGATAGGGGTGGCGCGCAAATTGCCAGGATGCCTGATCCGTTCTCCCCCGAGGTTTGCTGTGGCTGCCTACAATCTGCGTCAACTGAAATACTTCATCACCACCGTCGAGTGCGGCAGCGTTGCCGAGGCCTCGCGCAAGCTATACATCGCCCAGCCTTCGATCTCCACGGCCATCAAAGGGCTGGAAGACAGTTTCGGCGTGCAACTGCTGATTCGTCACCATGCACAGGGCGTGTCATTGACCCCCAGCGGTGCACGCTTCTACCGCAAGGCCCAGGAACTGCTGCGCATGGCCAAGGAGTTCGAACAGAACGCCCTGGCCGACAACGATGTGGTGTCCGGGCAGATCGATATCGGCTGTTTCGAAACCGTCGCGCCGCTGTACCTGCCGCAATTGATTGCCGGTTTTTCGGCGCTGTACCCGGGAGTGGAAATCCGCATCCGCGACGGCGAGCAACAAGAGCTGGTGCAGGGCCTGACCTCCGGCGCTTTCGATCTGGCGATCCTTTACGAGCACGATCTGGACGGCACCATCGAAACCGAACCGCTGATGCCGGCGCAACGACCTTACGCGCTGCTGCCGGCGGATCACCGCTTTGCCCAGCAGGCGCAGGTGTCGCTACGGGATTTGTGCCTGGAGCCTATGATTCTTCTGGACGTGCAGCCGAGCCGCACCTACTTCGTCAGCCTGTTCGAGGAGCTGGGCCTGACCCCACGCATCGCCTTCAGCTCGCCATCCATCGAGATGGTGCGCGGCATGGTTGGCCAGGGCTTCGGGTTCTCTATCCTGGTGACCAAGCCGCATTCGGAGTGCACCTACGACGGGCAGAAAGTGGTGTGCGTGGACATCGCCGAGGACGTCACCGGTTCCGGGCTGGTGGCGGCATGGCTCAAGCGTGGGCAGCTGACCAAACCGGCGCAGTTGTTTGCAGACTATTGCCGCGAACAACTCACGGCGAAATCCGAAAGCTCACACTGATCCCCTGTGGCGAGGGAGCTTGCTCCCGCTGGGTCGCGGAGCGGCCCCAACTCTTCACCTGAAAAGCAGGGCCTGCTACTCAGTCCAGCGGGAGCAAGCTCCCTCGCCACAGGTTGGGTGTTGCCTTGGCGATTATTTACGCGGTTTGATCCGCGCAGTCGCCTCCGCCACCAGCGGATCATCCGGCCAGTAATGCTTCGGATAACGCCCCTTCAAATCCTTCTTCACCTCGGCATAGGTGCTGCGCCAGAAGTTGGCCAGGTCCTGAGTTACCTGCACCGGCCGGCGCGCCGGGGACAACAGATGCAGCTTGACCACCTGCCGGCCCCCGGCAATGCGCGGAGTCTCGGCCAGACCGAACAACTCCTGCAATCGCACCGCCAGAATCGGCGGCTGTTCGCTGTAGTCCAGACGAATCGACGAGCCCGACGGCACGCTCAAATGATGCGGTGCCAGCTCGTCCAGGCGTTGTGGCAGCGGCCACGGCAGCAGGTTGTGGACGATGTTCGACAGGTCCAGGTTGGCAAAGTGACTGAGCCGCGAAACCTTGCCCAGATACGGCATCAGCCAGTGCTCCAGACTCTTGAGCAATGCCGTGTCGCTGACATCCGGCCACTCACTCTCGCCCTTGCCGGCGAGATCCAGTAGCCGCAACAAGGCGACCCGCGCCTGCCACTGACGCAGCTCCGGAGTCCACGGCAACAGTTCCAGGCCTTTGCGCCGCACCAGGTTCGCCAGCGCCTGGCTGCGGGCGGTTTCGTCGAGACCGGTCAGTGGCTCGCGGCTGAGGATCAGTTCGCCAACCTTGCGCTGACGCTCGGCCCGCAGCACGCCTTCACGTTCATCCCAATCCAGTTGGTCGACGCAGCGCACCTGCTCGGCCAGCACGGAGTCGAAGAGCGCCGGATCGAAGTCCGTCGCCAGATAAATCCGCTCCTCACGCTGGCCCTGGCGACTGCCCAGATCAGCGATCACCAGCCACGCTTGCTTCATGAGGCTGTCGGCCTCGGCAAACAGTGCGGCACGTCCGTTGGCCAGGCGATACTCCGCACCACCGGCCCGCCGTTGCTGGGCGACCCGGTCGGGATAGGCCAGCGCCAGCAACGCGCCGAGCCAGCGCGGATGTTCGGGATCGCTGACCGGCTCCGAGGCTTTGCCGCGCAGGTATCCACGATACTGCCGCGCCAGTTGCCGTGCGCGTTGCACCCCGCCCTGAGCACCCCGTGCGGCGCGCTCTTCGCCAGACAGCAGCACTAGTCGGCTGTGCAGATCCGCCCCGGCGCCGCGCAAGATATCGCGCTCGCCGAGCAGTGCCGCGACATCACAGGCCATGTCCGCCAGACCCAGCGCCTGGCCGCGCAACAGCAAATGCGCGATGCGCGGATGCGCCGGCAGTTCGGCCATGGCCTGGCCGTGACGGGTCAGTGCCTCACCCTCCAGCGCCCCCAGGCGTTCGAGCAGGTCCTGAGCCTGTGCATAAGCGGCGGCCGGCGGCACGTCGAGCCACACCAGTTGTCCGGGCGTCACGCCCCAACGTCCCAGCTGCAAGGCCAGCCCGGCGAGGTCCGCCGAGAGGATTTCCGCACTGCCATAGGCCGCCAGTTGCTCGTGTTGGTCCTGGGACCACAAGCGATAACACACGCCCGGTTCCAGTCGCCCGGCCCGGCCCGCGCGCTGGGTGGCGCTGGCCTTGGAGATGCGTTGGGTGTCGAGGCGGGTCATGCCGCTGCCGGGGTCGAAACGCGGTACCCGCGCCAGCCCGGCATCGATCACCACCCGCACGCCGTTGATGGTCAAACTGGTTTCGGCGATGTTGGTGGCCAGCACCACTTTGCGTTTGCCCGCAGGAGCCGGATCGATGGCCGCACGTTGCGCGGCCAGGTCCAGTTCACCGTGCAACGGGCACAGTAGAACCTGAGTGCTTTCGCCCAAGGCTTCGGCCAGTTGCTGATGCACGCGGCGGATTTCTGCCTGCCCCGGCAGGAACACCAGCACGCTGCCGGTCTCGTCGTTCAAGGCTTCGAGGATGGTCTGCACCAGACGCGGCTCGATGAATTCACCGGCCTGGAACGGCCGGCCCCAGCGCATCGCCACCGGGAACATGCGCCCTTCGCTGCGCAGGATCGGCGCGTCGTCGAGCAACCCGGCCAAGCGTTCGCCTTCGAGCGTGGCGGACATCAAGAGGATTTTCAGCGGCTGATCGTCCCGGAACAGCTCCCTGCCATTAAGGCTCAGGGCCAAGGCCAGATCAGCGTCGAGGCTGCGTTCGTGAAATTCATCGAAGATCAGCAGGCCCACGCCCTCGAGCGCAGGGTCACCCTGCAAACGCCGGGTGAGGATGCCTTCGGTGACCACTTCGATGCGGGTGTTGGGACCGACCTTGCTGTCGAGCCGAATGCGATAGCCCACGGTTTCGCCCACCTTCTCCCCCAGCTCACTGGCCAGCCGTTCCGCTGCTGCGCGTGCGGCCAACCGGCGGGGTTCGAGCATCAGGATGGTCTGCCCGGCCAGCCACGGCTCGTTGAGCAAGGCCAAAGGCACCCGGGTGGTTTTACCCGCGCCGGGCGGCGCTTCGAGCACGGCTTCGTGGCGCGTAGCGAGGGCTTCACGCAGGGCGGGTAAAACTTCATCGATCGGCAAAGAAATCATGCTGGCTCCAAAACAGAGCGGCGAGTATAACGGCGAACTGCGTGGCGTTAATCACGGTCCTAATTCATACCGACGACGTTTCGTTTCGAGATTACCCAGGAGATTTTATATGCATGTTCCCTTTCGCCTGATTGGCGGTGTTCTGGTCGCAACCTTGCTGACTCAAGTGACCGCCTGCGGTTCTATCTTCTACCCGGATCGCCGTGGCCAGATCGAAGGCAAGATCGACCCGGCCATCGCCGCGCTCGACGCCGTGGGCCTGCTGTTCTACATCATCCCCGGCCTGATTGCGTTTGCCGTGGACTTCGCCACCGGCGCGATTTACTTCGAGCCGGGCAAGACCGCTCAGGTCGACCCGCAAAAACTCAAGGACGCCATCGGTCCCGACGGCAAGGTCGATAACCGCAAGTTGCAGACTATTCTGGAAAGTGAACTGGGCCGCAGCTTCCCGCTGGACGATCCACGCCTGATCCAGAGTAAAGGCAGCTCCCAACAACTGGCGATGTTCGGCCTGCAACCCGCCGCGTAATACCTACGCACGAAAGGACTCTTCAAGGAACGATGGCCCCTATGACCTCCAGCTCCGAACACGCCCGCCTGCTGCGGCTGGCGACCCGTGCCTCGGTGGCGGTGGCGTGCATCCTGATCGTCGCCAAAGCCATCGCCTGGTGGCTGAGCGGCTCGGTGAGCATGCTCGCCGGACTCACCGACTCGACACTCGACGGCGTCACGTCATTGCTCAACCTGCTGGCGGTGCATTACGCCCTGCGCCCCGCCGACAATGATCATCGCTACGGGCACGGCAAGGCCGAGTCGTTGGCGGGCATGGCCCAGGCGCTGTTCATTGGCGGCAGTGCGGTACTGATCGCGTTGCAGGCCTTTGAACGGCTCAAACATCCCGAACCGATCGGCGCGCCGTGGATCAGTATCGGCGTGATTGTCTTCTCCCTCGTCCTGACCTTGGCCTTGCTGTCGCTGCAACATCGGGTAATCAAGGCCACGGGGTCCAACGCCGTGCGTGCCGACTCGCTGCACTACCGTTCGGACCTGCTGCTCAACGGCAGCATTCTGCTGGCGCTGGTACTGGCCGGGTTTGGCTGGTTTCAGGTCGACGCCTGGTTTGGTCTGGGAATCGCCGCCTACATTCTGTGGAGCGCAGTGCAGATCGCCCGTGAGAGCTTTGCGGTGTTGATGGATGAAGAACTGCCGCCGGAGGTCAGCCAGCACATGCTGGAATTGGCGTGCAGCGTCCCCGGCGTGCTGGGTGCCCATGACCTGCGCACGCGGATCTCCGGCAACCAGTGGTTTGTGCAGTTGCATCTGGAGCTGCCGGGGGAGCTGACGTTATCCGTTGCCCATGGCATCAGCGATCAGGCCGCAGCAGCCATTCACGCCGCCTACCCGCGAGCCGAAGTGCTGGTGCACGCCGACCCGCAGGAAGTGGTGAAAGCCGTGCGGGATCAGTAAGTCACCTGATAACCGCGACTGCTCAGGCAGTTGCCCTGGGCCTGTCGGTAGGCTTGCACCACCGACGGGTCTGGCTGGTAGGTGGCGGTTCGTGGATCGAAACCACTCTGCTGCACCGCGTATTGATAACACTCGTAACCGTCCCGACTGACCTGCTCCGGCGACTGACCGTTGGCTGGATAGGCCTCCACGTCATAACCATTGCTGCCGGCGGGTTGTTGCGGTTGCGACTGGTCAACCGGCGGCTCGACCACAACGTAGTCCTGAGTGCTTTCCTGATAGGCGTAATACGAACCGGCCGCCAGAAACAGCAGCGCCCCGCCGATCCACACCTGCTGGGCGTAATCAGGCAGGTATCTGACGCGAATCCCGCGCGGTGGCTCCACCACTTCATAGCGCGGACCGAGCGGGCGATACCAGTAACCGCCGGAATAGTAGTAATCCATGCCACGGTAAGGCACGCGGAAGTTGCGTTCGGGGAAGCGGTCGATCACTTGGCCGGGGCGATACCTGGGGCCTGGCCCCCAGCTGTTACCGTATCCACTCGGGCGCCCCTGCATGTGATTGTCATAGGACGGTGCGCCTGTGTAGCCATTCCAGCGATGGCTGTAATCGTTGCGACGCGGCTGGTCCTGGTAGTAACCGCGCTGCGGCTGCTGGGTCTGGCGCACGGTGTCGGGCCGGGGCTGGATTGGCATGTCAGTGGCCGGCAACTGCGGCGGAGGTGGCGGCGAGCGAACCCGGCTGTTGAAATCCGGCGCCGGATGGTTCTGCCACTGGCCATCGTCCTGATGCTGATTCTGGCCGTTGTGATCGTACTGGCGATTGTCGTTGCTCTGCGCCCGGGGCTGATTCTGCTGCTGGCCGTTTTGCGGATGCGGCTGATTGCTGCCACCATGGCCCTGGTTATCGCCCTGATGCCCACCCTGGCCGTGTTGCTCGCCATCATGGCCACGGTTTTGCGGCTCATCGGCCATCGTTTGCGCAGTGACACTGACACACAGCAAACCAACACCGGCCAAACGCCAGATGCGCGATTTCATGCTTTTCCTCATTGCGGATAAGGGCCTGTACGTAAGACTGAGAAAGCAGTGGCCGGTTCTGCGACAGGTTATCAGTCACGCAACTTATTTATTGAGGGTCGGGGGGCAAATTCCGCACAAGAAAAAGGGGAGACCCGTCGGCCTCCCCTTAGAGAACTTCGTCCTGGCTCGACACTTGTGGCGTCGGCTCACCTCACGCCGTCTTCTGGACAGTGTGTAGCTCGGGGGCCGGCACATCCCCGGTGGGGGTGGCGACCGCGGCGGGCCTGATTCGGCGAGCCGCACTGGACTGTTTGTCCGAGCAGTGATTCTGGTGATAAGAATAGGCCGGGAGCGCCGGCAGAGGATTGCGAAGATTGCCGAATTAAACATCACTTGCGCAATTTTTAACCTCGGATACATAATCCTTCGCAATAGTTACGACAAAGGACCGTTTGATGAGCAAACTCGACCGTTACGACCTGAGTATTCTGGCGGAACTGCAGCGCGACGCACGCATCTCCAACCAGGAGCTGGCCGAGCGCATCGGCCTGTCGCCTTCGCCGTGCTCGCGGCGGGTGAAGCAACTGGAAGACGACGGCTACATTTCCCGCCAGGTTGCCCTGCTCGACCGCAAGATGCTCGGCCTGAGCCTGACCGCTTACGTGCTGATCGGCATGGACCGCCACACGCCGGAGCGTTTCGAGAATTTCGAAGCGGCCATCCGCACCCTGCCCCAAGTGCTCGAATGCAGCCTGGTGACCGGGATGGATGCCGACTATCAACTCAAGGTCGTGGTGCCGGACATGGACCACTACCAGAAACTGCTGCTGGGGCATCTGACGCGGATTGAAGGCGTGACCAGCGTACGGTCGAGTTTTGTGTTGAATCAGGTGCTCAACAGCACTGAGTTGCCGTTGACTCATCTGCGTAGCTGATCGAGATTGCGGGGCACCAACTGTTTTTGTGGCGAGGGGGCTTGCCCCCGTTGGGGTGCGAAGCAGCCCTGAAATCAGCATGCAG
Organism: Pseudomonas sp. GL-R-26; assembly: GCF_019947365.1. Classification (NCBI taxonomy): domain Bacteria; kingdom Pseudomonadati; phylum Pseudomonadota; class Gammaproteobacteria; order Pseudomonadales; family Pseudomonadaceae; genus Pseudomonas; species Pseudomonas sp. GL-R-26. Next base: position 152,531 of record NZ_JAGYGI010000008.1, on the reverse strand, counting down.
GTTGTATCTGACACACCGTATTTTCTGCGTTTGCGACTGCTTCGCAGCCGAACGGGGGCAAGCCCCCTCGCCACAGGTGCGACACACCGACGCAGGTCAATACAGCGCGAACCCGCGCAGGCGTATACTCCCCGCGCCCTTTTAGCCAAGCCCGCGCTGGAGATGTTCGATGGATCCTGCCGTTTTCGAAGAGTGGATGATGACCGGTCTGGTCAGCATCCTGATCATTTTCATGGGTTTCATCGTCTGGGATCTGGCGAAGAAGTCCAAGGCCGGGCGCTTTGGCTCATTCATTCTGTTCTTCGTGCTGGGCCTTGGCGTGGCGGCGTTCGTGATCAAGAGCGTGGTGATCGGCCTGATCGAATCCGGCACGTTATAAGCGCGCCGGCACTTCCTTCCACTGGCCCTGATCGAGCCCTTCGATCGTCCAGTCACCGATCCTGACTCGCACCAGACGCAAGGTCGGCAACCCGACCGCCGCGGTCATGCGTCGCACCTGCCGGTTGCGCCCTTCGCGAATCACCAACTCCAGCCAGCTGGTCGGCACGCTTTTACGAAAGCGTACCGGCGGATTGCGCGGCCACAGTTCGGGCTCGTCCAGTTGCCGCGCCTCGGCGGGCAAGGTCATGCCGTCATTCAATTCGACGCCGTCACGCAAGCGCTGCAACTGCTCGGCGTCCGGCTCGCCCTCGACCTGTACCCAATAGGTCTTGGCCAGCTTGTGTTTCGGGTCGGCGATCCGCGCCTGAAGCTGACCGTCGTTGGTCAGCAGCAACAAGCCTTCGCTGTCGCGGTCCAACCGTCCGGCCGGATAGATTCCCGGTACATCGATGTAATCCTTGAGCGTTGCACGCCCTTCCCCGTCGCTGAATTGCGTCAGCACATCGAAAGGTTTGTTGAACAGGATCAGTTTCGGCTCGGACGGCGGTGCCTTGGCGACACGACGCGGGGCTGCGGGAGAGGGTTTCGCGCCAGGGCGGCGGGAAACGGGGCGTTGAGGACGGGACATGGCGACGTGAGCATCTAGCGATCAGGGCTGCTAATGCTAGTGCCCTGACCGCCAAATGACCATGACAACTGTTAGCGGAACGGCGGCTCGTCGAAACTGCGCAGTTTGCGCGAGTGCAACGAGTTGAGTTCGGTGCGCAATAGGTCCACCGCCTCGATACCGATCTTCAGGTGCTGGCTGACCGCGCGCTCATAGAAAGCGTTGGCCGAGCCCGGCAGCTTGATTTCGCTGTGCAGCGGCTTGTCCGAGACGCACAGCAACGTGCCGTACGGCACCCGCAAGCGATACCCCTGGGCGGCGATGGTGCCGCTTTCCATGTCCACAGCCACGGCACGGGACAGGTTGATCAGTGGCCGTTCCTGCGCCCAACGCAGCTCCCAGTTACGGTCGTCGTAGGTCAGCACGGTGCCGGTACGCAGGCGTTTCTTCAGTTCGTCGCCCTTCTCGCCGGTGACGTTGGCCGCCGCTTGCTGAAGCGCGAGTTGCACTTCGGCCAACGCCGGAATCGGAATGTTCGGCGGCACCACCCGGTCGAGAATCCCGTCGCGACGCATGTAGGCGTGGGCCAGCACGTAATCGCCAATGGTCTGCGACTGACGCAGGCCACCGCAGTGACCGATCATCAGCCAGCAGTGCGGACGCAGCACGGCCAAGTGGTCGGTGATGTTCTTGGCGTTGGACGGGCCGACACCGATGTTGACCAGAGTCACGCCGTGGCCGTCACTGGCGATCAGGTGATAGGCCGGCATCTGGTAGCGGTGCCAGACCACACCGGCAGCAATCGCCGAGGCTTCGCCGTGGTCCATGCTCTTGTCGATGATCACATTGCCCGGCAGCACCATGCGCACGAAACGCGGGTCTTTGCGCAGTTGTTCCAGGCCATGGACGATGAACTGGTCGACGTAGCGGTGATAGTTGGTCAGCAGAATCCACGGCTGCACATGCCGCCAGTCGCTGCCGGTGTAATGCACCAGTCGGCGCAGGGAGAAATCCACCCGGGCAGCATCGAACAGCGCCAGTGGCAGCGGATCGGTGTTTTCCCAATCGTACAAACCGTCGGCAATGCCGTCGGTCGCCGCCGACAGGTCAGTGCTCGGGAACACCCGCGCCAGCACCGCGGCGGTGACGCCGGAACCCGCCAGCTCATCTCCCTGCTCGACCACATACGGGTACGGGATGTTCTGCTGGCTGACACCGACTTCCACGGTCACGGTGAAGTCGTGCATCAACGGAACGAGCTGTTCCAGCAGGTATTTACGGAAAGCCGACGGATGGGTAACGGTGACACTGTAGGTGCCCGGCAACTGAACCTTGGCGTAAGCGCGAGTGGTCTGCGGGACTTCGCCCTGGCATAGGTAGGTCAAGCGCAATTCGGGATAGCGGAACATCGCGCGCTGTTCGGCATCGGGCTCGACGCGATCCTTGAGGTAACGCTTGAGCGCCTGGCTCAGCGCGGTGGTTGCACGATTGTGCAAGAGTGCAAGCCGATCCACGGCTTGCTCGGCGGTTTGAACGACAATAAAAGCTTCGGTCACGATCAGCATCCTGTGTTCTGACTTGCAGACCTTCATCTTGCCTGCATCGTCGCTTCACGGGAACAGTGGCTTTGACTATGTACAGAGAACAACTGTGGGAGCGAGCTTGCTCGCGATAGCGGCGTATCAGTCAACATCACTGTTGAATGTTAATCCGTCATCGCGAGCAAGCTCGCTCCCACAGGGGTTTGCGGTGCCGGGTCACTCGTGATCAGAAGCCTTGTGGAGTCGAGCGGGCGACAATGGCTTCCACGTCCAGGCCGCGTGGCAATGCGCCGTACACTCGGCCGCAGCCATCCAGACGACTGGCAATAAACGCATCACTGACCACCGCATTCCCGGCTTCCAGCAACAACTTCGCCTGCAACCCCAGGGCAATGTCTTCGGTCAATTGCCGCGCGCGATACTGAATATCGCTGGTGTCCTTGAAGGCCGCCTGCAACTGGCTGATGTGCGCCGCCAGACGCTTGTCGCCATGGCCATCGCCCAACTCGCTGAACAGCGCATCGAGCACACCCGGTTCTTTCGACAGGGCACGCAGCACATCGAGGCACTGCACGTTACCGGAACCTTCCCACGTAGAATTCACCGGCGCCTCACGGTAAAGCCGCGGCAGGATGCTGTCTTCGACATAACCCGCACCACCCATGCATTCGGCCGCTTCGTTGATCATGGCCGGCGCTCGCTTGCAGATCCAGTACTTGCCCACCGCCGTCACCAATCGAGCGAACTTGGCTTCCTGCGAATCATCCAGATGATCCAGTGCCCGGCCCATGCGCAGGCTCAAGGCCAGGGCGGCTTCGCTTTCCAGGGCCAGATCCGCCAGCACGTTCTGCATCAACGGCTGTTCGCTGAGCAGTTTGCCGCCAACCGAACGGTGAGCGCAGTGATGGCTGGCCTGGGTCAGCGCCTGGCGCATCAGCGAACTGGAGCCGACCATGCAATCGAAGCGGGTCATGGCGACCATCTCGATGATCGTCGGAACGCCACGGCCCTCTTCACCGACCATCCACGCCAGTGCGCCACGGAACTCCACTTCGCTGGAAGCGTTGGAGCAATTGCCGAGCTTGTTCTTCAGGCGCTGGATATAGAACTGATTGCGCGTGTCGTCCGGACGATGGCGCGGCAACAGGAAACAGGTCAGGCCCTTGTCGGTCTGCGCCAAGGTCAGGAAGGCGTCGCACATCGGCGCCGAGCAAAACCACTTGTGCCCGACCAGCTCATAGGCCTGGCCCGGACCGCTGGCACCGACCGGATACGCCTTGGTGGTATTGGCCCGCACATCGGTGCCGCCCTGCTTCTCGGTCATGGCCATGCCGATGGTGACCCCGGCCTTGTGGGCCATGCCGACGTTGCGCGGGTCGTATTCGGTGGCGAGGATTTTCGGCAGCCACTTTTCCGCCAGGTCCGGTTGCAGGCGCATGGCCGGAACGCTGGCGAAAGTCATGGTCAGCGGGCAGCCACTGCCGGCTTCGGCCTGGCTGTGCAGGTACGACATGCTAGCGCGGGCGACATGGGCGCCGTCCTGCGGGTGCGCCCAGGGCAGCGAGGTCAGGCCGTACTCGACCGCCGTGCGCATCAATTGGTGATAGGCCGGGTGAAATTCCACCAGGTCGATGCGATGACCAAACCGGTCATGGCTGTTGAACACCGGCTTGTTCTGATTGGCCAGGAACCCGGCTTCCATCAACGGGCCACCGGCCAGCGCGCCATAGGCGTCGATCCGCGATTCGGCCCAACCGGCCCCGAACCGCCGCGACCACTCCTGCAACGGCAAGTCGATGCGGTACAGGTTGGCGCCGTCCAGTGACGGTGGCTGGTTGGTGACTTCGTGGGTTTCGGCGAACTGATGCAGGTTCATGACAGGGCTCCTTTGGTCGGCCAAGGAACTTCAGTTAAGCACCGCCCCTCGGCCGATCAAAGTGTCATATCCGCCTAACTGCCGGCGCTTTCGCCCTGCTGTGAACAAAGCACGCGGCGATAGAGCGCGGCCTGCAAGTCTTCGAATTTCACCGGTTTGTTCAAATGATCAATCACCGCGCCGGTCGGGCAGCGCTCACGGTCACCGCCCAGGGCGATCAAGAACAATGGCAGTTCGGCATAACCGGGTAACGCGCGGATTTGGCAGCACACCGACTCACCGTCCAGCAGCGGCAACTGACAATCGACCAGCACCGCGTCAAACACTTCGTGCTGCAAGAGATCGAGCGCGGCATCGACGCTGTCGGCCGTACGTACGCGAAAGCCCAGCTTGAGCAACATGCCGCGCATCACCAACTGGCTGATGCCGTTGTCATCCACCAACAGCACGGCACAATCCTGAGGCAAGCGCAGGCGCGGAAAGTCCCGGGTCATCAATGGCACCACCGGACGCTCTACCACCGGCAACCCGACTTCCACATCCAGCTGAAATCGGCTGCCGCGTCCTGGCTCGGAGCGATGAGTCAGGCGTCCACCGAGCAATTCGACCAACTGTCGGCAAATCGCCAGGCCAACCCCCAGGCCACCGTATTCACGAGTCATTGAGCCATCGAGCTGGAAGAACCGTTGATACATCGTGGCCTCCCCCAAATCGGTGAAACCAATGCCCGTGTCGATCACCGCAAAGTTCAAGGCCAGCCGGTCGGGCTCGATGGTCTTGCCGGTCACTCGCAGGGCCAGGCCGCCGACCTTGGTGAACTTGATGGCGTTATCCAGCAGGCATTCCAGGCACTGCGCGATCTTGACGTTGTCGCCGTGCAAACGATCCGGCACACCTGGCGCGACATCGACCTTGAAGTCCAGCGACTTGCTCGATGCGTTGCCCTCGAACTGCGTGCGCAGTGCCTCGACCACGCCACGCAAGCTGAAGGTGTCGGCCGAGGCCTTGAGTTTGCCGGCCTGCAATTCGGTGAGGGTGAGGATGCCGTTGACCATGCGCATCATGTCCCGCGCCGACCCCGAAGCCGTCTGCTGGTACTGCTCGAGCTCCGGGTCCATATCGACCGTCTGCATCAGCTCCAGCGAACCGATCACACCGTTCATGGGCGTGCGCAATTCGTGGGTCAGAGTGGCAAGGAACTCGTCCTTGAGCTTGTTACTGCGGGCCAGTTGCTGGTTGAGGACTTCAAGCTTCTGGCTGGCGTCGAACAGGGTTTGAGCCTGTTGCTCGCGCATGGCGTTGATGCGGTCGGCCAGTGCCAGGGACAGCAACGCCACTTCGATGGCCGAGCCGATCTGGCTGGAGTACATGGTCAGGAACACATTCGGCAGGTATCCCAGCACCATCAGCGTATTGACGATGCCACCGAGCAAAAACGCCGACCAGGCAATGATGAAATACCGCGCCACCCGCAGGCCCCGCAGCCAGGCAAAGATCCCGGAGGCAAAAATCACCACGGTGAATGTCAGCGCCAGGGCCGTGGCCAGGCGCAAGGCCAGGGCATAGCTGGTCATCAACGACAGGCCGACCACCAGCGCACCGAAGCCAACCAGCACCAGCAACAGGCGGTCGAGCCAGCGACTGTGGGTAGCCATTTGCAGGAAACTGCGGGCGAACTGACTGCCGAACAGCCCCGCACAACCGATGAAAAACGGCGTCGCGGCGTTGGCCCACCATGGATTGTCCGGCCAGAAATACTGCACGGCCGCACCATTTACCGACAGCTGATACAAGCCGAACGAGGCGATATAGAAGATGTAGTAGAGGTAACTGGTGTCGCGCACGCTGAGGTAGATGAACAGGTTATAGACCAGCATCCCCAGCAGCACGCCATAGATCAGCCCCAATACGTAGAGGCGCACGGGCTGTTCTTCGAGGTAGGCGGTGCTAGACCACAAGGTGACCGGCGCCTGGATCGAACCTTCGCTTTGCAAGCGCATGAATACGGTTTCGGCCTGATCCGGCTTGAACGTCAGGTCGAACAGATAGTTGTTCTGACGAATCTCGCGGCTAGCGAAGGGCAAGGCATCGCCGGTCTGCCTGACCAACTGATAGTTGCCGGCCGCATCGGGCAAATAGAGATCGAGATGATCAAGGGGTGGATAGGCCAGTTCCAGCAGCCAGGTCCTTTGCGCCGCCGGATTGGCCGGACGGTAATGCAGGTCGATTTTCAGCCAGAACACCGAACGCGAGTACCCGGCGTTGAGCGTGTCCTTGTGGTGCGGTTTGAAGTTGCCGGCCGCCGCTTGCGCACGGATATCCTCGATGGTCGCCTGACCACCTGCGTCCTCATAGACCTGCAGGGTACGGCCCAAAGGGAGGCTTTGAGTGAACTCATCGAACTCGACGGCGTTTGCCAGGAGGGGCAAACATAACAGCAACATCAGCAAATAGCGCATTGAAGCCCCAGCGTGGCCTGTCCGGTTCTGTCAGGAAGCCCCCCATTCCTTTTGAGCAGACGTAAAACCGGCATCACCTGTTATTGGTTTGGATCCACTCTAGCATAGCCGTTGATGGCCATTAAACACCATTGAAATTTTTCCAGAAAAGGCTCTAGGACGGGCGTTTCAGCGATACCTCTGAACGATTATCAATGGCAGGAAAATCACTGTGGCAAGGGGGCTTGCCCCCGTTCAGCTGCGAAGCAGTCGTAAAACCAGTCGACGCAATGAACGTGAAGGTTTTTTGGGGCCGCTTCGCGACCCAGCGGGAGCAAGCTCCCTCGCCACAATGGAGTGTCGCTGCACCCGAAAAAGAATGTTTGGTGGTAAGCTCGCGCACCATGAATATCTACAGCTCTCGCCCCGTTGTCCTCTGTCTCTCCGGCCACGACCCAAGTGGTGGCGCCGGCTTGCAGGCAGATATCGAAGCCCTGCTCGCTCAGGGTTGCCATGCGGCTCCGGCCGTCACCGCCCTGACCGTGCAAGACACCGTCAATGTCACGGACTTCCGCGTCCTCGACCGTGAGTGGGTACTGGCCCAAGCCAATGCCGTGCTCAACGACTCCGAAGTCGCGGCGGTCAAACTGGGCATGCTCGGTTCTCTGGAAATGGTCGACACCGTGGTCGAACTGCTTTCGGCGCACCCGCACTTGCCGGTGGTCTGCGACCCGGTACTGCGCGCCGGCGGCGGCGGACGCCTGGGCAAGGACGAGGTCGGCTACGCCATGCGCGAACGCCTGCTGCCCCTATCGATCATTGCGACCCCCAACCTTCCCGAAGCCCGCATCCTCGCCGAACTGCCCGAAGGCACCGCGGACGAGTGCGCTGAAAAACTCTTGCCGTTCGTCAAACACCTGCTGATCACCGGCGGCCATGGCGACGAAACCGAAATCCACAATCGCCTGTACAGCCGCGATGGTCTGCGCGAAACCTATACTTGCCAGCGTTTGCCGGGCAGTTATCACGGTTCCGGTTGCACCCTGGCCAGTGCCCTGGCCGGTCGTCTGGCCCATGGCGAAAACCTCGCCAGCGCCGTGCAGACCGCGCTTAACTACACGTGGCGCACACTGCGTGATGCCGAGCAACTGGGCAAAGGCCAGTTCGTGCCGCGCCGCTTGCCGCTGGATTTCTGTTCGTAACTTCTATTTGTATGCGGTGAGGCTTGTCCGATGAAACTACGTGGCCTGTACGCCATTACCGACAGCCATTTGCTGGACGGTAAGTTGCTCAAGTACGTGGAGGCGGCGCTGGAAGGCGGCGTCACCTTGCTGCAATACCGCGACAAAAGCAGCGACGAGGCCCGCCGCCTGCGTGAGGCCGAAGCCTTGCGCGAGCTGTGCGAACGCTACAAGACGCATCTGATCATCAACGATGACGCCGAGTTGGCGGCGCGCCTGAATGTAGGCGTGCACCTGGGCCAGACCGACGGCCCACTGACTCCGGCCCGTGCACTGCTCGGGCGCCAGGCGATCATCGGCTCGACCTGCCACGCCCAGCTCGAACTGGCCGAACAGGCCGCCAGGGAAGGCGCCAGCTACGTCGCCTTCGGCCGCTTCTTCAATTCGAACACCAAACCCGGCGCCCCGACCTGCAGCCTCGACCTGCTCGACCAGGCCCGCAAGCAGTTGCACTTGCCGATCTGCGCGATTGGCGGCATCACCCTGGATAACGCCGCCCCGTTGGTGGCCCATGGCGTCGATCTGCTGGCGGTGGTGCATGGCCTGTTCGGTGCCGAGAGCACGGCTGAGGTGACCCGCCGCGCCCGCGCCTTCAACGAATTGTTTTCTATTTAAGCTTTAAATCTGATTTGAGAGCCCGATCATGTCTCGTTCCGAAACGCTGTTTGCCAATGCCCAGAAACACATTCCCGGTGGCGTGAACTCGCCGGTTCGCGCGTTCAAGAGCGTCGGCGGCACGCCGCTGTTCTTCAAACACGCCGAAGGCGCCTACGTCACCGACGAAGATGACAAGCGCTATGTGGATTACGTCGGTTCCTGGGGTCCGATGATTCTCGGCCACAGCCACCCGGACGTACTGGACGCGGTGCGCAAGCAGCTTGAGCACGGCCTGTCCTACGGTGCCCCGACCGAGATGGAAACCCAGATGGCCGACCTGGTCTGCTCCCTCGTACCGTCGATGGAAATGGTGCGCATGGTCAGCTCCGGCACCGAAGCGACCATGAGCGCCATTCGCCTGGCCCGCGGCTTCACCGGTCGCGACAGCATCATCAAGTTCGAAGGCTGCTACCACGGTCACTCCGACAGCCTGCTGGTCAAGGCCGGTTCCGGCGCACTGACCCAGGGCGTACCGAGCTCGGCCGGTGTACCGGCAGCATTCGCCAAACACACCCTGACCCTGCCGTTCAACGACATCGACGCGGTAGAAACCATGCTCGCCGAAGTCGGCCAGGACGTGGCCTGCATCATCGTCGAGCCAGTGGCCGGCAATATGAACTGCGTGCCGCCGGCACCAGGCTTCCTCGAAGGCCTGCGGACCCTGTGCGACAAGCACGGCGTGGTGCTGATTTTCGACGAAGTGATGACCGGTTTCCGTGTCGCCCTCGGCGGCGCCCAGGCGTACTACGGCGTGACGCCGGACCTGACCACCTTCGGCAAGATCATCGGTGGCGGCATGCCGGTCGGCTGCTTCGGCGGCAAGCGTGAAATCATGCAGCGCATCGCCCCGCTGGGTCCGGTCTACCAGGCAGGTACGCTGTCCGGTAACCCGCTGGCGATGGCCGCTGGCCTGACCACCCTGCGCCTGATCAGCCGTCCGGGCTTCCACGCCGAGCTGACCGACTACACCACTCGCCTGCTCGACGGCCTGCAACAGCGCGCCGATGCGGCCGGCATTCCGTTCGTGACCACCCAGGCCGGCGGCATGTTCGGCCTGTACTTCAGCGGTGCCGACAACATCGTCACCTTCGATGACGTCATGGCCAGCGACGCAGCCCTGTTCGGCCGCTTCTTCCACCTGATGCTCGAAGGTGGCGTGTACCTGGCACCGAGCGCATTCGAAGCCGGTTTCACTTCGATCGCCCACGGCGAAGCTGAACTGAAGCTGACCCTGGACGCCGCCGAGCGCGCCTTCGCGGCCTTGAAGTAACGCTCAAATGCTGACGCTGGCCCTTGCCAGCGTCAGCTTTCGCCTGCATTCCCAGGTTTTTTCCTGCTCATCTGCTGATAATCCCCCGCAAAGTGGGCGATAAATTTCCCGCGCAGCAGAAAAACGAGTAAAGACTTTGTAAGGTTGGCCCTGCTTATTTCATAATGCGCGCTTATTGGATCCCCTCGATGGGTCCGCGCGCCCTTCAGAGGTAAGTCGATTCCCATGAACCGCACCGGCCGCACCCTTGCACTGGGCTGCCTGTTGCTTCTTCAGCCCCTGCTCGCGCACGCACAAGCAGGCGGCAACTCGTTGTTAATCCCAGCGATGGGTCGCTGCACCCTCAATACCCAGCCGCAAGACCTGGAACAGGCGCTCGCCGCCTGCCAGAAAGCGTCGGAAGAAGGGGATGCGCAAGCGCAATACGAGTTGGGTGAGTTCTACTACGAAGGCAAAAACGCCCCGCGCGACCTCAACCAAGCCCTGAGCTATTTCGAAAAAGCCTCGCTGCAAGGCCACGCCCAGGCGCAATTCAAACTCGGCACCATGTTCTTCCACGGCGAAGGCGTGCCGGCCAATAACGTTCAGGCGTACATCCTGCTGAAGATGGCGGCGGTCAATGGCGCCGAAGACGCACTGGACACCGCCGACGAAGTCACCGAAAAGATGCCTCGCGAAGAACTGGAGCTTGCTACCCAGGTGCTCGGGCAAATCTTCCGTAAATATTTGATGGAATTGCAGAGCGCTGACGGGCGTACGCCTTTCGCACCACTGCCCTGAGCACTTCTGACTGCGGGGTGGCTTGTTGTGGCGAGGGAGCTTGCTCCCGCTGGGGCGCGAAGCGGCCCTAAATCCTGCAATCACACTCTGCCTGGCACACCGCGCATTTCGGTCTTGCGACTGCTTCGCAGCCGAGCGGGAGCAAGCTCCCTCGCCACAACAAGCCTCTCTAGCCCTAGCTGCTTACTTCTCAGGCATCGGCATCGGAAACGGCATGACATTGCCGACCGCGCCACGGGCTTCGCTGATTTTCGGTGTTCCCATACGCTCGACTTCGTCGATGCGCACGATCGAATGCATCGGCACAAAACTGCGCACCACGCCTTCGAACTGAGCCTTGAGCTTTTCTTCGCTCGGATCGACGACCACTTGCGTGCGCTCGCCAAAGACGAACTCTTCCACTTCCAGAAAGCCCCACAGATCACTTTGATAGATCTGCTTGGCGTACATTTCGAACACCTGGCCCTGGTTGAGGAAAATCACCTTGTAGATTGGAGCTTCACGTTTGGTCATGGCAGGCGAGCAACACATCGGGGGATAAAAATGAGGGCGCGAACTATAGCATAGCCATCGGACGCGCAGCGGTAGGAACCTGGGTGCATGTTCCCTATAATGCGCGGTTCTTTGAATCACGTGATGACTCTATTCCATGGCCAAGAAGCTTTACATCGAAACCCACGGTTGCCAGATGAACGAGTACGACAGCTCGCGCATGGTCGATCTGCTGGGCGAACATCAGGCCCTGGAAGTCACCGCCCGCGCTGAAGACGCCGACGTGATCCTGCTCAATACCTGCTCGATCCGCGAACGTGCACAGGATCGCGTCTACTCCCAGCTCGGTCGCTGGCGCGAACTGAAACTGGCCAACCCGGACATGGTGATCGCCGTCGGCGGTTGCGTGGCCAGCCAGGAGGGCGCAGCCATCCGTGATCGCGCCCCCTATGTCGACGTGGTCTTCGGCCCGCAGACCCTGCACCGCCTGCCGGAAATGATTGACGCCGCACGCATCAGCAAGCTGCCGCAAGTCGACGTCTCGTTCCCGGAAATCGAAAAGTTCGACCATTTGCCCGAGCCCCGCATCGACGGCCCTAGCGCTTACGTGTCGGTGATGGAAGGTTGCAGCAAGTACTGCACGTTCTGCGTGGTGCCCTACACCCGCGGCGAAGAGGTCAGCCGGCCGTTCGACGACGTGCTTGCCGAGATCATTCACTTGGCCGAAAACGGCGTACGCGAAGTGACGCTGTTGGGGCAGAACGTCAACGGCTATCGTGGGACTACTCATGATGGGCGCCTGGCCGACCTGGCCGAGCTTATCCGCGTAGTCGCCGCGGTCGACGGCATCGACCGCATCCGCTACACCACGTCGCACCCGTTGGAATTTTCCGACAGCCTGATCCAGGCCCACGCCGATGTGCCGGAACTGGTCAAGCACCTGCACTTGCCGGTGCAATCGGGCTCGGACCGCATCCTCGCGGCGATGAAACGCAACCACACAGCGCTGGAATACAAATCCAAGCTACGCAAACTGCGCGCCGCCGTGCCCGGAATCTGCATCAGTTCGGACTTTATTGTCGGTTTCCCGGGCGAGACCGAGAAAGATTTCGAACAAACCATGAAGCTGATTGCAGACGTGGGTTTCGACTTTTCCTACTCGTTCGTCTACAGCCAGCGCCCGGGCACACCGGCCGCCGACTTGGCCGATGACACCCCGGAAGAGTTGAAAAAAGAACGCCTGAACGCGCTGCAACATCGCTTGAACCAGCAAGGTTTCGAGATCAGCCGACAAATGGTCGGCTCGATCCAGCGGATCCTGGTGACCGATTACTCGAAAAAGGACCCGGGCGAGCTGCAGGGCCGGACCGAGAATAATCGTATCGTCAACTTCCGCTGCGACAATCCGACCCTGATCGGCCAGTTCGCGGATGTGCACATCGATGCAGCACAACCGCACTCGCTGCGGGGTTCGCTAATTCAGTAACACCGAAGATCCCTGTGGGAGCGAGCTTGCTCGCGATAGCGTCAGGCCAGACAACTCACTTGTTGAATGTAAGGCCGTCATCGCGAGCAAGCTCGCTCCCACAGGGGCCACGCCGGACACAGGGATCGGATTGCAATATTTAAGAGCTTTCGCACCCAGCCCACTGGCGCTATCCTTGATTCATCACTATTGCCCCAGGGCGGCTAAATACGACCTTGAACGCACCCATAGAACCACATCGTTTCATCCTCGAGCCTTTTGAAGCTCGTCGCTTCGCCAATCTGTGCGGGCAATTCGACGAGCATCTGCGCTTGATCGAACAGCGCCTGACCATCGAGATCCGCAATCGCGGAAACCAGTTCGAGCTGATCGGCGAACCCAAACACACCACCTCCGCGGAAAACCTCCTGCGCCGCCTGTACCGGGAAACCAAGGGTACGGAGCTGTCGCCGGACATGGTGCACCTGTTCCTGCAGGAATCGGCCGTCGAGCAGCTGGACAACCACTCCCCCGCCGAACCGTCCGTGGCCCTGCGCACCAAGAAAGGCATGATTCGCCCCCGTGGCTTGAATCAGCTGCGCTACGTGAAGGAAATCCTCGGTAACGACATCAACTTCGGCATCGGCCCGGCCGGTACCGGCAAGACCTACCTGGCCGTGGCCTGCGCGGTGGATGCACTGGAGCGCGAGCAGATTCGCCGCATCCTGCTGGTTCGTCCGGCGGTCGAAGCGGGTGAAAAACTCGGCTTCCTGCCCGGCGACCTTTCGCAAAAAATCGACCCGTACCTGCGCCCACTCTACGACGCGCTCTACGAAATGCTCGGCTTCGAATACGTCGCCAAGCTGATCGAGCGCCAGGTGATCGAAGTCGCGCCACTGGCCTACATGCGCGGCCGTACGCTGAACAACAGCTTCATCATTCTCGACGAAAGCCAGAACACCACGGTCGAGCAAATGAAGATGTTCCTGACCCGAATCGGCTTCGGCTCCACGGCCGTCATCACCGGGGACATCACCCAGGTCGACCTGCCGCGTGGCACCAAGTCCGGCCTGCACCACGTAATTGAAGTGCTCAAGGATGTGCCGGGGATCAGCTTCACCCACTTCCAGCCCAAGGACGTCGTGCGCCATCCGCTGGTGCAGCGCATCGTCGAAGCCTACGAGCGCTTCGAAAACAAAGCGGCCGATGATGCCGCCGCCAAGGATAGCCGCCGCGATGCTTGAGCTTGACCTGCAAATCGCCACCGAAGCCAACGCCCCCAGCGAAGCCGAGTTCCGCCAGTGGTGCGAACTGGCTTTGCGCCAGCGTACCGCCGATTCGGAGATGACCATTCGTCTGGTCGACGAAGCCGAAGGACGCGAGCTGAACCACACCTGGCGGCAAAAGGATTACGCAACTAACGTCTTGTCATTCCCGGCCGATGTGCCGGATGAGTTTCTCGACATCCCGCTGCTGGGCGATCTGGTGATCTGCGTGGCCGTGGTCGAGCGCGAAGCCGCTGAACAGGGCAAGGAACTCAAGGCCCATTGGGCACACCTGGTGATTCACGGCTGCTTGCATCTGCTTGGTTACGACCATATTGATGACGAGGAAGCCGAAGAAATGGAAGCACTGGAACGAACGTTGCTTGCAGAGCTGGGCTTTCCCGATCCGTACGCGGACGACGAAGCAGATGCATCCCCTACCGAAACAACAAAGGATTCAGAGTAATCGCTATGAGCGAAGATCGATCGAGCAACGGGCAGAAGTCATGGCTGGGTAAGCTCACCCAGGCTTTTGCCCACGAGCCGAAAAACCGCCAGGAGCTGCTTGAGCTGCTGCGCGATGCACACCAGAACAAACTGCTGGACAGCGAAGCGCTGGCCATCGTCGAAGGCGCCATCCAGGTGGCTGACTTGCAGGTCCGGGACATCATGGTCCCGCGCTCGCAGATGGTCAGCATCAAGGCGACCCAGACACCCCGCGAGTTCCTGCCTGCCGTGGTCGACTCGGCCCACTCCCGCTACCCGGTGATCGGCGAAAGCCACGATGACGTGATGGGCGTGTTGCTGGCCAAGGACCTGCTGCCGTTGATCCTCAAGGAGAACGGCGACAGCTTCAACATCAAGGACCTGCTGCGCCCGGCCACCTTCGTGCCGGAGTCCAAGCGCCTTAACGTGCTGCTGCGCGAGTTTCGCGCCAACCACAACCACATGGCCATCGTCATCGACGAGTACGGCGGCGTGGCCGGTTTGGTGACCATCGAAGACGTGCTGGAACAGATCGTCGGCGACATTGAAGACGAACACGACGTCGAAGAGGATAGCTACATCAAGCCGCTACCCAGCGGTGACTTCCTGATCAAGGCCCTGACGCCGATCGAGAACTTCAACGAGTTTTTCGACAGCGAATTCTCCGACGATGAATTCGACACCGTTGGCGGCCTGGTGATGAGCGCGTTCGGGCATTTGCCAAAACGTAACGAAATCACCGAAATCGGCCCGTACCGTTTCCGCATCCTGAACGCCGACAGCCGTCGGATTCACTTGCTTCGCCTGACGCCCATTGCTCGCTAAGGATTGAAATGCGCTGGACAACCCGCCCCGGCTGGCCCGGTAACCTGCTGGCCGTGGCGGCCGGTGCAATCACCACACTGGCCCTGGCGCCGTTCGATATCTGGCCACTGGCACTGCTCGCCGTCGGCCTGTTCTATGCCGGCCTGCGCGAGCTGAGCCCACGTCAGGCACTGGGTCGCGGCTGGTGTTTCGGTTTCGGCCTGTTCGGTGCCGGCACCAGCTGGATCTACTACAGCATTCACCATTTCGGTGGCGCTTCGGTATTGCTGGCCGGTTTCCTGATGCTGCTCTTCACGGCGGCGATTGCCTGGTTCTTTGCCCTGCCCGCCTGGATCTGGGCGCGCTGGCTGCGCCGAAATGAGGCGCCGCTGGCCGACGCCTTGGCCTTCGCGGCGCTGTGGGTCGGCCAGGAAGCCTTCCGCGGCTGGTTCCTGACAGGTTTCCCGTGGCTGTATTCCGGGTACAGCCAGCTCGACGGCCCGCTGGCCGGGCTCGCCCCCATCGGCGGGATGTGGCTGATTTCCTTCACCCTGGCCCTGACAGCTGCGTTGATCTACAACGGCTTGCGCCTGGTTCGCACGGGGCGCAAAGGCTTCATCGCTGCTGGAGCATTGCTGCTGGTCGGTCCATGGCTGCTCGGCATGGCCCTCAAACATCATGCCTGGACCAGCCCTTCAGGCCCGCCACTGAGCGTCGCGGCCATTCAGGGCAACATCGAACAAAGCATGAAGTGGGACCCGGCGCAGCTCAACGCGCAACTGGCGTTGTACCGCGACATGAGTTTCAGCTCCAGGCGAGCCGACCTTCTCATCTGGCCGGAAACGGCGATCCCGGTGCTCAAGGAGTCCGCCGAGGGCTACCTGAACATGATGGGCAGCTTCGCGGCCGAGCGTAAATCGGCGCTGATTACCGGCGTCCCGGTCCGCATGGAGGTCCGCCACGAGAAGCGCTTCTTCAACGGCATCACCGTTGTCGGCGAAGGCGACGGCAATTACCTCAAGCAAAAACTGGTGCCGTTTGGTGAATATGTTCCGCTGGAGGATGTGCTGCGCGGACTGATCGCCTTCTTCGACCTGCCGATGTCGGACTTTGCCCGCGGACCGGCCGACCAGCCGCTGCTGCAAGCCAAGGGTTATCAGATCGCGCCGTTCATCTGTTATGAAGTGGTTTACCCGGAATTCGCCGCCAGCCTTGCCGCCCGCAGCGACCTGTTGCTGACCATCAGCAACGACACCTGGTTCGGCACCTCCATCGGCCCGCTGCAACACCTGCAGATGGCGCAGATGCGTGCGCTGGAGGCCGGCCGCTGGATGATCCGCGCCACCAACAACGGCGTATCCGGCCTGATCAACCCGTTCGGTCAGATTACCGATCAGATCCCGCAGTTCGAACGCGGCATCCTGTATGGCGAAGTGGTGCCGATGCACAACCTCACGCCGTATCTGGAATGGCGTTCATGGCCATTGCTCATTCTCTGCGTGTTGTTGTTTGGCTGGGCGTTGATTGCGAGCCGGATGGCCAAGACTGTCTGAAATCATTTGTGGCGAGGGAGCTTGCTCCCTCGCCACAAGGTTTAGCTCTCAGCGATAGAACAACGAATAACCGATCTGCCCCACCGCCTCGTTCATCAACTGCCCGTTCTGCCAGATCGCCTTGAACTCCGGCATCCAGCCACCCAGTGGCCGCGCATTGTCGCCACCCAGAAACCCTACCGGCGCCGGCACCACCTCAAACCCGGCCTTGCGGAAACTCCAGACCGCTCGTGGCATATGCCCGGCATGAGTCACGAGTACTACACGCTTGATGCCCTGTGGCAGCAACACCTGGGCACTGAACTGCGCATTTTCCCAGGTCGTACGGCTGCGCCCTTCCTGCCAGCGCACGGTCACACCAAAATCGTCGCGCAAGGAGTCAGCCATCATCTGCGCTTCGCTTGGCGGAGTGCCGTAATGCAAGCCGCCGCTGGTCAGTACCGACAGGCCGGACGCCTTGGCCAGCCGCGCGGCAAAGCGCTGGCGTTCCAGGCCGATGCCCGTGGGCTGGTCGGCACCCCAGGCCACGTCACCACGCTCGCGACCGGAACCAAGGACAACGATGGCGTCCGCGCGCTGCCCCAGCATTGCCCATTCCTCGCGGGCCAGCGGTGGCTCACGCTCGAGCAGGCCGGCACTCCACTGCACCACAATCGGCAGGCTCATCAGCCAAAGGCCTCCCAGCCCCAGTGCAAAGCACACACCGGCAAGCCTTGGCCTTGAGCGGCGCAACCACCAGGCAAGCAAAAGCAGCAGCAACAGAATGCCGGGGGGCAAAAGAAGTTGTTTTAAAAAGTAACGAAAAGGCATCGAGCATCTCCCGGAGATGCCCGAAGCCTAAGTGGGTTAGCGCAATGCGACAATCAATACAGGAGGACTATGCTTCAAAAAAACCATGGAGCACCGCTCTGCGTCTTATTTGAACTGCAAAGACCGGACCTTTACCGCGTCTCTGCCGGGAACTTTGTCCTTGAGCCAGATGATCTTGGCCGAACGTGGTGCATCGAGTTGCTTTACCGCCTCTGACAAGCATCCGTGTGTCTCACGCTCACTGCGATCCAGATACGCCTTGACCAGTGCAAACTCTGCGGAGCTCAGGCCACGCAGTTCCAGTTCCAGAGGGCGTACGTCGCGCAACCGGTCAGCAGTTCTTGCCGCTTCCAGGGCCAGGGCCAAACGATCGATCAGCCTTTCGTACAGCTCCGGTTTTGTAGCTTTTTGCTGTGACTCAACCATCCCTCACCTCATTGGAAGATAAGACCTACTCCCCAGTTAGAGCTTAGCTTCCATGAACAAACCGGCTGAGCGCCGCGACCAACGGCCCTCGCAGCGGTTTTTGCGAGACGCGCGGCCGCAATCAGGGTTTCCCTCGGTAGAGCGCGGTCATGTATGCTACGGCGCTTCCTGTAACTCCACTTCCAGCTCGGCTGGGCATCGAAAACGCCAATGCGGCGTGATCAGCGTCCAGCGTTGCATTGAAGAGGATTAGGCCACCCCTATTCAGTTCAAAAGTAGCCATGCACGAACAATATCAGCCCCGTGAAATCGAAGCCGCCGCCCAGTCGTTCTGGGACGAGCAAAAGTCCTTTGAAGTCAGTGAACAGCCAGGCAAGGAGACTTACTACTGCCTGTCGATGTTCCCTTACCCCAGCGGCAAGCTACACATGGGGCACGTGCGCAATTACACCATCGGCGACGTGATCTCCCGCTACCAGCGCATGCAAGGCAAGAACGTTCTGCAACCCATGGGTTGGGACGCCTTCGGCATGCCGGCGGAAAACGCCGCGATGAAGAACAACGTAGCGCCCGCCAAATGGACCTACGAAAACATTGCCTACATGAAGTCCCAGCTGCGCAGCCTGGGCCTGGCGGTGGACTGGTCGCGCGAAGTGACCACCTGCAAGCCTGATTACTACCGCTGGGAACAATGGCTGTTCACCCGCCTGTTCGAAAAAGGCGTGATTTACAAGAAAAGCGGCACCGTGAACTGGGACCCGGTCGACCAGACCGTCCTGGCCAACGAACAGGTGATCGACGGTCGCGGCTGGCGTTCCGGCGCGCTGATCGAAAAGCGCGAAATCCCGATGTACTACTTCAAGATCACCGCCTATGCGGATGAGCTGCTGGAGAGCCTCGACGAACTGACTGGCTGGCCTGAACAGGTCAAGACCATGCAGCGCAACTGGATCGGCAAATCCCGCGGCATGGAAGTGCAGTTCCCGTACAACGTCGATTCCATCGGCGAAACCGGCGCGTTGAAGGTCTTCACCACCCGTCCGGACACCCTGATGGGCGCGACCTACGTCGCCGTGGCCGCCGAACACCACTTGGCCACCCTGGCCGCACAGAACAATCCTGAGCTGCAAGCGTTCATCACTGAATGCAAGGGCGGCAGCGTGGCCGAAGCCGACGTCGCCACCCAGGAGAAAAAAGGCCTGCCAACCGGTCTGTTCGTCGAGCACCCGCTGACCGGCGAAAAACTGCCGGTATGGGTCGCCAACTATGTACTGATGCACTACGGCGACGGCGCGGTGATGGCGGTTCCAGCCCACGACGAGCGCGATTTCGAATTCGCCCACAAGTACAACCTGCCGGTCAAATCGGTAGTGCGCACCAGTTCCGGTGACAGCAACCCGACGCCATGGCAAGACGCCTACGGCGAGTACGGCACGCTGATCAATTCCGGCGAGTTCGACGGACTCGACTTCGCGGGTGCCTTCGACGCTATCGAAGTCGCGCTGATCAAGAAAGAGCTGGGCGCCTCGCGCACCCAGTTCCGCCTGCGCGACTGGGGCATCAGCCGCCAGCGTTACTGGGGCTGCCCGATCCCGATCATCCACTGCAACACTTGCGGTGACGTGCCGGTACCGGAAGACCAACTGCCTGTCGTGCTGCCGGAAGACGTCGTACCCGACGGCGCCGGTTCGCCACTGGCGCGCATGCCCGAGTTCTACGAGTGCAGCTGCCCTAAATGCGGCCAGCCTGCCAAGCGTGAAACCGACACCATGGACACCTTCGTCGAGTCCTCGTGGTACTACGCCCGTTACGCCTCGCCTCACTTTGAAGGCGGCCTGGTGGAAAAATCGGCGGCCGACCACTGGCTGCCGGTGGATCAGTACATCGGCGGTATCGAACACGCGATTCTTCACCTGCTCTACGCGCGCTTCTTCCACAAGCTGATGCGCGACGAAGGCCTGGTGAGCTCCAACGAGCCGTTCAAGAACCTGCTGACCCAGGGCATGGTGATCGCCGAGACTTACTATCGCCGCGAAGCCAATGGCGCTTACACCTGGTTCAACCCGGCGGACGTCGAGCTTGAGCGTGACAGCAAAGCCAAGGTTATCAGCGCCAAATTGAAATCTGACGGCCTGCCGGTGGAAATCGGCGGCACCGAGAAGATGGCCAAGTCGAAGAACAACGGCGTCGACCCACAGTCGATGATCGACCAGTTCGGTGCAGACACCTGCCGCCTGTTCATGATGTTCGCCTCGCCACCTGACATGAGCGCGGAGTGGTCCGACTCCGGCGTAGAGGGCTCGCACCGTTTCCTCAAGCGCGTCTGGCGCCTGGCTCAAGCCCACGTCACTCAGGGCCTGCCGGGCAAACTGGACGTCGCCGGCCTGAATGACGAGCAGAAAGCCGTTCGTCGCTCAATCCACCTGGCCATCAAGCAGGCCAGCCAGGACGTCGGCCAGAACCACAAATTCAACACCGCCATCGCTCAGGTGATGACGCTGATGAACGTGCTGGAAAAAGCCGCGCAAGGCACCGAACAGGACTGCGCACTGATTCACGAAGGCCTGGAAACCGTGACGCTGCTGCTGGCTCCGATCACGCCGCACATCAGCCACGAGCTGTGGAATCGACTGGGTCACGCTGAACCTGTGATCGACGCCGGCTGGCCGGTGGTGGATGACAGCGCTTTGGTTCAGGACAGCCTGCAACTGGTGATTCAGGTCAACGGCAAGCTGCGTGGCCACATCGAAATGCCGGCCAGCGCCACCCGTGAAGAAGTCGAAGCCGCCGCCCGTGCCAACGAGAACGTGCTGCGCTTCGTCGACGGTCTGACCATTCGTAAAGTGATCGTAGTGCCCGGGAAACTGGTCAATATCGTCGCCAGCTAATTGGATCAGGCGCCAGGTGAGCCTGGCGCCGAGTAAAACCTTTCGGGCCGCTTGATCGGCCCACATGGTTTCAAGGGGAGCAACAAGATGATCAAACGCAATCTGCTGGTGATGGGCCTCGCGGTTCTGCTGAGCGCCTGCGGTTTCCAGCTGCGCGGCACCGGCACCAATGAACTGGCGATCAAGGAACTCGACCTGAGCGCCCGTAACGCTTATGGCCCAACCGTTACCCAGTTGCGTCAGGTACTGATTGGCAGCGGCGTCAAGGTCTATACCGGCGCTCCTTACAAGCTGGTGCTGACCAATGAACAGGAAAACCAGCGCATCCTCAGCTACGCAGGTGCCGGTCGTGCCGGCGAGTACCAGATCACCACCGTGCTGAACTACGACATCCGTGGTCGCGGCGATCTGCCACTGATGAGCGACAAGATTGAAGTGCAGAAAATCTACATGCACGACGGCAACAACCTGGTGGGCTCTGACCAGGAAGCTGAAACGGCCCGTACAGAAGGCCGCCGGGAGATGGTCCAGCGCATGATGCTGCGCCTGGAACAACTGAGCCCGGCCCAACTGGACCAGTTGCAGCAGACTGCCGAAGCCAAGGCCAAGGCGGATGCCGCGGCACTGGAAGCGGCAAAGAAGGCTGAAGCGGAAACCCCGCGTCAGTCGCCTATCGAACTGCCGCAGCAGTAAGACTTACGGGGCGCTCGGGCGCCCCGTTCGCCCCCCTCTTATGAAGCTCGCCCCCGCCCAACTCGCCAAACACCTGCAAGGCACCCTTGCGCCGGTCTATATCATCAGCGGCGACGACCCGTTGTTGTGCCAGGAGGCGGCCGACGCTGTTCGCGCTGCCGTCCGCCAGCAGGGATTCGATGAACGCCAGGTGTTTGCCGCCGACGCCAGTTTCGACTGGGGGACGCTGCTGCAAGCCGGTGCCAGCATGTCGCTGTTCGCCGAAAAGCGTCTGCTGGAACTGCGCCTGCCTTCCGGCAAACCCGGCGACAAGGGTGCCGCCGCGCTGATCGAGTACTGCTCGCGCCCGGCCGACGACACCGTACTGCTGATCAGCTTGCCGAAACTCGATGGCAGCGCGCAGAAAACCAAGTGGGGCAAGGCGTTGGTCGAAGGACAGCAGACCCAGTTCGTGCAGATCTGGCCGGTCGATGTCGCCCAGTTGCCAAGTTGGATCCGCCAACGTTTGTCCCAGGCCGGGCTTTCCGCCAGCCAGGACGCCGTTGAGCTGATCGCGGCACGGGTCGAGGGCAATCTGCTGGCCGCCGCCCAGGAAATCGAAAAGCTCAAACTGATGGCCGAAGGCGGCCAGATCACCGTTGAAACCGTGCAGGCTGCGGTGGCCGACAGTGCACGCTTCGACGTCTTCGGCCTGACCGATGCGGTGCTCAATGGTGAAGCAGCCCACGCCTTGCGCATGCTAGAAGGGTTGCGCGGTGAAGGCGTCGAGCCGCCGGTGATTCTCTGGGCCCTGGCCCGGGAGTTGCGCCTGCTGGCCAATATCTCCCTGCAATACAGCCAGGGCACGCCACTGGACAAGGCCTTCAGCCAGGCCAAACCTCCGGTCTGGGACAAACGTAAACCGTTGGTGAGCAAAGCCCTGCAGCGCTACTCGGCCCAACGCTGGGCGCAGCTGCTGCTCGAAGCGCAGCGCATCGATGCCCAGATCAAGGGCCAGGCAGCTGGTTCGCCGTGGATGAGTTTGAGCCGGTTGACGTTGTTGATGGCCGGGCAAAGATTGTCGTTACCTGCCGAGTAAGGCTTTCTGTGGCGAGGGGGCTTGCCCCCGCTGGGGCGCGAAGCGGCCCCCATTCGTTACTGAGTTCTTCCAGGCACACCGCACACTCCGGTTCTACGGCTGCTCCGCAGCCGAACGGGGGCAAGCCCCCTCGCCACAAGGGACTAGACATCCCCCCAACTTCGGCCGATGATTTGCCCCGCAAAAACCACTCACTTGCGAGGCTTCATCATGAGCAAAAAGCCATCAACGCATGGCCCCAACAAGGCCAAATCCATCATCGCCCAGCCATTGTTCCGTAGCCGCCAGGTACGCCCGGCCAAGGGCAAAGGCAGTTACCGCCGCGAAGCCTTCCAGTCTGACAGCTGGGAGGCTTCTTACTTTCTGGCTGCGTAAAGCAGAACACCCCTTTGACATGGTAAGGTCTGTACCTGATTCGTATTCCCTGGACCCGTGCATGCCCTTTTGTCTTCCCCGTCGTTGGCACTTACGCCAATTGATCGCTGCCTCCAGCCTTGTTTTGCTTGTCGCCTGTGCGGAAAAACCGACCGCAGCCGACGCTCAGCCGCTTCAGACACTTCCTGTCGCTACCGCCCCGGCGGTTGTTCCGCCTGTGGTTCCGACCGGTGAGAACCTTGACATCCAGCCAACCCAGACCTTCGCCGAATGGCAGGCGGGTTTCCGCAAAGATGCCCTGGCCGCCGGCATCCGCGCCGATCTGTTTGATCGCGCTTTCGCCAATGTCAGCTTCGACCCCAGTGTGATTAATGCCGATCGCAGCCAACCGGAGTTCGCAAAACCGGTTTGGGAATACCTCGACGGCGCCTTGTCGCCGCTGCGGGTACGCAAAGGCCAGTCGCTGATCATCCAGTACGCCGACATCCTGCAAAACATCGAGCAGCGCTACGGCGTCGACCGCCAGGCACTGGTGGCGGTGTGGGGCATGGAGAGTAACTTCGGACAGTTCCAGGGCAGCAAGTCGGTGATCAACTCCCTGGCGACCTTGGCTTACGAAGGCCGCCGTCCCGGCTTCGCCCACGCGCAATTGATCGCGGCCTTGCAAATCCTGCAACAAGGCGACATCGAACCCGAGAAGATGCTGGGTTCCTGGGCCGGCGCCATGGGCCAGACCCAGTTCATCCCGACCACCTACAATACCCACGCCGTCGATTTCGACGGCGACGGCCGTCGCGATATCTGGGGCAGTTCGGCTGATGCCCTGGCCTCGACCGCGCATTACCTGCAAAGCTCCGGCTGGCAGAGAGGTCAGCCGTGGGGCTTTGAAGTCCAGCTACCGAGCGGTTTCAACTACGTACTGGCCGATGGCACGATTCGCAAGAGTGTCGCCGAGTGGCGCCAACTGGGCGTTACGCTGCCCAACGGTGGCCAGGTCCCGGCAGGCTCGGAACAACTGTCTGCGGCACTGCTATTGCCGGCTGGCTACCGCGGCCCGGCCTTCCTGGTGCTCGACAACTTCCGCGCGATTCTCAAGTACAACAACTCGTCGTCCTACGCCCTGGGGGTGAGCCTGTTGTCCGAACGCTTCAATGGCGCTGGCTTGATCAGCGGTACGTGGCCAAAGGATGACCTGCCTCTGAGTCGTACCGAGCGGATCGAGCTGCAGAACCTGCTGAGCGGGCAAAACTATGACGCCGGCACCGCCGACGGGATCATCGGCGCCAACACCCGCAAGGCGATCCGTAGCGCCCAGCAGTCGTTTGGCTGGCCGGCGGATGGGTATCCGACGCACAAGTTGCTGGAAGGGTTGCGGAACCGCTAAAAGCTTCGCGGGCAAGCCCGCTCCCACAGGTTCAGGGGCGTTCACATGATTTGTGTACGACGCGAACACTGTGGGAGCGGGCTTGCTCCGGGCGGCGTTCCGACGAAGACTGACTGACAGGCGATAAAAATCTAACGCCCGACCACCACATCCTGCTCCAACACCAACTCCTTGTTCCCAGCATCCAGCCTGACCAACGCCCCCATGGGCAGCGTCAGGTTCGGGTCGCAATGCCCACTGCGCCACCCGGACAGCACCGGAATCTTCAATGGCTCGAAGGTCTGCTTGAGCAACCTGTCCAGCGCTGCTACCTCAACCCCCGCCACATCCCCGACCAACACGCCGCGCAGCTTGTGCAACGTGCCAGCCAGCCGCAGTTGGGTCAGCAACCGGTCAATGCGATACAGCGGCTCGTTGATGTCCTCGATCAACAGAATGACGCCCTCGGCGTCCATCTCGTAGGGCGTGCCCATGGTCGCGGCGATCATGGCCAGATTGCCTCCGAGCAAGCGCCCATGTGCCACACCCGGCTCGATCGTGGTCAGCGGGTAAGCCACCGGATGAGCCAGCACCGTGCCCGCCCTCACCTGCCCGCGCAGCATGTTGAAGAATGAAGACTCGGTAGGTATTTGCTTGTCACCCAGCAGGTCGGCATTGAGCAACGGACCATGAAAGGTCACGAAGCCGGCATAACGACTGATCGCCAGATGCAGCGCGGTGATGTCGCTGTAGCCGACGAACGGCTTGGCGTTGTCACGCAGCAAATCAAAATCGATGCGGTCGAGCAGCCGGGGTGTGCCGTAACCACCGCGCAGGCAGATAATCGCATCCACCTCGCTGTCGGCGAACGCTGCGTGCAGATCGCCAAGTCGCACTTCGTCGCTACCGGCCAGATAGCCGTTTTTTTCGTAGACCCCGGGAAACACTTTCAGTGAATAACCCCGGGCACGCATCCATTGCACCGCCTTGTCGGTGTCCAGCGGCGCGGGACCGGCGGGTGCGATAACGCCGATCATGCCTTCCGACGGCAGTGCCGGGACGGGAGCATGAGGGCAAAGGGTGTGGGTCGGTCGAGCGGTCATCCGTGAATCTCCCTGCGTGAAATCTTCAGCACACAGTAGTCAGGAACGGGGACAAACAGAAGAGGTACCGTTGCCCCGCAGGTTGCAGAAAAAACAGCCATTGCCATGGGCCAGGCAAAAAAACGCCCGCGAGGCTGGATGCCGTGCGGGCGCTTTTCATTTCATTGCGTCGATCAGGACGACATCAGCTCGGCCTTGACCAGCTTGGCCTGCTCGTCGGCGTGATACGAGGAGCGTACCAACGGACCCGAGGCAACGTTCTTGAAGCCCATCTTGTAGCCTTCCTCGGCGAACCAGGCGAAGGTGTCCGGGTGCACGAAACGCTGTACCGGCAAGTGGCTGCGGGACGGTTGCAGGTACTGGCCGAGGGTCAGCATGTCGATGTCGTGCTCGCGCATGCGCTTCATGACTTCGATGACTTCTTCGTCGGTCTCGCCCAGGCCCAGCATCAGGCCGGACTTGGTTGGAATGTGCGGCATCATCTGCTTGAAGCGTTGCAGCAGGGTCAGCGACCACTGGTAGTCCGAACCCGGACGTGCAGCCTTGTACAGGCGCGGCACGGTTTCCAGGTTGTGGTTGAACACATCCGGTGGCTCAGCGGCGGTGATTTCCAGCGCGATGTCCATGCGGCCACGGTAGTCCGGGACCAGGGTCTCGAGCTGCACGTTCGGCGACAGCTTGCGGATTTCACGGATGCAGTCGGCAAAGTGCTGGGCACCGCCGTCACGCAGGTCGTCGCGGTCTACCGAGGTGATCACCACGTACTTCAGGCGCAGGTCGGCGATGGCAATGGCCAGGCTTTCCGGCTCGTTGACGTCCAGTGGCTTCGGACGGCCGTGGCCGACGTCGCAGAACGGGCAACGACGGGTGCAGATGTCACCCATGATCATGAAGGTCGCGGTGCCACCGGAGAAGCACTCGCCCAGGTTCGGGCAGGATGCCTCTTCGCACACGCTGTGCAGCTTGTGTTTGCGCAGCAGGGCCTTGATGCGGTCGACTTCCGGCGAAACCGGGATGCGTACACGAATCCAGTCCGGTTTCTTCGGCAGTTCGGTGGTCGGAATGATCTTCACCGGGATGCGTGCAACCTTTTCGGCGCCGCGCAGCTTGACGCCGGCTTCAACCTTGGGACGCGGGGCCGGGCGCTCGGAAACATCGAGCGTCGGGATCATGGTTTGCACTGCATCAGTAGTCATATCAGTCGATTCCGCCCGTCAGGGTCGTCTGCTCAGCATAGTCGAGGTGTTTGACGAGCTGCGCGCGCAGCCGGGCACTTACCTCGGCAAATTCAATCGATCCTGCGTGATCGCTCAGCTGGGTCATCGCCAGCCCGGCATAGCCGCAGGGATTAATCCGTCGAAACGGTTCCAGGTTCATGTCCACGTTCAAGGCCAGGCCATGAAAGGAACAGCCGTGGCGGATCCGTAGACCCAGGGAGGCGATTTTCGCCCCATCGACGTAGACACCCGGTGCATCGGGCTTGGCCACGGCGGTGACACCGTAACTGGCCAGCAGCTCGATCAGGCATTGCTCCATCCGGCTGACCAGATCGCGCACGCCAAACCCGAGCTTGCGCACGTCAAGCAGTAGGTAAGCCACCAGCTGGCCGGGGCCGTGGTAGGTCACCTGACCACCACGGTCGACCTGCACCACCGGAATATCACCGGGAAGCAGCAGGTGCTCGGCCTTGCCAGCCTGGCCTTGGGTGAACACCGCAGGGTGTTCCACCAGCCAGATCTCGTCGGCGGCATCGTTGCCGCGTTCGTTGGTGAAGCGCTGCATGGCATGCCAGACCGGCTCGTAAGCCATCTGGCCGAGCTCGCGAAAACCCAGCACACCGGACATCACAGCACCATGTGCACGAAACCGGTTGCCCGCAGTTCGCTGTTGATGTTGTACAGCTGGTCCTGGTCGGTCGCGACGATGTGCAACTGAATGGTGGTGTATTTGCCGTTGCTGCTCTGGCGCTCGTCAACACGCTCATCGTTGATCGTTGCATATTTGCGGACGATGTCGATGATTCTGTCCTTGTTGCCCGCGCCGGTGTCGCTGATCACCTTAACCGGGTAATCATTGGCAGGGAACTCGATCTTTGGCGCCTTTACTTCGGTATCGGTCATGGCGTAACGGCCTCGTAAGCGTAAGCCGTGGCGACGGGCATGGCTGCGCGCCAGATCAGCGCGGAGCCATGCAGGTGCACACTAAATTCAGTTGAACAAGCCGTAGAAGAATAGACGGATGCTATCCCACATGCGGCGGAAGATACCACCTTCCTCGACAGCGTCCAGAGCGATCAGATCGGCGCTGTGCACCACCTTGTCGTCCAGTTTCACTTCGACTTTACCGATCACGTCGCCCTTGGCGATTGGCGCGACCAGCTGCGGGTTCATGGTCATGCTGGCAGCGAGCTTTTTCAGCTGGCCTTTTGGCAGGGTCATGGTCAGGTCTTCAGCCAGACCGGCCTTGACCTGGTTGGTGGAGCCTTTCCAGACCGGAGCCTGAGCCAGCTCGGTGCCCTTCTGATAGAAGGTCTGGGTTTCGAAGAAACGGAAACCGTAGGTCAGCAACTTCTGGGTTTCGGCGGCACGAGCCACTTCGCTGTTGGTGCCGAACACCACGGCGATCAGGCGCATGCCATCACGTACGGCCGAAGACACCATGCAGTAGCCGGCTTCGTCGGTGTGGCCGGTTTTCAGGCCGTCGACGGTCTTGTCGCGCCACAGCAGCAGGTTACGGTTCGGCTGCTTGATGCCGTTCCAGAAGAACTCTTTCTGCGAGTAGATCGCGTAGTGAGCCGGGTCTTCGTGGATGATCGCGCGAGCCAGCACAGCCATGTCGTGAGCCGACGAGTAGTGCTCAGGGTTCGGCAGGCCGGTCGGGTTCATGAAGTGGGTGTTGGTCATGCCCAGGTCGGCGACGGTCTTGTTCATCAGGTCGGCGAAGGCGTCTTCGCTACCGGCGATGTGCTCGGAGAGCGCGACGCTGGCGTCGTTGCCCGACTGGATGATGATGCCGTGCAGCAGGTCGCTGACGGTGACCTGCGAGCCGACCTTGATGAACATCCGCGAACCGCCGGTACGCCAAGCGTTTTCGCTGACGGTCACCGGATCGTTTTCGCCGATCTGGCCACGACGGATTTCCAGGGTCGCGATGTACGCGGTCATCAGCTTGGTCAGGCTGGCCGGTGGCAGACGCTGGTCACCGTTGTTCTCGACCAGCACGTTGCCGCTGCTGGCATCCATGAGCACATAGGCCTTGGCGGCCAGTTGTGGTGGCGAAGGCATCATCTCGACCGCGAATGCGGCAGGTGAGAGAAGCAGCGGGACTAGCAGGAACAGGCGTTTGGCAAAGGTGGTGATGTTCATCCGTCTCTCGAAATCGCTAATGGAAACTGCCCAAGGGCAAAACTAATCAAATAACCTTCAGGCTTTGCCCGAAAACTGCCTGCGCGACGATCATGCTGCGTTAAAAACAGGCTCGGAATGCTCATGTAGGCCCCTACACTCCGCTTCCTCGCCTGTTTTTGCCTTGTCTGATCGCCGCTCGGCGAGTTTTCGAACAAACCCTACGAGTCATCGCGTGTTCAGCTGTTCACTCAGTCACCCTTGCCGGGCTTTTGTTCTTCAACGAGTCAACAACCTGGTTCGCCCCCCAATACCGCAGACGAACCGTCAATCAAGCTCTACGTATTACTTCGTGGCTTACTCGGTCACAACACTCGGTGAACCGAGATTGGCCAGGCGCACACTGTTCTGCACCTGCTGAATTTCACCCGGCGATCCGATCGGGCCCAGGCGAACCCGATGCAGGGTCTGCTGATTGCGCACGATCGAGCTGATGAACACCGGAGCGCTCACCATCCCGCTGAGCTTCGATCTCAGGAGTTCTGCAGCGTCCGGGTTGGCGAACGCGCCCACCTGCAGATACTGGCCAGAGGCTGGTACAGAAGCGTTTTTTTTTGCATCAAGCTGCACTGGCACCATCGCGGCGGCGTGTTGCTGCGGCGGAGGCGTCCATTGTTCGACGGTGCCGGCCGAAGCCGTGATCACCGGGGCGCTATTCTGCGCGACTTTAGGTTCGTTGAGCATTAATGGTGCCGGACGGCCCTTGGCGGCCCACCATTGCTGCGGGTCGATACCTTCGACCTTGACCCGCGCGGTGCCGGTTTCGGCGTAACCGAGTTTCTTGGCGGCAGCGTAGGACAAGTCGATGATCCGGTCCGAGTAGAACGGTCCGCGGTCGTTTACTCGCAGGATCACGCTCTTGTTGTTGTCCAGGTTGGTCACCCGGACGTAACTTGGCAGTGGCAATGTCTTGTGCGCGGCACTCATGCCGTACAGGTCATACACTTCGCCGTTGGCGGTGTTCTG
This sequence comes from Pseudomonas sp. GL-R-26, assembly GCF_019947365.1. Taxonomy (NCBI): domain Bacteria; kingdom Pseudomonadati; phylum Pseudomonadota; class Gammaproteobacteria; order Pseudomonadales; family Pseudomonadaceae; genus Pseudomonas; species Pseudomonas sp. GL-R-26. The sequence continues at coordinate 122,569 of NZ_JAGYGI010000008.1, read as the reverse complement.
ACCGTGGAACTTGGTGCCGTACCAGGACGCCGTACCCGACTGCACGTAGGTCTTGGACTCTTGCAGCGGGAAGTAGGTCTTGCCCAGCACGGTGTACGGGTTGGCCTTGTACGGGCCGGTGTGCAGGGTCGGCGTGGCGTCCGGGATACGCGAAACATCGACATCCCACCATGGCGCGCCATCCTTGTGGGCACGGTTGATGTCCAGCCCCGGCGTCGAGCGCACCGCGGTGCTGCTGGTTTTCTGGGCCGGCGCGCGGCTGGTCGAACAACTGGCGACCAGCACTGCCAGCGCGGCGAATGCCATCAGCTTCAGGGGTTTATTGATAGGCAATGCCCGCATTACTTGACGCCCCGTGCTTGGACCAGCTGTTCAGACAGTTGATGTACGGCCATGGCGTACATCACGCTGCGGTTATATCGCGTGATCGCGTAAAAATTCTTCAGGCCCATCCAGTACTCGGGGCCATTGTCGCCTTCCAGGCGGAACGCAGTAACCGGCATATCATCGCGCAGCGCATCATGACTTGACCACCCCAGGGCTCGCAACTCCCCGACGGTTTTCGTCGGTTCGATACCTGCGGTCAAACCTTCGTCGACCTGATCGCCACGGACATCGGCGCGGCTGACCACCGGTTCGCCGGCGACCCAGCCATGACGCTTGAAGTAGCTGGCGACACTGCCGATGGCATCGTCCGGGTTGGTCCAGATATTGATATGGCCATCCCCGTCAAAATCCACCGCATAGGCGCGAAAACTGCTTGGCATGAATTGCGGCAATCCCATTGCGCCGGCGTAGGAGCCTTTGAGCGTCAACGGATCGACCTGCTCTTCGCGGGCCAACAGCAGGAACTCACGCAATTCCTTGCGGAAAAACTCGGCACGGGGAGGATAGTCGAAACCCAGGGTCGACAAGGCATCGATCACCCGGAAATTTCCGGTATTACGGCCGAAAAAGGTTTCAACGCCAATGATCGAGACAATCACCTGGGCCGGCACGCCGTATTCCTGCTCGGCACGGGCCAACACCGCTTCGTGCTGACGCCAGAAATCCACACCCCGGGCGATGCGCGCATCGGTGATGAACATCGGGCGATATTCGCTCCACTGCTTGACCCGTTCGGCGGGCTTCGAGATGGCGTCCAGAATCGACTGCTTGCGCTCGGCTTCGCGGAACACACCCATCAATTGCTCGCCGGCGAAGCCGTAGTCGCGGGTCATTTCACCGACGAATTCAGCCACCTGGGGTGAGCCTTCGTAGTCGCCGGCCAACGCTTCCTGCATGGTGCCAAGGATGCTTACCAGGCCGACCCATGGCGCGTATCGAGTCGCCCAGCCACGCATTACTTGCATTGAAAATTTCACCTTATTCAAACCTGCGCGATCCACTTGCGATGGGTATGGATCGACATCAAAACCCCAAACGCTGACAGTAGCGTCACCAGCGAAGTTCCTCCGTAGCTAATGAACGGCAACGGCACCCCCACCACCGGCAACAGGCCACTGACCATACCGATGTTGACGAAAACATAAACAAAAAACGTCATGGTCAGGCTGCCCGCGAGCAACTTGCCGAACAATGTCTGCGCCTGGGCGGTAATCACCAGGCCACGGCCGATCAATAGCAGGTAGATCAGCAACAGCGCGCAGATCCCCACCAGGCCGAACTCTTCACCCAATACGGCAATGATGAAGTCGGTGTGGCTTTCCGGCAGGAAGTCCAGGTGCGACTGGGTGCCCAGCAACCAGCCCTTGCCAAACACACCACCGGAGCCAATGGCGGCCTTGGACTGGATGATGTTCCAGCCCGTACCGAGCGGATCACTCTCCGGGTCGAGGAACGTCAGGATTCGCTGCTTCTGGTAGTCGTGCATGATGAAAAACCACATGGCAATCGCCACGGGAACAGCGGCGGCCAGCACGCTGAGGATCCAGCGCCAGCGCAGGCCACCCATGAACAGCACGAAAGCGCCGCCGGCCAGGATCAGCAGCGACGTACCGAGATCCGGCTGGCGCACGATCAGAATGAACGGCACCCCGATCAACATCAGGCTGATACCCACATGCTTGAGTTGCGGCGGCAATGTGCGCTTGGACAGATACCAGGCGATGGTTGCCGGCATCAGGATTTTCATGAACTCCGAGGGCTGGAAGCGCACGACACCAGGGATATTGATCCAGCGCGTGGCGCCCATGGCGTTGTGGCCCATGACATCCACCACCACCAGCAACAGCACACCGATCACATACCCGACCGGCACCCAACGGGCCATGAAGCGCGGCTCGAACTGAGCGATGACGATCATCGAGACCAGACCGATGCCGAACGAAGTAGCCTGCTTGGCCAGCAGGTCCCAGCTCTTACCACTGGCCGAATACAGCACGAACAGACTGCCGGCGGCCAGGGTCAACAGCAAAATCAGCAACACGCCATCGATGTGCATGCGTTGCAGCAGCGTCGCGCGACGACGCATCACATCCTCACTGGAGAGCATGCGATCAAAATTATTCATCACGGGCCGTGGCCTCCGCGCTATTAGGGCTGGCGTATTCGGCTTTGAGGTGCCCGTTCTGGTCGAGCAACCAGGCGTCCATGATCTGACGCACCACTGGCGCGGCGACGCCGGAGCCGGACTCACCGTTCTCGACCATCACCGACACCACGATCTGCGGATCGTCCGCCGGGGCGAAGCCCACGAACAAGGCGTGGTCGCGATGGCGCTCCTGAACCTTGGAGCGGTCGTACTTCTCACCCTGCTTGATCGCGACCACCTGGGCCGTACCACTCTTGCCGGCGATGCGGTACTGCGCACCGATCGAAGCCTTGCGTGCCGTACCGCGGGCGCCGTGCATCACCTGCTGCATGCCGTGGTTGACCTTGGTCCAGTCCGACGGGTCGCGCAGGATGATGTCCGGCATCGGATTCTGATCCACCGGTTTCTCGCCTTCGATGGTCTTGGCCAGGTGCGGACGGTTCCAGATGCCTTTGTTGGCCACCAGCGCCGTGGCCTGGGCCAGCTGCAGTGGGGTCGACTGCATGTAGCCCTGACCGATCCCGAGAATCAGCGTTTCGCCCGGGAACCATGCCTGGCGGCGGGTCGCGCGCTTCCACTCGCGGGTCGGCATCAAACCCGGCGATTCCTCGAACATGTCCAGGGAAACCTTCTGACCGATACCGAACTTGGACAGATACGACGACAACCGATCGATCCCCAGCTTGTGGGCCAGGTCATAGAAGTAGGTGTCGTTGGAACGCATGATCGCCGTGTCGAGGTCGACAAAACCATCACCGGTGCGGTTCCAGTTGCGGTACTTGTGATCGTAGTTGGGCAGCATGTAGTAGCCGGGGTCGAACACCCGGGTCGAGGCAGTCACCACACCCGAATCCAGGCCGGCAATCGCCACGGCAGGCTTGATGGTCGAACCCGGCGGGTACAGACCGCGCAGCACGCGATTGAATAGCGGCCGGTCGATGGAGTCGCGCAGTTCGGAATAGGCCTTGGAGCTGATGCCGGTGACGAACAGGTTCGGATCGAAGCTCGGCTGACTGACCATCGCCAGCACCTCGCCGGTTTTCGGGTTCAGGGCCACCACCGCACCACGACGACCACCGAGCGCGGTTTCGGCGGCTTCCTGCAATTTGATGTCCAGGCTCAGGACGATGTCTTTGCCGGAAACCGGTTCGGTGCGCTTGAGCACCCGCAATACACGGCCCCGAGCGTTGGTCTCGACCTCCTCGTAACCCACCTGACCATGCAGCTCCGGCTCATAGAAACGCTCGATGCCGGTTTTGCCGATCTGATGGGTGCCGCTATAACTGACCGGGTCCAGAGACTTGAGCTCTTTCTCGTTGATCCGCCCCATGTAGCCCACCGAGTGCGCAAAATGCGCGCCCTGGGGATAGTGACGAACCAGTTGGGCGACCACTTCCACCCCCGGCAGGCGGAACTGGTTCACGGCGATGCGGGCGATCTGCTCTTCGGTCAGCTCGAACAGGATCGGCACCGGCTCGAACGGCCGACGCCCCTGACGCATGCGCTTCTCGAAGATCACCCGGTCCTCGGGCGTCAGCTCCAGCACTTCGACGATCACGTCGAGCACTTGCTGCCAATCGCCAGAACGCTCGCGGGTCATGCTCAAGCTGAAGCTGGGCCGGTTGTCGGCAATCACCACGCCATTGCGGTCGAAAATCAATCCACGAGTGGGTGGAATCGGCTGTACATGGACGCGGTTGTTTTCCGACAGGGTCGAGTGGTACTCGTACTGGATCACCTGCAGGAAATACAGGCGCGCGATCAGTACGCCAATCAGCGTGACCACCGCAATTGCCCCGAACACGACGCGGCCACGCACCAGACGGGCGTCTTTTTCGTGGTCCTTGATGCGGATCGGCTGGGACATGAGGGCAGAACTACTTGTGGTAAGGGTGACCGGACAGCACGGTCCAGGCACGGTACATCTGTTCGCCGATCAGGATCCGCACCAGCGGGTGCGGCAAGGTCAGCGGCGACAACGACCAACGCTGGTCAGCCCGGGCACAGACTTCCGGCGCCAACCCCTCGGGGCCACCGACCATGAAGTTGACCGTGCGCGAGTCCAGCCGCCAGCGATCGAGCTCGACCGCCAGTTGCTCGGTGCTCCAGGGCTTGCCATGGACTTCGAGAGTGACAATCCGCTCGTTCGGCCCGACCTTGGCCAGCATGGCTTCGCCTTCCTGGCGGATGAAACGGGCCACGTCGGCGTTCTTGCCACGGGTATTGAGCGGTATTTCCACCAGTTCCAGCGCCAGCTCGGACGGAAGACGCTTGGCATATTCATGCCAGCCTTCTTCCACCCACTTGGGCATGCGTGAACCGACGGCGATCAGTCGCAGTCGCACAGCGGTCCCTTATTCCTGGTCTTTGTTGAGCTTGTTGAAATGCTCGTGACCAACTTCAGGGCTGTGGTGCTTGCCATCGGCCGCACGGCTCTGCTCGGCACCTTTCCACAGGCGCTCCAGGTCGTAGAACTGGCGGGCGTTGGAGGTCATCATGTGGACGATCACGTCGTCCATGTCCAACAGCACCCAGTCGCTGTCGCCCTTGCCTTCTTCACCCAGCGGCTTGATACCCAGGGCTTTGACGGCCTCGCGAACCTTGTCCAGCATCGCGCCGATCTGGCGGTTGGAGGTACCGGTGGCGATGATCATGTAGTCAGTGATGCTCTGCTTGTCGCGAACATCAATCACCAGCACGTCCTGGGCCTTGACGTCTTCCAGGGCGGCTACGGCGATCTTGACCAGCTCGTCGCCTTTAGGCGGCTCGGCGGCGAGGACCTTTTCCGGCAGTGGGGCACTCTTGAATGTGCCTTTGCGTTTTACTTTGCTTACGTCGTTGCTCGTCATATAAAACTCGTTTTGCTCGTTTGTTCGGGCGCTTCAATACACGTTGTTGCCACGTGCCTGAGGCACTCCTATTCAGTTCGACGCACGGTAGAGTCCGTGCGCATCGATGTAGGCCAGGACCGCGTCGGGCACCAGGAAACGTACCGACTTACCGCTGGCCAGCAGTTGACGGATCTGGGTGGCGGATACCGCGAGCGGTGTCTGCCAGACGAATGCAATCTGTCCGCTCGGCCCTTTGAGGGCCAACGGGTCGCTCACCGAGCGCGCTGCCAGCAGGTTGCGCAAGGCATCCGGCGGTTCGCTGTCGGCATCCGGGCGTTGCAACACCAGGATATGGCAATGCTGGAGCAACTCTTCCCAGCGGTGCCAAGTGGGCAGGCCGCAAAAAGCGTCCCAGCCCAAAAGCAGAAAAACCTGGTCATCCGCGGCCAGTTCGGCGCGCATCAGTTCCAGGGTATCAATGGTGTAGGACGGTTTGTCCCGCTGCAATTCGCGGGCGTCCACCACCAACGGTGCCACACCGGCCACCGCGCACTCGACCATCGCCAGACGGTCTTTTGCCGACACCTGCGGCTTGTCCCGATGGGGCGGCCGGGCACTGGGTGTCAGGCGCAGTTCATCGAGCGCCAGTGTTTCGGCGACTTCCAGTGCACCGCGCAAATGGCCGATGTGCACCGGGTCGAACGTTCCGCCCAGCACGCCAATGCGGCGAGGGGCTGGCTCGCTGACGGTGACCGGGGCTGACGGGTCGAAGTCGCCCAAGTCAGACCGGCTCCTGTCCGCGCAACTGCCCGTCACCGACCACGATGTACTTCTCGCAGGTCAGTCCTTCGAGGCCCACCGGGCCGCGGGCGTGCAGCTTATCAGTAGAAATGCCGATCTCGGCACCCAATCCGTATTCGAAGCCATCGGCGAAGCATGTCGGGGTATTGATCATCACCGACGAGGAGTCGACTTCAGCCACGAAACGCCGGGTGTCGCCCTGATGTTCGCTGACAATCGAATCGGTGTGATGGGAACCGTAATGATTGATGTGCTCGATGGCTTGGTCCAATCCGTCGACTACGCGGATCGACAGAATCGCCGCCAGGTACTCGGTGCTCCAGTCTTCCTCGGTGGCCGGCACGGCATCGATGATCGCCCGGGTGCGCTCGCAACCGCGCAGTTCGACGCCTTTTTCGCGGAACTGGGCCGCCATCGCCGGCAGGAAATCCTTGGCGACGGTTTGATCCACCAGCAACGTTTCCATGGCACCGCAGATGCCATAACGGTAAGTCTTGGCGTTGAACGCAATGCGCTGGGCCTTGGCCAGGTCGGCGCGCTCACTCACATAAACATGGCAGATGCCGTCCAGATGCTTGATCACCGGTACACGGGCGTCACGGCTGACACGCTCGATCAGACCACGGCCGCCGCGCGGCACGATGACATCGACGTATTCGGGCATGGTGATCAGCGCGCCGACGGCAGCACGATCGGTGGTTTCGACCACTTGCACTACGGCAGCCGGCAAATCGGCCTCGGCCAGGCCACGCTGAATGCAGGCGGCGATGGCGCGATTGGAATGAATGGCCTCGGAACCGCCACGCAGGATGGTCGCGTTACCAGACTTCAGGCACAGGCTCGCGGCATCGATGGTCACGTTCGGCCGCGACTCGTAGATGATTCCGATCACGCCCAATGGCACGCGCATCTTGCCGACCTGAATACCGGACGGACGGAAGCTCATGTCGCGGATCGCGCCGACCGGGTCCGGCAGCGCTGCTACCTGACGCAGGCCGACGATCATGCCGTCGATACGCGCCGGGGTCAGTGCCAGGCGCTCAAGCAGGGCCGGCTCAAGACCATTGGCGCGACCAGCGGCCAAATCCTGTTCATTGGCCGCCGTCAGCTCGGCGCGGGCAGCGTCCAGCGCATTGGCGGCGGCCTGCAGGGCGCGGTTTTTCTGCGCGGTACTGGCACGGCCGATCACGCGGGAAGCTTCGCGGGCAGCGCGACCCAGGCGGGTCATGTAGTCAAGAACGGACTCAGTCATGGTCTGGCGTGGTCTTTGATTAGGTCTTGGTAAAGAGTAAAGCGACAGATTATAGCTGTCGCGCCCACTGACTAACAGCGGTGACGGGCGGATGGTCGAAATGGAGGGCAATTTGCCGATGTTCAGCCGGGATTAAGCTGCAAATTGTTATCATCACGACTCATTCAGCCCTGACAAATGCCGGTCATCATGTCCAACCTGACTGTTCGAGCGTCCGCCGTGAGCCTGCCCACGGGCCTCCCGGACGCGTTTTTCGACCGTGACGCGCAAATTCTGGCCCGGGACTTACTGGGCAAAGTCATTCGCCATCGGGTTGGTGACCTGTGGCTCAGTGCCCGGATCATCGAAACCGAAGCCTATTACTGCGCAGAAAAGGGTAGCCACGCGTCCCTCGGCTATACAGAAAAGCGTAAAGCCTTGTTTCTGGATGGCGGCCACATTTATATGTATTACGCCCGGGGTGGTGATTCACTGAATTTCAGCGCCCAAGGGCCGGGTAACGCCGTGTTGATCAAATCCGCCTACCCGTGGGTCGATCAATTGAGCGGGCCGGGCAGCCTGGCACAGATGCTATTGAACAATCCCGATGCCCAGGGCCGCCCTCGCCCGTCACAAAAACTCTGCGCCGGGCAAACCCTGCTGTGCAAGGCACTGGGCCTGAAAGTGCCAGCATGGGACGCCAAGCGCTTCGATCATGAGGTGCTGCTGGTAGAACACGTCGGCCAGACCCCTGCCCACATCATCCAGAGCACGCGCCTGGGCATTCCCCACGGACGCGACGAACACCTGATGTACCGTTTTGTCGACGCTGCCTACGCGGCTTATTGCACGCGCAACCCGCTACGACGGGGCCAGGTCGAAGGTCGCGATTATTTTGTGCTGTCCTGAGACTGACCCGGATTTTGAAACTGAAGGAATCCCCTGTGGGAGCGGGCTTGCCCGCGAAGGCGGAGTGTCAGGCGACGTCGATATCGACTGAAAGGGCCTATTCGCGGGCAAGCCCGCTCCCACAGGGGTCAGTGGCGCATTCAAAGTTGCACTTATCCCCTGGAAGCAATTGAACATTTGATGGAGTGGTTTTTATGGGCCTATGGCTCGATAGCGTGACCGGTTGGTTGACGGTCAACCCGCAATGGCTGGCGGCGGCAATATTCCTGGTGGCCTTTGTGGAATGCCTGGCGATTGCCGGGCTGATCGTCCCCGGCACGGTTTTACTGTTCACCGTTGCGGTGCTGGCCGGCAGCGGTGCGTTGCCGCTGAGTGAAACCTTGCTGCTGGGCTTCCTCGCCGGTGTGTTGGGTGACGTGGTTTCGTATTTCCTTGGACGGCATTTTCATCAGAACATCCGGCGCCTACCGGGCTTGCGCCATCATCCGGAGTGGATCGCCGGGGCCGAGGCCTATTTCCAGCGCTATGGCACCGCCAGCCTGCTGGTCGGGCGTTTTATCGGACCATTGCGGCCGATGCTGCCCATGGTCGCCGGCATGTGCGACATGCCCTTCCCACGTTTCATTGCCGTCAGTCTGCTGGCCGGTGCGGGCTGGTCGGTGGCTTATCTGCTGCCAGGCTGGGCTACCGGGGCGGCCATTCGATTGCCATTGCCTGAAGGTTTCTGGACCCAGGCCGGGATCGTTGCCGGCAGCATTGCGGTGATGGTGGGGTTGAGCGCCACCAGCAGCTTGCGCCAGCATCCCAGGGCTACAGCGTTGATCGCTGGCATGAGCTTTCTCATTCTGACGGGGTTGTTCATCGGCTATCCACACCTTGGCGCCCTCGATCAAGGGTTGATGACCCTGGTGCAGGAGCATCGCAACTCGATGCTTGATGAGGTGGCGGTGGTCTTCACGCTGATCGGCGAATTCCGCAACATGCTGTTGTTCAGCGTGCTGCTGACAGGTTTGCTGCTGCTGATGCGCCAATGGCGCCCGGCGATCTTCACCGCAAGCACCCTGCTCTGCACGGCATTGGCGAACACCGCGACCAAATACCTCTTTGCCCGAATGCGCCCCGAAGTGTTGAGCGATCCGCTCACCAGCTACAGCATGCCCAGCGGCCATGCTTCAGGGTCTTTCGCGCTGTTCCTCGCCCTCGCCGTCCTGGCGGGACGCGGACAACCGCCTCGGATGCGTCTGACCTGGTTATTGGTGGGCTGCCTGCCCGCAACGGCAATTGCGCTTTCGCGGGTTTACCTCGGAGCGCATTGGCCGACAGATGTATTGGCTGGCGCAATGCTGGCGGCGTGTGTCTGCGCGGCGAGCCTGTGGCTCATCCAGCGCAAGGAGCCGCTCAACGCCTTGCCCCCCAAGGTCTGGTGGCTGGTGTTGCCGGCGTTGCTGGCATTGTTCGGCTTCTTCGTGTTGCGGCATTTGCCGCATACGATGCTGCGGTATGCGTATTAGCAAAAGCGCCTGTCAGGCAAACAACTCCCCCTGCAACTCATCCAGCAACGCCTGAATCGCATCCAGTCGTTGCTGCGGATCATCGAGTTGCAGCAGGTCGATCTTGTCCAGTTCAGCGAAAGGCAACAGGTACGCCAACTGATTGGCCAGCGACTGCTGGCCGGTCGCTTCGGTGCCCATGTTCAAGGCTTCAACCATTGGGTGTTCCGCCAGGGCCTTGAGCAATGCCACCAGATCGGCGTCCTCATCCTGCAGTGGCTGCTCCGGTTCGTCTTCCAGCCACTCGACCTCGGCGACGGTCAACTGATCGCGCTGGACTTCCGTTCGCAATACATGGAATCGCCGTCCGCCCTGAACCCGAATCCCCAGCAGACCGTTGTCCTGCTGTTTGAAATCGGTAATCAGCGCTTCACAGCCCACCAGCGCGTAGCCGGCCGGAGCGATCCCGACCTCTTCACCCTCGAGGATGCATACCACGCCGAAACCACCGCCCTGCTTCATGCAGCGGCCGATCATGTCCAGATAGCGCGCCTCGAAAATCTGCAAATCGAGGATGCAGCCTGGAAACAGCACTGTATTGAGCGGAAAAAGCGGCAGACTCATAGACATTTCCTTACACCACCATCGACACCGCCAACGGCAGGAACACCGCCGTGGCCACGCCCATCAAACTCATCGCCAGCGCCGCGAAGGCGCCGCATTCTTCACTTTCCTGCATCGCCACCGCCGTGCCGACCGCGTGGGCCGTCATGCCCAGCGCCATACCCCTGGCTTCCGGGCTATGCACGCCCAGCCTGGTTAACAGGGCTGGACCGAAAATCGCCCCGATCACGCCAGTAATCAAGACGAACACCGCTGCCAACGCCGCGACACCACCGATCTGCTCGGCCACCAACATAGCGATAGGCGAGGTCACCGATTTCGGCGCCATGGTCATCAGGATCATATGTTCGGCACCGAACGACCAGCCCAGCAACACGCCCATCCCCGTGGCCACCACCCCACCTATCACCAGCGTAGTAAATATCGGCCAGAACAACTGCCGAATCCGTCGCAGGTTGAGATAAAGCGGCACCGCCAGGGCGACAGTGGCAGGGCCGAGCAGGATGCTGAGAATCTCGGTGCTCTTGCGGTACTCGGCGTAAGTCAGGCCGCAGCCCACCAGCACGCCGATCACCAGCAACATGGAGACCAACACCGGCTGCAAAAAGATCCAGCGGGTTTTCTCGAATGCCGCCAGGACGAGTTGATAGGCGCCAAGGGTAATGCCGATACCAAACAAGGGATGATGAATCACCGACGTCCAGGCGCCGTGCCAGTCGAAGATCATTGGCTGTCCTCGGAGTGAGCATGACCCTTGACCATGCGTTGCATCAGCACCCCGGCGAAGGCCATGGAAAGCAGCAGCGACAACACCAGCGCACCGACAATGGCCCAGAAGTCCGCCGCGATGTCAGCGGCGTAGACCATCACGCCCACGGCCGGCGGCACCAGCAACAGCGGCAGGTAGCGCAGCAGGCTGCTGGCCGCCAGGTTCAGCGGCTCGCCGACCTGTCCGCGACAGATGAGGTACACCAGCAATAGCAGCAACCCCACAATCGGTCCCGGCAGCACCGGCAAGAACAAATGATTGATCGCAGTGCCGAGCAATTGGAACAGCACCAGCCACGTCAGGCCCCGTAACAACATCAAAGATCTCCCGCAAAATCCGTCACCCGCATTGGCCAGGCATTATAAGCATGCTCACGCTATAGACCGGCATTCGCCAAAAGCATGGTCAGTTGACCGGAGCGTTTGGCCATGTTGATCTAAAGTGGTAAGCCGGGAGGTCAGATCCCCGCAAGCCAAAACCATAAAACCGATGAACCCAAGGAGAGTCTCAATGCCCTATGTTCCAGTTGCAGAGCTCAAAGATTATGTCGGCAAGGAACTTGGACGTTCCGAATGGCTCACCATCGATCAGGACCGCATCAACCTGTTCGCCGAAGCCACAGGGGATTTTCAGTTCATCCACGTCGACCCGGTCAAGGCCGCGCAAACGCCATTTGGCAGCACCATCGCTCATGGTTTCCTGTCGTTATCACTGATCCCGAAACTGATGGAAGACATCCTCGTCATGCCCGAAGGCTTGAAGATGGTGGTCAACTACGGCCTCGACAGCGTGCGCTTCATCCAGCCGGTCAAGGTCAATTCGAAAGTGCGCCTGAAGGTCGACCTGACCGAAGTCATCGAGAAGAAACCCGGCCAATGGCTGCTCAAGGCCACCACCACCCTGGAAATCGAAGGTTCGGACAAACCGGCGTACATCGCCGAACCCCTGTCCCTGTGCTTCGTATAAACCGTCCTGGATGCGAAGCAGCTCATGCTGTTTCGCGCCCTCTGCCGGTACCTCGCCCTGTATAAGGGCACATAGCTGCGGCATACTCCCTCGCCTAATTGCCCGGAATCCGCTATGCGCCCACTTGCACTCCTCGCCTTGACCCTGATGCTCACCGCTTGCGGCAACGGCGAATCGCCATTGCCTCCTGACGCACGCCTACCCGACGGCGGACGCTATCGCGGTGACCTGGTCAATGGCTTGCTGCAAGGCAAGGGGCGTATCGACTACCCGAACGGCAGCTGGTACGCCGGCGAATTCGACAAGGGCCAGTGGCAAGGCCAGGGCGAATGGCATGGCAGCAATGGCGAAGTCTATCGCGGGCAGTTCAATCAGGGACTGTTCGACGGCCAGGGGGCACTGACCACCAACGCCAGCAGCTACAGCGGCGGCTTCAAGGCCGGCCGGCGCAACGGCGAAGGCACCCTCAAAGAAAACGGCATGAGCTATCGCGGAGAGTTCAAGGCCGATCAATACGCCGGCCTGGGTCGCCTCGAACTCGAAGACGGCAGCTCCTATCAGGGCCAGTTCGCCCACGGCAAACCCAATGGCGAAGGACAACGCGGCGACGGCAACGGCAATCAGTTCACCGGGCACTTCGTCGACGGCCAACTGGAAGGCAACGGGACTTTCAACAGCGCCGACGGCGACATGTATGTCGGCGGCTTCAAGAACAATCAACTGCACGGCAAGGGCCGCTACGAAAACGCCGACGGCGATGTCTGGCTGGGCCAGTTCAAGGAAGGCTCGCTGAACGGCAAGGGTGAGTTGATCGGCACTGACGGCAGCCACTACATCGGCCAGTTCAATGACTGGCGCTTTTCCGGCCAGGGCCGGCTGAACCTGTCCGACGGCAGCTTTTACACCGGCCAGTTCGACAACGACAGTTACCAGGGGCGCGGCACATTGGTGTTGACCGATGGCACCGTGCTCAGCGGCACCTGGATCAACGGCCAGCGTGTACGCGACGCCGAGGGCAAATTATTGCCCGACACCCTGGAGCTCGGCCTGCTGGCCCAGGGGCGCCTGCTCGACGCAGCGCTGGCCAACGTTCCACCCTCGACCCCGGCGGTGGAGCTGTATTCGTTGACCCTGGGTGGCGACGGCAAGCAAAGCGTGTTTCTGCGCGAATCCGACTACGTCGCCAACATGCTCACCACCCGTTTCGGCACCTTTGGCCAGATCCGTCTGGTGAACCATCGTGACCACCTCGCCGACCGCCCGATGGCCACCCGGGAAAACCTGCGCCGGGCTGCCCTGACGCTGGCCGAACGCAGCGGTCCGGAAGACCTGATTTTCATCTACCTGACCAGCCACGGCACCAGCGAACACGAACTGGTGCTGGACCAGCCACGCATGGAATTGGCCGATCTGCCGGCCGACGAATTGGCCGCTGTTCTCGCCCCCCTGAAAAACCGCGACAAGATCATCGTGATTTCGTCCTGCTACTCCGGCGGTTTCATTCCCGCCCTCAAGGATGAACGGACCCTCATCATGACGGCCTCGCGAGCCGACCGAGTGTCCTTCGGTTGCTCGGAGGAAGCCAACTTCACTTACTTCGGCGACGCCCTGTTCGCCCAGGCCCTGAACCAGACCGATGACCTGGAACAAGCCTTCAAACTGGCCAAGGCCACTGTCGCCGAACGTGAGCTGGCAGACGGATTCGAAGCGTCCGAACCACAGATCTGGGCACCGAAAACCGTGCTCTCGCATTGGCAGTTACTGCGCAAACAGCAGGCACGAAAAGCCCTGCAAAGTGCGTCCATCGAAAGCAAGGATGCAAACAGCAACTAAGCTGAATAGTATCAAGGGAGAAACACTATGTACTTGACGCCTCAGCACGTATTGCTTGCCGGAGCCACCGGGCTGACCGGTGAGCATCTGCTTGATCGCCTGCTTAACGAGCCAACGATTACCCGGGTATTGGCCCCCTCACGCCGGCCGCTGGCCAAGCACCCGCACCTTGAAAACCCCGTCGGCAATCCGGCGGAGTTTCTGCCGCAGTTGAACGGCCGTGTCGACATCGCCTACTGCTGCCTGGGCACCACCATCAAACAGGCGGGCTCGGAACAGGCGTTCCGCGCGGTGGACCTGGACATGGTCGTGGCCTTTGCCAAACGCGCACGGGAGATGGGCGCACGGCACCTGATCGTGATCAGTGCTCTGGGAGCCGATCGCAGATCCTCGATTTTCTACAACCGGGTCAAAGGCGAGATGGAGTACGCATTGCGCGCGCAGGACTGGCCGCAGCTGACAATCTGCCGCCCTTCGCTGTTGCTGGGTGATCGCACTGAACCGCGACTGGGCGAGAAGTTCGCCGGTCCGTTGTCTCGGCTGATCCCTGGCAAATACCACGGTATCGAGGCATGCCAACTGGCTCGCGCGATGTGGCGTCTGGCGCTGGAAGAGCAGGACGGGGTCAGGGTTGTCGAGTCGGATGAGCTGCGCAAACTCGGCAAGTGATCCGCGGACCTGTGGCGAGGGGGCTTGCCCCCGTTGGGTCGCGAAGCGGCCCTCTTCGTTTGTTCAGTAACACTGAGTCGCACCGGATTACGACTGCTGCGCAGCCGAACGTGGCGGTGCGGCGTTCCGACAAGCCCCCTCGCCACAAAAGCGCTATACCTACAAACCACCCGTCGCCTGAAAACTCACCCCTATCACCGTCAGTAATGACAGCGGCAACAGCAGCGTGTCGAGCAACGCACTCGCCGGCAGATCAACGCCCGGGTAGCTCGGCGCTTCCGCGCCGAAACGGTCCATGGCGCAGCACCCACCGTTCATCGCGTACAAATCCAGACGAGTTCCCGAGTACACCACCGGCGCCCCCGGCTTGGCCGCATCGAGGGTGCGCGCCGTGGCGCACCCGGCCAATTGCAGCGCCAGCACCATCACCAGCAACTTATTCATCGCTGGTCAGATGATGCTCGCCCCAGCGCGGCAACATGTCCTGAGGAATATTCAGCAGGTTAAGGATCCGTGCCACGACGAAATCGATCAGGTCGTCGATGGTTTGCGGCTGATGATAGAAGCCCGGTGATGCCGGCAGGATTGTCACGCCCATGTTCGACAACTTGAGCATGTGCTCCAGGTGAATGCTCGAATACGGCGCTTCACGGGGCACCAGGATCAACTGCCGACGCTCTTTGAGCGTCACATCGGCGGCCCGTTCGATCAGGTTGTTGCAGGCGCCGGTAGCGATGGCCGACAACGTGCCCGTGGAACACGGCACCACCACCATTGCCGCTGGCGCGCCGGAGCCCGAAGCCACCGGCGACATCCAGTCTTCCTTGCCGTACACCCGAATCTGCCCGGCGGCAGCCCCCGTGTATTCGGTGAGGAACGCCTGCATCATCTGCGGCTTGGCCGGCAGCGTGACGTCGGTTTCGGTGGCCATCACCAACTGCGCGGCCTTGGAAATCATGAAGTGCACTTCACGATCTTCCCGCACCAGACAGTCGAGCAGGCGCAAACCGTACTGGGCGCCTGAAGCGCCGGTCATCGCCAGGGTGATGCGGTCCGGGCCGTTGTTCATTTAAGCGCCTCGGCCAGTTTGCCGTGCAGGCCGCCGAAGCCGCCGTTGCTCATGATCACCACGTGGGTGCCGGGCCGGGCCTGGCTTTTCACGCGCTCGATGATGCCTTCCAGGGAGTCGCTGACAATCGACGGCACGGTGCACAGCGCCGCGGTGCCCGCCAGATCCCAGCCGAGGTTGGCCGGTGCGTACCAGATCACCTGATCGGCATCGACCACGCTTTCCGGCAATCCGTCTCGGTGTGCGCCAAGCTTCATGGAGTTGGAACGCGGCTCGATGATCGCAATCAACGGTGCATCGCCGATGCGCTTGCGCAGGCCATCCAGCGTGGTGGCGATGGCAGTCGGGTGGTGAGCGAAGTCGTCATAAATGGTGATGCCACCGACTTCCGCGACTTTTTCCATCCGGCGCTTCACGCTTTTGAAAGCGCTCAACGCGGCGATGCCCATGGACGGCACCACACCGACGTGGCGTGCAGCAGCCAGGGTCGCCAGGGCGTTGGCGACGTTGTGCTGGCCAGTCATGTCCCACTCGACCACGCCCTGGGCGACACCTTCGAACATCACTTCGAACTTCGAGCCATCTTCACTGAGCAGCTTGACCTGCCACTGACCGCCGGCACCGGTGGTTTGCACCGGCGTCCAGCAACCCATCTCGATCACGCGCTGCAAGGCCGGCTCAGTGGTCGGATGAATCACCAAGCCTTCGCTCGGGATGGTCCGCACCAAGTGATGGAACTGCCGCTCGATGGCCGGCAGGTCCGGGAAGATGTCCGCGTGATCAAATTCAAGGTTGTTCAGGATTGCCGTGCGCGGGCGGTAGTGCACGAACTTGGAGCGCTTGTCGAAGAACGCACTGTCGTACTCGTCGGCTTCAATGACGAAGAACGGCGTATCGCCCAGGCGCGCCGACACCGAGAAGTTTTGCGGCACGCCGCCAATCAGGAAGCCCGGGGCCATGCCCGCGTGCTCCAGCACCCAGGCCAGCATGCTGCTGGTGGTGGTCTTGCCGTGCGTACCGGCAACCGCCAGCACCCAGCGACCTTGCAGCACGTGATCGGCCAGCCATTGCGGGCCGGAGACGTAAGGCAGGCCTTTGTTCAGCACGTACTCCACAGCCGGGTTGCCCCGGGACATGGCGTTGCCGATCACCACCAGATCAGGGGCCGGATCGAGTTGCGCCGGGTCATAGCCTTGGGTCAATTCAATGCCCTGGGCTTGCAGCTGAGTGCTCATCGGCGGATAGACGTTGGCATCGGAGCCCGTCACGTGATGGCCCAACTCCTTGGCCAGAACCGCCATTGACCCCATGAAAGTGCCGCAGATACCAAGAATATGAATGTGCATAGTCGACCTCGTAAAACATGGCCGCAGGTTAGCTTAGGGAGGGGAAAATCGCACCTTGTGTTTCAGTATATGAAGACGCCTTCGCGAGCAGGCTCGCTCCCACAAGGCCTGCGCAGACCCTGTGAGAGCGAACCTGCTCGCGAAGGGCGCGACACGGTCTACCGGGCAATCCCGTGTTTACGCAGCTTCCGATAGAGGGTGTTTCGACTGACCCCCAACTGCTCAGCCGTGTGAGTCATATGCCAGCGCGTCTGCCCCAGCGCCGTGAGCAACGCCAGCCGTTCGGCATCTTCCAGTGGATGCTCCGATGGCTCCTCGATAGCCTGTGCCACCGCCGGCCTGGCCGAACGAATCATCGCCGGCAAATCCTCCAGCCCGATCCGCCCGCCCTCACACAACGCCGACAACGTACGCAGCACATTTCGCAACTGCCGCACGTTGCCCGGCCAGGCAAACCCCAATAAGGCCTCCCGCGCCGGCCCGTCGATCAACACCGTTTCTCCGCCCGCCTCCTCGGCCAGCAAAAAATCGAGCAACCGAGATTTGTCGCTACGATCACGCAAGGCCGGCAACGCGACTTCCAGCCCGTTGAGGCGGTAATACAAATCCTCACGGAAGCTGCCGCCCTGCACACGATCCAGCAAGTTGCGGTGAGTGGCGCTGATGATCCGCACATTCACCGCTTCCGGTTCGCCACCGATCGGCACCACTTGCCGGTCTTCCAGCACCCTCAGCAAGCGCGTCTGCAAGGCCAGTGGCATGTCACCGATTTCATCGAGGAATAACGTCCCGCCGTCGGCCTGTTGCAACTTGCCGCGCATGCCTTCTTTGCGCGCACCGGTAAAGCTGCCGCCGCGATATCCGAACAGCTCGCTTTCGATCAGGCTTTCGGGAATGGCCGCGCAATTGAGGGCGACAAAGGCTTTCTCCGCCCGCTGGCTGGCGTGGTGCACCGCTTTGGCAAAGGCCTCCTTGCCGGACCCGGTTTCGCCGTTGATCAGCAGCGGCACGTCGCGCTCATAGACGCGCAAGGCCTTGCGGAAGTCCGCCTGCAACGTCGCGTCATCCAGGCAAATGCCCGACAGGCGCGGCGCTTGTGCAACCTTGGCCGCTGGCACCATCGGAATCGGCAGCGGTCGCCGTGCCTCACCGCGCAATACCGCGAACAGCTTGCGACCATCACGGGTGCGCAACGGCCAACTGGCGGCGGCATTGGTGCTCGCGCGTCCGAGCAACTCATCGAGCGAGCAATCGAAAAACGCCTCAACCGGCTTACCCAGCAACCCGCCACGAATATGTCCCAACAGGTTCAGCGCACTCTGATTGACCGCGCAAATGCGCCCTTCCCCGTCGAACGCCAGCAACCCTTCGCTGAACAAACCGACGGACTCGGCCTGCAAGTGAAAACGCAGCAACCATTGATTGTCGAAGCAGCGCAGGAAGTAGCAACTCTCGATCATCTTCGCCGACAGATTGACCAGCGCCATGGTGTGGAACTGGCTTTGCCGCGACACATCACGCCGCGCCGACGACACGTCGAGCACCGCCAGCAATTCGCCATGGGGATCGAAGACCGGGCTCGCCGAGCAGGTCAGGCCGGTGTGGCGGCCGCGAAAGTGTTCGTCCTGATGGATGGTCAGCGACTGACGTTCCACCAGGCAGGTGCCGATACCATTGGTGCCTTCGCAGGCCTCGCTCCAGTCGGCACCGAGCCAGAGGCCGGCACGCTCGAAAATCTGCCGCTCGGAGGGCGCGGTGACGCAGTTGAGGATCACGCCGCGGGCGTCGGTCAGCAGCACTGCATGGCCGGCGCCGGAGAGTTGTTGATGCAGGCTGGTCATTTCATTGCCGGCGATGTGCAGCACTTGCTGCAAGCGCTCGCGGCTTTCCAGGACACGGCCATGTTCCAGCACCGTCGGCGCGATGCTCAGGGCCGGATCGAGGTGATAGTCCTCAAGGCAGCGCAGCCAGGAACGGGCGATGGACGGATCACTGCCAGGACCGTGGAGGTGGGTCTTGCCCTGAGTCACCGTCAATACTTGCTGGGCATGGCGACTCAAATGATTGTCGTGCATTTCTTATTATTCTCCCCGGGGCTCGGCGTCCCGTGCATGAGGTGATGCCGAGCATCCTCCAGCCCGGCCCGCATTGCAATGCCTGCAAGACCGGTTGGTCACGAGCTGTGCCACAAAGGGTACAAAGTGTCACCATGGCTGTACCGAAAGCGTCACAGGCGCTGCCCGCCCGTCCGACAAAAACCTCGCAAGGCCTTGATTTACCTGACATGCAAGGCACTGGCCCGGCCCTTGCTCTACGCTTAAAGCAAGCGCACATGCGCGACTCCCTATAAGCACAAAAGCAAGGAGAGACCACCATGCGTTACGCTCACCCCGGTACTGAAGGCGCTATCGTTTCGTTCAAAGCCAAATACGGTAACTACATCGGCGGCGAGTTCGTCGCGCCTGTCAAAGGTCAGTACTTCACCAATACCTCGCCAGTGAATGGCCAACCGATTGCCGAATTCCCCCGTTCCACGGCCGAAGACATCGACAAGGCCCTGGACGCTGCCCACGCCGCTGCCGATGCCTGGGGCGCCACGTCCGCCCAGGCGCGCTCGCTGGTGCTGCTGAAAATCGCCGACCGCATCGAACAGAACCTGGAGCTGCTGGCGATCACCGAGTCCTGGGACAACGGCAAAGCCGTGCGTGAAACCCTCAACGCCGACATCCCGCTGGCCGCCGACCACTTCCGCTACTTCGCCGGCTGCATTCGCGCTCAGGAAGGCAGTGCTGCCGAAATCGACGGCAACACAGTGGCCTATCACATCCATGAACCCCTGGGCGTGGTCGGGCAGATCATCCCGTGGAACTTCCCGATCCTGATGGCCGCCTGGAAACTCGCCCCGGCTCTCGCCGCTGGCAACTGCGTGGTACTCAAACCCGCCGAGCAAACCCCGCTGGGCATCACCGTGCTGCTCGAACTGATCGGCGACCTGCTGCCACCCGGCGTGCTGAACATCGTCCAGGGTTTCGGTCGCGAAGCCGGCGAAGCGCTGGCCACCAGCAAGCGCATCGCCAAGATCGCTTTCACCGGCTCGACCCCGGTCGGCTCGCACATCATGAAATGCGCGGCGGAAAACATCATTCCGTCCACTGTTGAACTGGGTGGCAAGTCGCCAAACATCTTCTTCGAAGACATCATGAAGGCCGAACCGTCCTTCATCGAGAAGGCCGCCGAAGGCCTGGTGCTGGCGTTCTTCAACCAGGGCGAAGTCTGCACCTGCCCATCCCGCGCCCTGGTGCAAGAGTCGATCTACGACGAATTCATGCAAGTGGTGATGAAGAAGGTCCTGCAAATCAAGCGTGGCGACCCGCTGGATACCGACACCATGGTCGGCGCCCAGGCGTCCGAGCAGCAATTCGACAAAATCCTTTCGTACCTGGAAATCGCCAAGGGCGAAGGCGCCGAGCTGCTGACTGGCGGCAAGGTGGAAAAACTCGAGGGTAGCCTGGCAAGCGGGTATTACATCCAGCCGACCCTGCTCAAGGGCACCAACAAAATGCGCGTGTTCCAGGAAGAAATCTTTGGCCCGGTGGTGAGCATCACCACCTTCAAGGACGAAGCTGAAGCCCTGGCCATCGCCAACGACACCGAGTTCGGCCTGGGTGCCGGCCTCTGGACCCGCGATATCAACCGCGCCTACCGCATGGGCCGTGCCATCAAGGCCGGCCGGGTGTGGACCAACTGCTACCACCTGTACCCGGCGCACGCCGCGTTCGGTGGTTACAAGAAGTCCGGCGTCGGTCGTGAAACCCACAAGATGATGCTCGACCACTATCAGCAGACCAAAAACCTGCTGGTGAGCTACGACATCAATCCGCTGGGCTTCTTCTAAAAACCGGGGGCGACACAGGTGTTTCTGTGTCGCCCTTTCTACCGCCTTCGCGAGCAAGCCCGCTCCCACAGGTTTTTGTGGTGAATCCACCTTTTGAGACCTGACACAGAACTCTGTGGGAGCGAGCTTGCTCGCGATGGCATCCTAAATGACTCGACACTCAAGGCCTGGCCGCTCTGGCACGGGCCTTGCCTACCCATCATTCAGGATTTGCACCCAACCCGTCGTACCCGAAAGTCCAAAAGATTGAACAATAAAAATTAGAGAGGACTTATGACTACTTCTTCCACACAGCTCAAACCCACACTCGGCACCCTGCATTTATGGGGTATTGCCGTCGGCCTGGTGATTTCCGGCGAGTACTTCGGCTGGAGTTACGGCTGGGGCACCGCAGGCACGCTGGGTTTTCTCGTCACCGCGTTGATGGTGGCGACGATGTACACCTGCTTCATCTTCAGCTTCACCGAACTGACGACGGCGATTCCCCACGCTGGCGGACCGTTTGCCTACAGCCGCCGGGCCTTTGGTGAGAAAGGCGGGTTGATCGCCGGCATCGCCACCCTGATCGAATTCGTCTTTGCGCCACCGGCCATCGCCATGGCCATCGGCGCCTACCTCAACGTGCAATACCCGGAACTTGACCCGAAAATCGCCGCTGTTGGCGCCTATTTCGTGTTCATGGGCCTGAACATCCTCGGCGTCAGCATCGCGGCCACCTTCGAGTTGGTGGTCACTGTGCTGGCGGTCGCCGAATTGCTGGTGTTCATGGGCGTGGTCGCCCCGGGCTTCAGCTTCAGTAACTTCGTACTCAATGGCTGGTCCGGTTCGAACGAGTTCACGATGGGCTCGATTCCCGGTATTTTCGCCGCCATTCCCTTCGCGATCTGGTTCTTCCTCGCCATCGAAGGCGCGGCCATGGCCGCCGAGGAAGCCAAGGACCCGAAACGCACGATCCCCAAGGCCTACGTCAGCGGCATTCTGACCCTGGTGTTCCTGGCCATCGGCGTGATGGTGATGGCCGGCGGCGTCGGCGACTGGCGTCAATTGTCGAACATCAACGATCCGTTGCCCCAGGCGATGAAAGCCGTGGTCGGCAATAATTCGACCTGGATGCACATGCTGGTATGGATCGGTCTGTTCGGCCTGGTGGCGAGCTTCCACGGGATCATTCTTGGCTATTCCCGGCAGTTCTTCGCCCTGGCTCGCGCCGGTTACTTGCCCAAAGGCCTGGCCAAACTCTCGCGCTTCCAGACGCCGCATCGGGCGATTCTGGCCGGTGGCGTGATCGGCATCGCGGCGATCTACAGCGACGGCCTGGTCAACCTGCAAGGCATGACCCTGACGGCGGCGATGATCACCATGTCGGTATTCGGCGCCATCGTGATGTACATCATCAGTATGCTGAGCCTGTTCAAGCTGCGTAAGACCGAACCGAACCTGGAGCGCACCTTCCGCGCGCCGGGCTATCCGATCGTGCCGGGGATCGCGTTGTTCCTGGCGGTGGTGTGCCTGGTGGCGATGGCCTGGTTCAACACCCTGATCGGCCTGGTTTTCCTCGGCTTCATGGTTGCCGGTTACCTGTACTTCCAGTTGACCGCCAAGCAACGTTCCGAGGCACCGGCAGACGCTATGCTCGAAGGTATATGAATGCACCGGCGCCGGGCCCCGAGCCTGGCGCCTGCATTATTGAAGTGCATGCAATTCCCCACAGAAAAGCGGATCGAATTTTTGAATTGATCAGGAGGCCCCGCCCCATGGCCGTATATGCCCATTCCGTCGGCGCCCAGACCTATCGCTTCGACAGCCTCAAGGATGTGATGGCCAAGGCCAGTCCGGCGCGTTCCGGGGATTTTCTGGCCGGTGTCGCGGCCCTCAATGACGGCGAGCGCGTCGCGGCACAGATGACTTTGGCCGACATCCCGCTATCCCACTTCCTGCAGGAAGTGTTGATTCCCTATGAGTCCGATGAAGTCACCCGACTGATCATCGACACCCACGACAAACAAGCCTTCGCGGTCGTCAGCCACCTTACCGTCGGCGGCTTTCGCGACTGGCTGCTCAGCGATGCCGCCGACGAGCCGGTCCTGCGCGCCCTCGCCCCTGGCCTGACTCCGGAAATGGCCGCCGCCGTGTCGAAGATCATGCGTGTGCAGGATCTGGTGCTGGTGGCGCAGAAAATCCGCGTGGTCACGCAGTTTCGCGGCACCCTGGGCCTGCGCGGTCGCCTGTCCACGCGCTTGCAACCGAATCACCCCACCGACGAACCGGCCGGCATCGCCGCGAGCATTCTCGACGGCCTGCTGCACGGCAACGGCGATGCCATGATCGGCATCAACCCGGCCACCGACAGCATCGCCTCGATCTGCGCCATGCTGGAGATGCTCGACGCAATCATCCAGCGCTACGAAATCCCGACCCAGGCTTGCGTGCTGACCCATGTCACCACGTCGATCGAAGCGGTAAATCGCGGTGTACCGCTGGACCTGGTGTTCCAGTCGATCGCCGGCACCGAAGCGGCCAACGCCAGTTTCGGCATCAACCTCAATATATTGCAGGAAGGTTACGACGCAGGATTGAGCCTCAATCGCGGCACGCTGGGCCAGAACCTGATGTACTTCGAAACCGGCCAGGGCAGCGCCCTGTCGGCCAACGCCCACCATGGCGTCGATCAGCAAACCTGCGAAACCCGGGCCTATGCCGTGGCGCGGCATTTCAAACCGTTCCTGGTCAACACAGTCGTAGGCTTCATTGGCCCGGAATACCTGTACAACGGCAAACAGATCATCCGCGCCGGCCTGGAAGACCACTTCTGCGGCAAATTGCTCGGTGTGCCCATGGGTTGCGACATCTGCTACACCAACCACGCCGAAGCCGACCAGGACGACATGGACACCCTGCTGACCCTCCTGGGCGTCGCCGGGATCAACTTCATCATGGGCATCCCCGGCTCCGACGACATCATGCTCAATTACCAGACCACCTCGTTCCACGATGCGCTCTACGCCCGACAGACCCTGGGGTTGAAGCCCGCTCCGGAATTCGAACAGTGGCTGGCGAAAATGGGCATTTTCACTCAAGCCGATGGCAGGGTTCTCTTCGGCGACAGCCTGCCGCCAGCCTTCCGGCAGGCCTTGGCGCAACTGGGATGAGCATTGATATGGATAAACTACCCTTCGATCCACACAACCCCTGGTTGGAACTGCGGCGCCTGACGCCAGCGCGAATCGCTCTGGGCCGCACCGGCACCAGCATTCCCACCCACGCGCAACTGGACTTCCAATATGCCCACGCTCAGGCGCGGGATGCGGTGCACTTGCCGTTTGACCATGCCTCCCTCGGCGCGCAATTGGCCGAACGTGATCGCGAGTGTCTTTTGCTGCACAGTGCTGCGACGGATCGCAACACGTACCTGCAACGCCCCGATCTGGGGCGAAAACTCAGTGATGCATCGGCGCAGACCCTGCGTGATTACGCGACGGCCCATCCGGGAGGCGTGGATCTGGTGATTGTGGTCGCCGACGGCCTGTCGGCATTGGCCGTTCATCGCCATACCCTGCCGTTTTTGACACGCCTCGAAGAGCAAATGGCAGGCGACAGCTGGACTGTTGCGCCAGTCATACTCGTGGAACAGGGCCGGGTAGCCGTCGCCGATGAGATCGGTGAGTTACTTGGCGCAAAAATGACCGTGATTCTCATCGGCGAACGCCCTGGCCTCAGCTCCCCGGACAGCCTGGGTTTATATTTCACCTACAATCCCAAGGTCGGCCTTACCGATGCCTACCGTAATTGCATCTCCAATGTCCGGCTTGAAGGGCTGAGCTACGGCATGGCGGCACACCGTTTGCTGTATTTGATGCGTGAAGCCTGCCGGCGGCAGTTGTCAGGGGTCAATCTGAAGGACGAAGCGCAGGTTCAGACACTGGAGTCGGACACAGGAGGCGACATGAAAGGTAATTTCCTGCTCGGCCCCCCGAATGCCTGAACCACCTCCGCATTGCACATTCGTACCAGTTTCAGGCAGGATCGTTGCGCGGCCGCCAAGGGTTTCCCATCGCCGTCAGAGACGTAAGACAGCCACTTGAAGACGAGACCTACCATGCGGATTATTCAAGCGACCCTCGAACACCTGGACCTGCTGACCCCGTTGTTCGTCAAATATCGCGAGTTTTATGGTTCCCTGCCGTATCCGGACTCGTCCCGGGCGTTCCTCGAAAAACGCCTGCGTCGCAAGGAGTCGGTGATCTACCTGGCCCTGTCCGATGACGACAGCAACAAACTGATGGGTTTCTGTCAGCTTTACCCGAGCTTCTCTTCGCTTTCGCTCAAACGTGTGTGGATCCTCAACGATATTTATGTCGCCGAGGACGCCCGCCGCCAGTTGGTGGCCGACAACCTGATCCGCACCGCAAAAAAAATGGCCAAGGAAACCAATGCCGTGCGCATGCGTGTTTCCACCAGCAGCAACAACAAAGTCGCGCAGAAAACCTACGAGTCCATCGGATTCAAGGAAGACACCGAATTCAAGAACTACGTGCTGCCGATCAGCGACGAACTCTGAATCACCTGCACCCTGCTCGCGATGGCATCGACCGGACTAGACTGGCCCAACGATGCGCCGGCATCGCGAGCAGGCTTGCTCCCACCTGTTCGTTATCAAACATCAGCCCTGCGATGAAATTCCCCGCTACAATCTCGACGCGATTTTCACCTCTCGCCTCGTATAATCCCGATATTCCCGGCTTGTAAGAAAAACTACCCCTATCCGTAGTCTTACGCGAAGTCATCCGCACAGGCCTGCTGAGTCGGGCCGTCACCACAGGTGCTATCCATGGATTTCAACCCGATCGACATTGTCCTGCATCTCGACGTCTACCTCGACATGCTTGTAACCAACTACGGGGCATGGATCTACGCCATTCTGTTTATGGTGATCTTCTGTGAAACGGGCCTTGTGGTCATGCCCTTCCTGCCGGGCGACTCCCTCCTGTTCATCGCCGGTGCCGTGGCAGCCGGTGGCGGCATGGACCCGGTACTGCTCGGCGGCCTGCTGATGCTGGCGGCGATTCTGGGCGACAGCACCAACTACATCATCGGACGAACGGCGGGTGAAAAACTGTTCAGCAATCCGAATTCGAAGATCTTCCGTCGCGACTACCTGCAACAAACCCACGACTTCTACGACAAGCATGGCGGCAAAACCGTGACCCTGGCGCGCTTCCTGCCGATCATCCGCACCTTTGCACCGTTCGTCGCCGGTGTTGGGAAAATGCCTTATCCGCGGTTCTTCGCCTTCAGCGTCTTTGGCACCGTTCTGTGGGTCGGCGGGCTGGTGACGCTCGGTTACTTCTTCGGCAACGTACCGTTCATCAAGAAGAACCTGTCGCTGCTGGTAGTCGGCATCATCCTGCTCTCGCTGGTGCCGATGATCATTGGCATGGTGCGTAACCGCCTCGCCGGCTCGAGTTCCAAAGCCGAATCGCGCTGACACGATGTGGTCCCTGAGCGCCTGGCGTCGCCGGCGCACTCTGGCGAAGCACCCGATTGCCGATGACATGTGGCAACGGGTGCGCCATCACCTGAGCTTTCTCGATGGCATCAGCGCCGCCGAAGACCAATGGCTGCGCGAAGCCTGCGTGCTGTTCCTCGAAGACAAGCACTTGAGCGCCCTGCCCGGTGTCGAACTGCATCAGGAACAACGCTTGCTGCTTGCGGCCCAGGCGCAATTGCCGCTGCTGCACCTCGGCGACCTGAACTGGTATCAGGGCTTCCACGAAATCATCCTCTACCCCGACGACTTCCTCAGCCCCCAGCGCCATCGCGATGCCAGCGGCGTCGAGCACGAATGGGACGGTGAGCACAGCGGTGAAGCCTGGCAGCAAGGCCCGATCATCCTCGCCTGGCCCGGCGTAATGGCCAGTGGTGGCTGGGAAGGCTACAACCTGGTGATCCACGAACTGGCACACAAGCTCGACATGCTCAACGGCGTCGCCAACGGCCTGCCGCCATTGCATCCCGACATGCGCGTCAGCGACTGGGCCAGCGTCATGCAAGAGGCCTACGACGACCTCGACCGGCAACTGGAACGCAATCCCGATGCCGAAACAGCCATCGACCCGTATGCCGCCGAGAACCCTGCCGAGTTCTTCGCCGTCACCAGCGAATACTTCTTCAGCGCCCCGGATTTGCTCCACGAGGCTTATCCACAGGTGTACCAGCAGTTGAAGCTGTTCTATCGCCAGGACCCGTTGGCGAGGTTGAAGCAACTTCAGGCGCATGACCCTGTCTATCAGGCACACCAGTGAGCGCCATACGACTTCTGGTCCATGGCGTCGACACGGGAATATGCCTATAATCGCCGCCACTTTTTGGTCAATCCGGCCAAGTGTTTTTGGTCAACTAACGGGGGCAACGCCCAATGAGCTACAGCAAGATTCCGGCTGGCAAAGACCTGCCGAACGACATCTACGTCGCGATCGAGATTCCGGCCAACCACGCGCCGATCAAATACGAAATCGACAAAGACAGCGATTGCCTGTTCGTTGACCGTTTCATGGCCACCCCAATGTTCTACCCGGCCAACTACGGTTACATCCCGAACACCCTGGCTGACGACGGTGATCCCCTCGACGTGCTGGTCGTAACCCCTTACCCGGTTGCTCCAGGTTCAGTGATCCGCGCCCGTCCGGTCGGCATCCTGAACATGACCGACGACGGCGGCGGTGATGCCAAAGTCATCGCAGTCCCACACGACAAGCTGTCCCAGCTGTACGTCGATGTGAAGGAATACACCGACCTGCCAGCGCTGCTGATCCAGCAGATCGAGCACTTCTTCGCGAACTACAAAGATCTCGAAAAAGGCAAATGGGTGAAGATCGAAGGCTGGGCCGGCGCAGACGCCGCCCGCGAAGCGATCACCAAGTCGGTTGCTGCCTACAAAGGCTAAGCTCGGCTGCTGGCTTTTAGCTGTAAGCGGCAAGAAAAACCCCGGGTAATCCGGGGTTTTTTGTGGGTGCTTGATAAGCACGCCAAACACCCCGTTTAAATAGACCCTCCAATGGTTTTTGCTTGTTTAAAATTCCCCAAGAGCGTCTTACATCCAGTCGTAAATTTCCCGCGAAATTTGAACGAGGCGTTTATTCAAACCCTTGTTAGCCGCCAGTAGACTCGCGTTCATGAAAAAGAACACTAGCGGCCCACGCTTCAAAGCGCTCCTCGAAGCAGCGAACATCACGACCACCGGATTTGCCGAATTCCTGGATACGGCTCCGCAAAATGTACATAACTGGTACACCCGCGGTGTGCCTGCCCATTGCATGGAGGAAGTCGCTCGAAAACTCTCCGTCAGCAGCGACTGGCTGAAAACCGGTGAAGGCTCGAAAGATGCCCAACATCTGCGCCTGCTCGACGAAACCGGCAACACCTTCGATGCCCAGACCATCCGTGGTGTCTACACGGTCATCGAGCCTGTCGACGTCGAACTGCCATTCCTCAAGGAAGCTGTCACCGCCCCGGGCTCCAACAAAACCCACGTCATAGAAGACTCCGAGAAATCCATCCGTCTGCCCCGCAGCCACCTCGACTCCCTGGAAATCAACCACGCCGACGCCATCTGCGCCCTGATGAGCGGCAACAGCATGGGTGAGAAAATCGAAGACGGTTCAACCCTGGCGATTGACCGTGGCCTGACCCAGATTGTCGATGGCGAGATCTACGCCATCGAACATGACGGCATGCTGCGCATCAAGTACCTGCACCGACTACCGGGCAACTCCCTGCGACTGCGCAGCCACAACCGCGCCGAATACCCGGATGAAATATTCAGGACCGCACAAATCGAAGAGCAGAACATCAGGGTACTGGGCTGGGTATTCTGGTGGTCGACCCTGAACAAACGACGGCCGACGGTGCCGTTTCTTTAAGCACTCCAGAACGCCCATCGGCCGCCCACCCGGGTGGCCAAACGGCTCTGCCCGGCACTTCCCGCTGGGAATTTCCATCAAACCTGCGTATGCTGCGCCCCACATTTGCGCATCGATCCGCCCTGCGGCTCAGATGCTCTGGCCTGACAGATGACTTTCTCACCAGGTCCCACAGCCGGACGCAAGATCCGGGTGTACGTTTTGAAGGCTGGCGCGGTTTACCAAAAATGATCCAAGCCAGTCCCCGAGAAGCCGGCCACAAGCCGGCTTTTTAATGCCTGAACGAAAGTGATTCACAACAAAACTCACTCAACCCCTTCAGTATTCAGTGCATAAAACTCCTGCAGCTTGGCTTGCAACAGTTTCTTGTCTGGCAATTGGGTGTGGTACTCCGCGATCAAGGCAGGCGACAGTGAGCGGTTCAGGGCGTATTCGACGATTTCGTCCTCTTTGCTCGCGCACAGCAATACACCGAGCGCCGGGTTTTCGTGTGGCTTGCGGACATTACGGTCCAACGCTTCAAGATAAAAATCCATCTTCCCCAAGTATTCCGGCTCAAAGCGCCCGACCTTGAGTTCGATCGCCACCAGGCAGTTCAGCCCACGGTGGAAAAACAACAGATCCAGCGCAAAGTCCCGTCCACCTACCTGCAACGGATATTGCGAACCCACAAAGCAGAAGTCCCTGCCCAGTTCGATCAGAAAATCCCTGAGCTTGTGCAGCAGGCCTCCATGCAAGTCTGTCTCTGCATGACCACGCTCCAGAGCCAGAAACTCGACCACGTAGGCATCCTTGAACACGTCCAGGGCCTGGGGATGAATTTGTCGCAGCGGTGCTGAGACTTTTGCCGGGCTGACCACTGAACGCTCAAACAGAGCCGCCTTGAACTGACGTTCCAGTTCGCGGCTCGACCACTTTTCCTGGATTGCCATGCGCAGGTAAAACTCACGCTCTTCCGGGCGTTTGCTCTGATTGAGGATGATCAGATTCTGGGTCCAGGGCAATTGTCGCAGCAGTGCTGCGACTTTTGCGTCATGCCTATAAGCCTCGTAAAACTTGCGCATGCGAAAAAGATTCGCACGGGTGAACCCCCGCAATCCAGCCTGCGTATAGGCCAGGTGCTGAGCCAGTTGTGCCACCACCCCATCACCCCACTCCGCCGCTTCAATTTTGCGACTGATGTAGGCCCCCACCTGCCAGTGCAACTCAATCAGTTCGGTGTTGACCGCCTGCATGGCGCGTTGTCGCGCGGTCACAATCAGTTGGGTGATTTCGTTGAAAGCAGAATCGAGAGAGGTATCGCTACGAAGATCATTCACGTCAGGGCATTTCCATGTCGGTTGGAGGGCCCTTTCAATTACTCCTGATACCGACGCAGAAACATTCACAATGTATTTCTGCATGAAACAACGCTAATAAGCCTCCATCCCACCCAGAGAACACTTGCCAAGCCAAAATGGCCGATGCTAAATCCACCCAGTCCAAAGACCGCTACCCTTACCCCGGAGAAGCTCTGCCGGTCGGACTTCGCTTTCAAGCTCAACGGGAACCTTCGCAATGGATCTGCACATCCCGACCCTGCTGGTAGTCTCGGTCTTCGTTTTCATTCTGATGGGTTTGTTGACCTGTCACGCCTGGTGGCGTGAAACCCGTGAGCGGCCTCTGGCTTATCTGGGTGCAATGATGCTGCTGGCTGCCCTTGGCGTGGTGCTGGTCAGTTGGCGGGGTCGTGGGGTCGATGTTATCCCGCTGATTTTCGGCAACATGGCTCTGTTGCTGAGCGCAGCGATGAACTGGACCGCCATGCGCGTATTTGTCGGGCGCGCGCCTTCGCTGCCGGGAGTTTTCGCGGGCGCCGGCATCTGGCTGATCCTGTGCCTTATCCCGGCGTTCTATGACGCCATGCCCGTGCGAGTCGTGGTGTATTCACTGCTGACGGCCGGTTATGGCGTGCTGACGGCATCGGAGTTCTGGCGCAGCCGGAAAAAGCTTGAAGTCGCGTACATGCCGGCGCTGGTTCTGACGCTGCTGCACACGGCTTTCTATATCGTTCGCAGCGTGATCGATAAGAGCCTGCCTCTGGATCAAGCGCTGTCAGGCATCGGCGATGGCGTACGTTTTTTCTCCTTCATGCTGTTCGAATCCATGCTGTATGTCATCGGGATCGCTTATGTGACGCTGGCCATGGTCAAGGAGCGCGCGGAGCTGAAGTTCAAAGCTGCCGCGTTCTGTGATCCGCTGACAGGGATCGGCAACCGTCGCGCCTTCATGTCGCACGGTGAACAATTGCTGACCAACTGCAAGCGCCGGGCAGAACCCGTTGCGTTGCTGCTGTGCGACCTGGATCACTTCAAGCGCCTGAACGATAGCTTTGGCCATCCGATGGGGGATCAGGCACTGATCGCGTTCAGCCGGATTCTGACAGGCAACCTGCTCAATCACGATGTGTTCGGTCGTATCGGGGGAGAAGAGTTTGCCTGCCTGCTCAAAGGGGCGGATGAGCAGGAGGCGGTTCAGGTGGCTGAACGCATCCGTCAGGCGTTTTCCCGGCTGTCGCTGCTGGAGCCGGGGATACTCAGTGTCAGTATCGGCGTCGTCACCACCGGCGAGTCGGGCTACGAGCTTTCGAGCCTGCTTTCACAGGCGGATGAAGCCCTGTATGGCGCCAAGGATCACGGGCGCAATCGTGTGCAAACCCTGCGCAAGTTGTACCTCAACCTCACGGATAGCTGAACGACTTCACCAACGTCAGCTCCCCCACCGCGCGCATCGGCACCAGGAACGTTTCCATCTTCTCGCTCGGCGTGCCTTCCTCGGTAATCACCGTCACCTGCGCCGTGGTCAGCGGTTGGACCGCGTCTTCCTGCCCCTCTTCATCACTGCTGTAGCCGCCGCCAAAGTAGTTCACGTAGACCAGATATTGCCCTTTGATCGGCGCGGGCATGGCGAAGATTTCCGGGCCGTAGCCGGTGGTGACGTCGACGTCGAGCGCGGCGCCGTTGGGGGCGACCCGGTCGCCGTACCAGATGTGCGCTCCGTCGGGGGTGATCAGGTGCAGGTCGAGGTCGGTGTTGTCGCTGTCCCAGGACAACAAAACGCGCAATTTGGCCGGAGTCGCACCGCCGCTGCTGTTGAGAAATTGCGTGCGCTGACGTTGTTGGCCATCAGGGCTGCGAACCTCGACGCTGTTGCTGCCGTTGGGGAATGAGAACGGGCGATCGAAGCGGCCGGCCGGGTCGATTTTCAGCGGCATGCTCACCCCGTTGACGATCAGCCGGCCGGGGTCTGTGGATTTGGCTGTGGCCTTGATCTGCCCGCTGATGCGAGCGGTGTTGGCCTGCCCTGCCGGGGTATTCACCGACGAGGCCGGGTAGTTGACGGTCTGTCGGAAGTTTTCCCCTTCGCCCTCAGGCGCGCCGGTGCGCCAGCCACCTGCGGGGGTGTCGAGTTTGACGCTGTCAGCCGCCATCACCGATGGCAACGCCACCAGCGAACAGAGCAACAGCAAGACCTGTGGATAACGGAGCTTCATGGACTATTCCAGCAAGAGGTGGCGGGCGAGCCCTTCGATGTAGGTTTCATCCTGGCCATTGGGATGTGCTTCGAAGGCCAGGTGCAGGTATTCATGGGTCAGGTCGAGGCGGTCTTGCATTGTCTGCGCGCCACGCACGTAGATGCGCAGACGTTCGCGGTCGACATAGGGGCGGCCGAAGGCCAGGCGGCATACGGCGAAGGTGCTGACTTCGCTGTAGCCGGTTTCGCTTTCAAGTTTCTGGCGCCAGCCGCGCCGTTGTTTCTGCAGCCATTCTTGTGCGGCGGGCAACGCTTCGCAGGACGCGACCGGGTTGTCCCAGCGACTGAGACTGGCGCGTGGGTAGGCGTGCAGCAGGATGGCGTCGTAGCGCTGGCCGGCACGGGCCTGTTCGACGGCTTGCTGCCAGGACAATTTGTCCGGTCCGGGTTGATCGGAATGGTAGGTGACGGTGCTGCCGGCCAGCACCAGGTCGCTGGTCCACGCCGCGATATCGCGAGACTCGGACGACGCCGGACGCGGTGCGACCCGCTGGCGGCTGCTGCTGTCGTCGATGCTCAGGCAGTCACCGCTGCGCGTGGCGTTTTGCAGCAAGTATGTGCGAATGGCCACGGTCAGGGCTTTGGCGGCCTCGACCGGTTCGGCACTGGCTTCGCGCTGGAGAACGCGGGCGACGTACTCTTCGCGATCCAGACGAGCCACGAGCTTGTGGTTCAGCAGAAACAGTTCGCCGTCGCTGTGGATATCCAGCCCATTGCCGTTGGCGAATTCGACGCGGTAATCACCCTGCAACGCCCCGGAGGACACCACACCGTTCCCTGACAGCACGCGCCGAAGTGGGTAGCGGGAGAACAGGTCGACCTCTACGCACTGCCCTGCATCCGTAGGCCATGCAACAGGAATCACCGTAGACAGTGCCTGCGCGTAATCTCGAAGTACCCGTTGACTGGTACCGCGTCCACCGGCCCAGACCGGGGTACCGTCCGCCGTCCAACCGGCAAACCCGCCCTGACGCGATGTTGCATCCTGATCCGCCAGCCAGCTCCAGGTCTTCACCCGCAGGCGGCTGCCGAGTTCGCCGACGACATGACCATCAGCGGCATTGAGCAGCACATCGAGCAAAACTCGCCGGGCTTGATCCTGCGCCGGCAGCACGGCCAACACCTTCAACAGTTCCGCCACCGAAACCCGGGTAGCTGGTTGCAACGAAGGCAAATCCAGCAACCATTGCGGCGCCTGCCGCGCCTGCCAATAGGCTCGCCAGTCGGCATCACGAATGCCCAGCCGCGCGGGTTCGAAATACAGACCGCATGACTTCACCAACGCCTGATCACGCTCGATCCTGCCGCCCGCCGTGCAGCAATAAACCTCTTCTTTCGACTGCCCGCGGCATTCGTAAGCCGGCTCGCGCGCGCCGGTGTCCACCAGCCAGGCGTAGACGAACAACTTCCACACACTGCCCAGTGGCGTCTGCAAGGTCGGCGGCAATGGCTCGCGGGTGATCACCTGCGTTCGGCTCAGCGACAACAAATCGCCCTTGAAGGCCAGGCGCAAAGGTTCGTCCTGCGCCGTTGCCAGCACAGGGATCAAACACAGCAACCAACCTATCAGCAGCCTGTGCACGTCAGTGAACCGTGACCTGGCCAAGGGCGGCTTTTTGTTCAAGCGCCTGATGCTGCGGCGCATAAACCTGAGTGAAACGCACCGGCGGCAAGTTGAACTGCCCCTTCTGCGAGAAACGCACCAAGTGCCGCAGGCGCAATTCGCCACTCAAGGCATCGACCGGAACGGCATAAGCCATTTGCCCCGGTTCGAATCGCGCCTTCTCCAGCGATGTCGGTTCGGTGCCAGCCTTGCCCATGAGCTTGATGCCCCAGGTCGTGCGTTCGACATCGGCACCCGGTGGCAGCGGCACCTCCAGCAGGCCATAGCGCAACGGCCTGGCGGCTTTGCTGGTGACGATCACTTCATCGAGATAGAGGTTGTCGCTGGACAACGACGCGTTGCCGACCGCTTCGAGTTTGAAGGTGAAGGCTTCATCCCCCGGCACCAGTCGCGACAGGCGACGGGTGATGGTCACGGCCATCGGATCGACCGCCGGCTGTTGGCTGCGGTAGCTCAATGCAGCGCGCAGCGGACGCTCTTGCGCGCCGGTCAGCGTCAATACCGTCGGCACTGGCGCAGGCCCCTGCCACGTCCAATACATCTCACCAGAAACCCCGTACTGCTTCTTCCAGCCTTCACCAGGCGCCAATGCAATGGTGGGCGATGCCTGCTCGATGCTGCGTTGCAGCCAGGTGAGTGCCAATGCACGTTCCAGGGTCGATTGCTGCGGCAACAGGCGTTGCAGCAAGGCCTGGGCGTGAGCCTGATCGAAGGGTTGCAGCGACAGGTTCAGCGCTTCGGCAAACGGCTGGGAACTGACCGCCAGACGTTGCTGTGCGTCGGCCAGTTGACGGTTGAACGCATCCGGCAATGCGACCTTCGCCTGCCTGGCCAGCGATGCCGTCAGCACTCGTGCGCCCGCCAGCCCCAAGGCTGAATCCGGATCGCTCATGACGAGGCTGTCTTCGCCGTCTTCCATCAGGTTCGCGGCAGTGCCCTCGCCCGCTTTCGCCAGGTCATCCATCAAGCCACTGAGCAAGGTATTGACCGGCAACTGCATTTGTTTGGCGAACGACAGGATCAGCGCCCGCTGCAACAGCGGCGTGTTCTTCGCCTGCTTGGCGTAGACCTCCAGCACCCGCTGCCAATGCTCCGGCGGCAGGCTCAGTTCCAGCACCTGGCTGGCGTGCCAGTCGGCGTAATAAGCGTAGGCGGTGAGGAAGGCATCCGGCTCGCCGTCCATGCCCCACCAGGTGAAGCTCGCCGAAGGGCCGGCCATTTGTACCAGGCGCAAGCGACTGTTTTGCATGATCAGGCGCAGGCGATCGCGGATCTGCGCATTCGCCGCCAGCGTCGGGTAGGCAATGCTCAACGGCAACAGGCGGCTGGCGGTCTGCTCGACGCCACCGTAGGGGTAGCTCAGCAGATCGTCGAGTGCAGAACGGAACAACGCTTGCGGGCTGTCGTCCAGACGCAGGCGGATATCACTGGCGTCTGCCGGCAACGTCAGCGGCGTATCGCCCTCACCCGCATCAAGGCTCTGGGTTTGAGTCACCTGCCAACCTTCACCGGTCGCGCTCAAGTGTACCGCCAGGGCATCAGCGGTTTTGCCATCCTGCACCAGTTCGGCGCTCCACTCGCCATTGGCCAGTTCAAAGGTCGGCAACGGGATGTAGTTGATGCCGCTGTTCAGGGTCACAGGCACACGCTGTTCGTTGCCGGCGAAATGGGTGACCAGTTCGGCCTTGACCGGTTTCTCGGCCTGGCTGAAAGCAAACACACCGAGCTCCGGTTTGTCGCCAGCGCGGAATCGAGTCGGGCCGCTCCACTTCAGGTACAGCGGTTTTTCCGAGCGCACGAATTGCTTCTTCTGCCCGACCTGACCGCCATCGGCAATGGCCCTGGCAGTGATGCGCCAGCGGGTCAGGGAGTCGGGCATCTTGAAGGTGAAGCGGGTTTTGCCGTTGGCATCGGTCAGCAATTCAGGTTGCCACGCAGCGGTGTCGACATCCTCACGACGGGGTCGCTCCAACACCTTCACGCCCCGCTCACTGCGATTGGCTTTGCCCGGTGCACCGGGGCTGCCCGGCAAGGCGACGTCATAACTGATGAACGACAAACTGGCGCTGGTACGCACGTTGTTGCGGCGTGGGTGATAGAAGAACTGGTCGATGCTCGGCGCGACTTCAGGTTGCAGGGCGTAGACCATTTCATCGACCACGCTGACCGTCAGGTGCGCGGGAATCGCTTTGCCGGCGAACTGGGTGGTCAGGTCTACAGAGACGGTTTCGCCCGGCTGGTAGGTTTCTTTATCGGTGGCGATGGCCACGTCGATCTGTGGCGTTACCACCTTGATGCCGGCGTTCTGGAAACTGTACTGGCCGCCCTTGGTGTACAGCACCGAGAACGTCAGGTTCGGCGCGAAACCTTCCTTCACCGGGATGCGCGCGCGGTACTGGGTATCGCTGAGCTTTTCCATCTTCAGCCAGTCGCCTCCCCTGGACAGCAGCGCAGTGGCTTCGACCTTGTCGCGCTCCAGAGACAGCAGTGCATCGCTGACCGGTTCCGGGAAAGTGATCAGCGCCAGCGCTTCATCGCCTGCAATGTACTCGGGCTTGTCGAGGACGATTTCCACGGTGCCGGGTACGGCTTTGACACCTTCGCCGGTAACCGAATGGCCGGTGGCGCCGACCACCCGGCCATGATCATCCTTGAGCGTCAGGTTGTAGGTGCCCGGCCGGTCAAAGGCCAGGGTGAAACCTTTGTCGGTTGCCGCGAGTTTGCCTTCGCCGGTGCTCTGGTCCTCTAGGCGTACCCAACTGAAACTGCCTGGCGTAACGGCGTCGACCTGCTCGCCTTCGCGGGTGTAGCTGAAGGCAACCTTGTCACCCACCGCGCTGAAACGCCGAGGCGCGCTCAAGCGGAAATTCGCCGCGCCGCGGTCTATGAGGATTTCCTTGGTGGTCTTGACCCGATACGCCGCACCGTCGCTGGCAAACACCGTGAGCATGTAACGACTCGGTTTGTCGGCGGCCGGCAAATCGAGGGACGCATTGCCCTTGGCGTCGGTGGTCAATTCGGTGCTGGTCAGTTCCACCGGAAACTGCCCAAGGTATTGCAGTTCGTTGTCGACCATCGACAGCTGTTGGGCACGCAGGCTCAGGCTCAACTTCGCATTGGCCACCGGTTTTCCGTCCGGGTACAGCAGCACCAGGTTGCCCTTGACCGGCTCGCCAGTACGATAATCCTGCTTGACCAGATTGAGCGAAATCTCGAAGTGCGGCTTGATGTACTCAGCGACGCGAAAGGCGCTGCTGTAGGCCTGATCCTTGTAGTTGAAACGCAGTTCATATCCACCGGCCACGGCGTTGTCCGGCAACTGGAATCGGCCTTGGGTGCCAGCCTTGGAATCGAGCTTCAGATCGAGGGATTGCAGTGCCGTACCGGTCGCATCCAGCACGGTTACATTGACGTCGGCCGCGCTTGGCTGCACCGAATCCCGCGCGTTCTTGAATTCACGCCCGACGATTTTCAGCGACACCCAGTCCCCCGGCCGATACAGCGGCCGGTCGGTGAAAGCATAGAGTTTAGTGTCGTAAATTTCACTGTCGTAGTAGAAGTTCTCGGAGACGAACACCCCGCCCTCTTCGTCCTCGCCGATCACGAACGAACGCTCGGGGCTGACGTGTTTCAGGCGTAGCAAACCATCGGCATCCGTGGCGCCACTGCTCATCACGCCGAGGCCGTCAGTCCACAGCACATTGACCTTCGGCACCGAACTGCCTTCGTGTTTGCGCGCGGCCCACACCAGCAATTCGTCGCCGGCGATCTTGCTCACCGCCACGGTGTTGGAGACGAACACCATGGTGGTCGCGCGGTATTTGCCGATCAGCGCTTCCACCAGATACAGACCCGGTTTGAGATTGCCCAACGGGATGTACACGTTGCCGGGCGCGACGCTGACGAACTCGCTGGAAGAACCGGCCAGGATCACCCCCGCAGGTGGCTGGATCGGCTTGGCCTGCCACAACGGATAACGGAACTGGCTGACCACCGGCAAACCCGGTATCAGCGCGAATTGCGGCTGCGCATCGTAGGGCGTTGGCGCGGCCATCGCATTGCCCATCTTCAGTTCCGGCACTTCCTCGGTGACTTGTTTACGCGACTCGTAGGAAAACGCCCGCTGCATCACCCGACGGGATTTGCGATACCAGTTATCCCACAGGTAAGCGAGGGTGTTCGACAGACCTTCACCCTTGAACTGGCCATCGCTGACCACTCGATGCAGGTTCTTCTGGCGCTTGAGAAAATCCAGCGGTCTGTCGATGCGATACACCCGAATGTCGGCGCCTCCGTAGGGCTCCATGCGAAACCGGCGATAGTCGCGGCCCGGCGCTTCGAGACGCACCATCGCCTGTTCATCGCTGGCAAAACTGCTGTCGGCCAGCAGGAAAAAACTCTCGCCGGCCACCGGCGCATAGCCGCTGGACGGGACCGAGTCGTCGGCATCAACCGCCGAGAACGGCAGCACCAATACCAACATCAGAGACAGAAAACGCAGCATGCGGGCACCGGTCATTGGGAAACAAAATTCAGTCGATAGACGCCGATGAAGTTGGGGTTGGCTGCGTCGGGTATCCATCGGGTGTCCTTCCATGTCATGAGTTGCTGCAGGCTTGCCGAACGCATGCCGTTGTCGGTGGGTGTGCTGGTGCCGGTGTGATAGGCGATGTAACGGCCCATCCAGATCATCAGGTGCTGGTCGTCGCCCTGATCGAAAAACATCAGGTCGCCAGGGCGTGCTTGAGACACATCGCGGCTGACCAGATGGCTGTTGAACTGAATCAATTTGATTGCATTGACGTATGGCCCGACCTTGCCGCCGCCCTGCTGCCATTGCTGGGCAAGACCGCGCTGGGCGTCGCTCAGTTGCAGCTCCGGCGGCAGGTAACGATTGGACAGGCCATTGCTGCGCAGCCATTTGTCGTCATGGACTTTCAGCGCTTCATTGGCGGCGAAGCGCACCAGCCCGGCGCAGTCTTGCTGATACCAACGGGGGCTCGGCCCCTGGCTCAGTTGCTCCTGGGCGATGCGCACGAACCAGGCACGGAAGACCTGGGATTGCTGTGGGTCGAGCGACGGCGCCTCGATAGCGC
Organism: Pseudomonas sp. GL-R-26; assembly: GCF_019947365.1. Classification (NCBI taxonomy): domain Bacteria; kingdom Pseudomonadati; phylum Pseudomonadota; class Gammaproteobacteria; order Pseudomonadales; family Pseudomonadaceae; genus Pseudomonas; species Pseudomonas sp. GL-R-26. The sequence goes on along the minus strand of NZ_JAGYGI010000008.1, from coordinate 83,391 downwards.
GGGCACCCGCGCTCAGCAACAGCGCCAGCAGGCCGAGACTTCGGATCAATGCCGTCACAGGGCTTTCCACTCCAGCGGCAGCCACTGCCAGTGGCCGTCCGGCTCGCTGCCTTCGGGCAAGGTCAGGGCGTATTTACCGTAGCCGCCGAGCTTGCGCAGTTTCGGGATCAGGTAGGTTTGCGCGGCGTTGTAGAACACCGGCTCCATGTCCTGGGGCAGGCTGTCGAGGGTTTCCTGCTGCATCAGTTGCGCCATGGAATCCGGGCCGAAATAGACCGGCATCAGCAGATCCTTGGGCACCACATCGGCCATCGGCGGGAAGCGTTTGTCGAGGGTGCCGAGGGCCTTGTCCACAAGCTTGTCGTCGAGGGAAAACAGCAGCGTCGAACCATGCCGCGCCAGACTGACTTTCATGAACGCCTTGCCGGTGATGGCGTCGGGGTCTTGAGCGTCCTTGGCCGCATAGGGACCGAAACTGGAGCTGACCTGACGTTGCCACTGGTGGCTCTGGCCTTCCTGTTTTTCCGCCACCGGGAAGGCCCCTTCTTCGACATTGCTCTCGTAGGCGCCGACCATCGAGCCGAACAGGCTGCCCAAATCCCCATCGAGTTTGCCGCTGTCGTCATCGTTGAGGCTTGCCACCAGCAAGGGCGTATACAACCGCGAATCGGCATACCAGCACAGGCCCGCCGCGCCGGCCATGTGTTCGGTCAGCGCCTGAGCCACCTTCTCCTCGGCACCGAGTTTCACCAGCAGCGGTTTCTGTTGCTCGGCAGCCAGCGGCAACGCCACGCAAGCGCTGGCGCCCATGGGCATGGCTTGCCAGATCGGTTTGAAATCGAAGTCCGGCTGATTCTCCAGTTCATCCATGGCCAGGAAGCTGTGCCAGCCCTTGTCGTCCATGTCGAAACGCAGACCGGCGAAATTCGGAATGAAGCGCTGATAACCCATGGCCAGCACGCTGGCATTCACCGACAGGCGTTGTTTCACCTCCGGCGTACGAGGTGGCAGGCCGAAGGCTTCGGGGAACAGTTTGTCGCCATTGAGCAACGCGGCAATGGCCGTGGTCGACACGCTGCCCGATTCTTCCGTTGCGCCACTTTGCGGATCGTAGAGTTTCGCCGGATTGGACAGCACCACCAATTTGTCGCCATGGGACGCGAACAGCAGCGCCTTGCTCGCGTTGTAACTGAGTTGATAGAGCCCCACGTCGTCGGTGCCGACCTTCACGTCAGCGACTTTGCTCAACTGCGAGTCGTCCAGCGCCACTTTGGCCAGCGGCTCCAGCACCTTGGCCAGCCCGCCGCGATCCATCACCAGCAGGAAATCCTTGAGCCGCCCATCCGCCCCGCGCCACAACGCTACGTCCGCCGGTTGATCGAACAGTTGCTCGATCAAGGTGTCCTGCAGTTTCAGGTCATGTTCGTAGATGATTCGCCGCAAGCTGCCGATCAACCCCAGGCGGTCGGCATGGGTTTCGTAATAGAAGACGAAGTCTTCGGTCAGGGTTTCCTTGAGGAACGGCACCGCCAGCAGGTCCTTGGGCAACTGGCTCAGGGAATGGGTTTCCAGCAGGCCATCCGGGCGGCTCATGCCCAGTTTGTCACTGGCCAACACAGGCGCTGGGGCCTTGGGTTTGTGCATGAACCACCCCAACCCAGCAGCCACGCCAACGACCAGGCATATCCCGATCAGCAGCGTCGGCCAATGCAGGGAAGATTTGGCCGCTGGTGCGCCAGCGGCCGGAGTAACAGTGCTATCACTCATGTTCACAAAACCCGATGTTCATCCGTGGAGCGGGGATGCTTAGTAGTTGAAAGTCTTGACCAACAGCAGGTCGCCGATTGCGCGCAGGGGCACGATGAACGTCTCGCGTTTTTCATCGACGGTGTTTTCGTTGAGCACCAGATTGATTTGCGAGGTAATGACCTCGTTCTGATTGCCGGACTCATCGAAGTTATAGCCGCCGCTGCCGAAGTTGCCCCAATAGTTCACGTAAACAAGATAGGTGCCACGTAGCGGTGCGGTCATGGTGAACATTTCCGGACCCGGGCCATCGACGCCGTCAGGGTCGAGACCGCCGCCATTGGTCAAGGCCGGGTGCGCCCAGAAGGCATGCTGGCCATCGGGCGTGACAATATGCAGGTCGAGTTCGGCTTTCGGATCATCCCAACCCAGCACCACGCGAATCCGCGCCGGGGTGCGCAGGTTGTTGGCTTCATAGAATTGAACACGCTTGAGGGACTGGCCTTCGGCGCTGCGCACTTCGACGCCGTTGGAGCCGGCGCCAAACGCATAGGGCCGGGCAAAACGCCCTTGCTCGTCGGTATAGAGGTTCAGCGGATTGCCGTTGACCGCCAAGGTGTGCGGCCCGCGCTGGGTGCCGAGGGCCTTCAGTTGGCCTTCGATCATCGTGCGATTGCGCTGCACGCCCCGATCAATCGGCGGCGTAGGATAGGCGACTTGCGGGTTTTCGCTACGGTCCAGCAGACCGTTGTAACGCCAGCCACCCACCGGCTCCGACAACTCGGCATTCGGCGCAGCCAGAATCACAGGCGCGAAAACCAGCCCGATCAGCAGCAAAAGAAATGAGCGCATGCGACGCCTCCTGCCATGCAGGACGAAACCTTGCGCCTGATCCTGGGCGCGTCACAGATGTGAATACTGCGTTTCGTCTGAAAGACCCGTGACTATTGGGTCGTAGATGGCGCAAAGGTTAGCCATTCGGATGTTTTTTAACAATCGGATAGCTCCGAAATTGCGGTGGGAATCACGGTAACGGGTGGACGGTGAGCCGAATACGAGCCATATTCGGCTCATTATGTGAGCCGAATAACCTTTCCAATCGACTCACCGCCCACTTAGAGCATCAAGTTCATGACACCTCAATGGATATGGCAGCAGCCTGATTGGCCGGGGTTCACCTGGAATGCCGAACGCCTGGCGCCCTTGTTACGCGAGTGCGTTCAAGCTCAAGGTCGGCTAATGGGCATGGCCAGTTCCGTGGGCAGTTCGCTGAGCGCGCAAAGTGAGCTGGATGCGTTGTTGCAAAACATCGTCACCTCTTCGGCCATTGAAGGAGAACAACTGAACGTCGGCTCCGTTCGTTCGTCGCTGGCTCGACGCTTGGGCCTGGATCTGGTTGATGGCGATAGAGTCAGCCAACGCAGTGAAGGTCTTGCGCAATTGATGCTCGATGCTACGCAGCATTTTGCCGAGCCGCTGACGCTGGATCGCTTGCTGCACTGGCATGAATGGTTGTTTCCAGAGCAGGACGGCGACCTCGCCGCCCGGGCGATACGTGTCGGTGCATTGCGAGGCGACGAACCGATGCAGGTCGTCTCCGGTCGTCTCGACAAGCCGACCGTGCACTTCGAAGCGCCGCCTCGACTGGGCCTTGAGCGTCAACTCGAAATCTTCCTCGACTGGTTTGAGAGCGGCCGAAACCAGGCCGGACTCGACCCATTGCTGCGTGCTGGCATCGCACACTTCTGGTTTGTCACACTCCACCCTTTTGACGACGGCAATGGTCGCCTCACACGCACCATCACCGATCTGGCATTGGCACAGGGCGAGGCTCAGGCGATTCGTTTTTACGCAATGTCGGCAAGCATTCTTGAGGATCGCACCGGTTACTACCGGGTGCTGGAAACCAGTCAAAAGGCTACGACAGATGTCACTGAGTGGCTGGAGTGGTTCCTGCAAACTCTTCTGCGCAGCCTGCAACAAGCCATGACGCGGATCGACAGTGTGCTGGGTAAGGCGCGATTCTGGCAGGCACACCAGAGATCCGAGCTGTCGGCCGAGCAAACAAAGGTACTTAATCGCTTGCTCGATGGCGGCGAAAGAGGCTTCGAGCACGGCATCAGTGCGGCTCAGTACCAGGCCGTCGCCAAAGTATCCAAAGCGACCGCGACCCGTCATCTGAGCGAACTGCTGAACAAAGACTGCCTGCAACGCCTGCCCGGTGGTGGGCGCAGTACCCGGTACCAGATCAAATACCCCGATACGACGGACACCTGATGCCTGTAGACAGGAAGCTTGTTCCCTCTCCACAGTGTTTGTTCATCCAGAAATTGCGACAGCAAATCCCCCCGCTCATTTGCCCATACCCCCCCTATCTGCTAGTGTCGCGCCGGTTTAACGTCAACCGGAAATCGCCGCCATGGCCCGCAAAAAAGCTGCACTGGATTTCGAACAGTCCCTCGCCGACCTGCAAACGCTGGTGGAGCGTCTGGAGAATGGCGAATTGTCGCTGGAGGACTCGCTGGCCGCTTTCGAGCAGGGCATCGGTCTGACCCGCGATTGCCAGGCGGCGCTGGCCCAGGCCGAGCAAAAGGTTCAGGTGCTGCTCGAGCGTGATGGCGAGCTGGCCGAGGAACCCTTCGACGCGGACCAACCAGAATGATTGCAGCGTACTCGGCAACCAGCCAGGCCCGCGTCAATGCGGCTCTGGAAACCCTGTTCACTGCACCGGGCCCCGAGTTGGCGCGTCTGTATGAAGCCATGCGCTACAGCGTGATGAATGGCGGCAAACGGGTGCGTCCACTGTTGGCCTACGCCGCGTGCGAAGCGTTGGGCGGCAAAGCCGAGCAAGCCAACGGCGCGGCCTGTGCCGTGGAGCTGATCCACGCCTATTCGCTGGTGCATGACGATTTGCCGGCGATGGACGATGACGATCTGCGTCGCGGCCAGCCCACCACCCACAAGAAATTCGATGAAGCCTGCGCGATCCTCGCCGGCGACGGCTTGCAGAGCCTGGCCTTCAGCGCCCTGCTCGACCCGCGCCTGAGCACATTGGACGCCGAGGTCCACCTGCAAATGGTCAGCGCCTTGGCACTGGCCGCAGGCCCGGCGGGCATGGTCGGCGGTCAGGCCATCGACCTCGGCTCGGTCGGTCTGAAGCTCGACCAGCAAGCCCTGGAGTACATGCACCGGCACAAGACCGGTGCGTTGATCGAGGTCAGCGTCAAGCTCGGTGCCCTGGCCAGCGGCCGTGCCGAGAAAGACGAACTCAAGTCCCTGCAGACTTATGCACAGGCCATCGGCCTGGCATTCCAGGTTCAGGACGACATTCTCGACGTCGAAAGCGATACCGAAACCCTCGGCAAACGCCAGGGCGCCGACATTGCCCGGGACAAGCCGACCTACCCGGCCCTGCTCGGCCTCGACGCCGCAAAGGCCTATGCCCTGGAACTGCGCGATCAGGCCCTGCACGCGCTGCGACCGTTTGACGCGGCGGCCGAGCCGTTGCGCGATCTGGCCCGGTATATCGTCGATCGCCGCAGCTGACGGCGATTGCGCCAAAAAAGACCAACGCGTGGGCAGGGGGCGAAGCATCAGGTAAACTGCCGCATCTTTTATACCTATAACGATTCGCCTGATGCCCACGACGTTTCATGAGATTCCCCGCAAGCGCCCGACCACGCCCCTGCTCGACCGCGCGAACACGCCGGACGGCCTGCGCCGGTTAGGCGAAGCCGAGCTGGAAACCCTGGCCGATGAGTTGCGCCTGGAATTGCTCTACACGGTCGGCCAGACCGGTGGGCATTTCGGTGCCGGCCTGGGCGTGATCGAGCTGACCATCGCGCTGCATTACGTCTTCGACACCCCGGACGACCGGTTGGTGTGGGACGTGGGTCATCAGGCTTATCCACACAAGATCCTCACCGGTCGCCGCGAGCGCATGGGCACCCTGCGCCAGAAGGACGGCGTCGCTGCGTTCCCGCGCCGCTCCGAGAGCGAGTACGACACCTTTGGCGTCGGCCACTCCAGCACCTCGATCAGTGCCGCGCTGGGCATGGCGATTGCCGCCCGCCTGCAAAACAGCGAGCGCAAGGCGATCGCGGTGATCGGCGACGGCGCGTTGACCGCGGGCATGGCGTTCGAGGCGCTGAACCATGCGCCGGAAGTGGACGCCAACATGCTGGTGATCCTCAACGATAACGACATGTCGATCTCGCGCAACGTCGGTGGCTTGTCGAACTACCTGGCGAAGATCCTTTCCAGCCGCACCTACGCGAGCATGCGCGAAGGCAGCAAGAAAGTGCTGTCGCGCCTGCCCGGTGCCTGGGAAATCGCCCGTCGGACCGAAGAATATGCCAAAGGCATGCTGGTTCCCGGCACGCTGTTCGAAGAGCTGGGCTGGAACTACATCGGCCCGATCGATGGCCACGACCTGCCGACCCTGATCGCCACCCTGCGCAACATGCGCGATCTGAAAGGCCCGCAGTTCCTGCACGTCGTCACCAAGAAAGGCAAAGGCTTCGCCCCAGCGGAAGTCGACCCGATCGGTTACCACGCCATCACCAAACTTGAACCCCTGGACGCCCCGGCCGCCGCGCCGAAAAAGGCCAGCGGGCCGAAGTACTCCGGTGTGTTCGGCGAATGGCTGTGCGACATGGCGGCTGCCGATCCACGCCTGGTCGGGATTACCCCGGCGATGAAGGAAGGCTCGGACCTGGTCGCTTTCAGCGAACGCTTCCCGCTGCGCTACTTCGACGTGGCCATTGCCGAGCAGCACGCGGTGACGTTTGCCGCCGGCATGGCCTGCGAAGGCGCGAAACCGGTGGTGGCAATCTACTCGACGTTCCTGCAACGCGGTTACGACCAATTGGTGCATGACGTCGCCGTGCAGAATCTCGACGTGCTGTTCGCCATCGACCGTGCAGGCCTGGTGGGCGAAGACGGCCCGACTCACGCCGGCAGCTTCGATCTTTCGTACCTGCGTTGCATCCCCGGCATGCTGGTGATGACCCCGAGCGACGAAAACGAACTGCGCAAGATGCTCACCACCGGTCACCTGTATGAAGGCCCGGCGGCGGTGCGTTACCCGCGTGGTAACGGCCCGAACGCGACCATCGAGAAAGACCTCGAGCCGATCGAGATCGGCAAGGGTGTAGTCCGCCGCCAGGGCAGCAAAGTCGCCCTGCTGGTGTTCGGCGTGCAACTGGCCGAAGCCCTGAAAGTCGCCGAGACGCTGGACGCGACCGTGGTCGACATGCGTTTCGTCAAGCCGCTGGATGAAGCGCTGGTTCGCGAAATCGCCGGCAGCCACGAGCTACTGGTGACCGTCGAAGAAAACGCGATCATGGGCGGCGCCGGTGGCGCGGTCAGCGAATTCCTCGCCCGCGAAAACATCCTCAAGTCGGTGCTGCACCTGGGCTTGCCGGACATTTACGTCGAACACGCCAAGCCTGCGCAAATGCTGGCTGAGTGCGGTCTGGATGAGGCGGGAATCGAAGCGTCCATTCGTGAGCGCCTGCAACTGCTCAACATCTAAACGCAAAACCCTGTGGGAGCGAGCTTGCTCGCGATGGCGGCCTGTCAGTCGACTCAAATGCTGACTGATACACCGCTATCGCGAGCAAGCTCGCTCCCACAGTGGTTTTCAGCGTCTATCAAAACTGTATTCGCCTCAAAGCACCAACGGACTCCCCATGAAACTCTCCCCCTTCGCCCTGACGCTGACCCTGCTGCCGGCCGGTCAATTGCTGGCCGACACCTTCGAACGCGACCAGGCCCTGAAGCTGCCCGACGTGTTGATCAGCGCCAACCGCCAGGTCGAAGCGCGTAACGACAGTAGCGCCGCCAACACCGTATTCACCCGCGAAGACATCGATCGCCTGCAACCCGATAGCGTCACTGACCTGTTGCGGCGGGTACCGGGTGTGCAAGTCTCGCAGTCCGGCGGGCGCGGCAGCATTCCGGGTGTCTACATCCGTGGCACCCAGTCGGCCCAGAGCCTGGTGCTGGTGGATGGCCAACGCATCGGCAGTTCGACCTCCGGCGACAGCAACCTGCAACACATCAATATCGAGCAGGTCGAGCGCGTGGAAGTGTTGCGCGGCTCCCGCTCGGTTATTTATGGCAGCGATGCGATTGGCGGGGTGATCCAGATCTTCACCCGCCGCGGTGGCGAACAAGGCCTGCAACCGCGCCTGCACACGGGTTTTGGCAGCAACCAGACCTGGGAGCGCAGCCTTGGCCTGTCCGGTGGCGATGAGCGAACCCGCTTCAACCTGGGCGCCAGTCTCGACGAAACCGCCGGGATCAATCGCACCCACGAGTCCTATCCCAGTGATGGCGACCATGACGAATATCGTAACAAGTCGCTCAGCCTGAGCCTGAGTCACGCCCTGACGGAAGACATCGAAGTCGGCGCCAACCTGCTGGATAACCGTGGCAAGAGCGAGTTCGACAACCCGTTCGGCCGCTTCGACATGAATACGTTCGAGTCGGTCCAGCAACAGCCCTACAGCGACTTCGATGTGAGCAGTGTCAGCAGCTATGTCGATGCACGGATCAACGATCTCTGGAAAACCCGCGTTGATGTCGGCCACAGTGAAAACCACGAGAAGACCCTCGACAAGCTCAGCGATGAACGCACCGTATTCAACACCTATCGCGACTCGGTGACCTGGCAGAACGACCTGACGCTCAACGAGCGCAACAGCCTGATGCTCGGTGGTGACTGGTACGAAGACCGGATCAACAGCACCACGGCGTTCGACGAAGACAGCCGCTGGAACCGAGCCGCGTTTATCCAGCATCGCTTTCAGGCAGACAGTTTCTCCACGGAGTTGGGCCTGCGTCACGACGATAACCAGCAGTTCGGCAGCCAGAACACCTGGAGTGGCACCTTCACCCTGCCGCTGAACCCGGACAACGAAGTGCTGCTGACCTACAGCGAAGGCTTCCGCGCGCCGACGTTCAACGACCTGTACTACCCGGACTTCAGCAACCCCGACCTGAAGCCTGAAACCTCGAAAAGCTATGAGCTGCAATGGCGCAGCCAATTGACCGAGAACAGTCGCCTGGAGGCGTCGCTGTATCGCACCGACCTTGAAGACGCGATCATTTTCGGCAGCAACTCACGCCCTGAAAACGTCGCCTCGGCGCGGATCAACGGCTTCGAAGCCGCGCTGAAGCAGGAACTGTTCGGCTGGCAGAGCAATCTGGGCGTGGCGATCATCGACCCACGAGATCGTGACACGGGCCACACCCTGGCCCGTCGCGCGCGGCGCACCTTGAGCTGGGATCTGGACCGTCAGTTCGATCGCCTGGGCCTCGGCGCCAGTTGGCAAGCGGTCAGCAGCAGCTTTGACGACTTGAACAATCAACAACCGTTGGATGGTTATGCCTTGTTGGGGCTGCGCAGCAGTTGGGAGCTCAATCGTGAAGTCCAACTGGAGCTGAAGGTCGATAACCTGCTGGACAAGGGTTACAGCCGGGCGCTGTACAGCTTCCAAGGTAGCCAGTACGGGTATCGCGAGGAAGGTCGGGCGTGGATGTTCGGGGTGACCTGGACGCCGGAGAGCTGAGGCTGGCGCGAATCATTGTGGCGAGGGAGCTTGCTCCCGTTCGACTGCGTAGCAGTCGCAATCAACGCTGACCGGGGCAATCAGACAAATTGCAGTGTTAGTTTTTGGGCTGCTTCGCAGCCCAGCGGGAGCAAGCTCCCTCGCCACAGTTACAAATTCGGTGCAATCAACTGGCAGAGTTTGGCAGTTGCCTCAATCATCTGCCCACTCGGCCGCTCCAGGCCCTTGTCCGTCACCAGGCGCAACTGTCCCTGTGCCACGGCCGCCACCTGCGGCCAGGCTTTCCACGCATCGAGCTGCGCCTGTTCGCTGGCCAGAATCACCTCGGGATTGCGCTGCAACACCGCTTCCACACTGACTTGCGGTGCCGGCAGTTTCAGGTCGGCAAACACGTTTTGCGCACCGCAGACCTCCAGCGCATCGCTGATGATCTGTTCACCACCAACCGTGTACAGCGGCCGATCCCAGACTTGATAGAACACTCGTAACGGCTTGTCCCGGCGATAGCGCTGACGCAACTCATCCAGCCGCTGGCGTAAATCGCTGGCCAATGAAATTCCGCGCTCAGGTCGACCGAGCTGAGCGGCTATGGTCTGAATCTGTGCGGCAAGCTGGTCCAGGCTGTGGGGTTCGGCGACGTAGGTGGGAATATTCAGTCGCTTGAGCTGGTCACGCTGGGCCGGGCCGACGCTACCAGGCCATAGCAGCAACAGATCGGGTTTCAGGCTGAGCAAGCGCTCCATATCCAGCTGGCCATAGCGGCCAACGGAAGGCAGGTCCTTGAGTTCGGCAGGTCGTTCACCAGCGTCCAGCACACCCACCAAGAGGTCGGCGGAACCCAATTCAACGACGATTTCAGAGAGCGACGGTGCGAGGCTGACAACCCGTTCGACCGCGATGGCCGGGCCACTGGCGGCCAGCAGCAACACCGCCAGCCAGAGCGCGCGCATCAACCGAGTTGACGCGGAATACGGTAGAGGTAGAACAGCACGGCGGTCGACAGTGCCAGCAGCATCAGCGGCACGGCTTCGAGACCGACGAACACCGCCAGCGCACCGATCCAGGCCGGCAGCCCGGCGGCCAGGAATGCGGTGCGCCGCTTGGCCGCCAGACTGATCCAGGCGGCAGGTTCGTCAGGGGTATCGAGGGCTTTCTGGGTGGCGATCAGCGCGTGTTTGTAGGCGCCGAAAAACTTCAGGCTGACAAACATCGAGGCGACTCCGGCGATGAACAACGGCATCGCCAGCACCGGCAGAATGGCTTCGCCCTGGCCGAACAGCGCATTGATCACAAACAGCGGCAACAAGGCCAGTGCCAGGTATTGCCACCAGTTGACGGACAGTCGCCGCCGCACCTGACCGCGGGTCACGCCCGGTCAACCTCGCCCTGATGCTCATTGCCCATCATGTGGTCGAGCTTGCTTGCCTTGGTTGCCAGGTAGAGTCGGTTATGCGGGTTGTGGCCGGTGTGCAGCGGCACGCGCTCGGCGACCACGATCCCCATGTCGGTCAAGGCTTTGACCTTGCGCGGGTTGTTGGTCATCAGGCGCAGGGACTTCACGCCCATGTGCTCCAGCATCGGCAGGCACATGGCGTAGTCACGCTGGTCGGCGGCAAAGCCCAGACGTTCGTTGGCTTCAACGGTATCGGCGCCGCCATCTTGCAGCTCATAGGCGCGGATCTTGTTCAGCAGGCCAATGCCACGGCCTTCCTGACGCAAGTAGAGCAACACGCCACGACCTTCACGGGCGATGGCCTGCAAGGCAGCTTCCAGTTGCGAGCCGCAGTCGCAACGTTGGCTAAACAGGGCATCGCCCGTCAGGCATTCGGAGTGCAACCGGCCGAGTACCGGGGCACCGTCATCGAACTCACCCAGGCTCAGCACAACGTGCTCGCGGCCGGTGGCTTCATCGAGAAAGCCATGCATGGTGAATTGCGCAAAAGGTGTTGGCAGCTTGCAAGCGGCGACAAAAGCGACAGGCACCGGTGTGCTCCTGATCTAAAAGTCTGAAGATTCGCAGAGCCGGCATTGTAACAGCAGGTTCCGGAGGACGCTTAGGCTGAATTATCGGCGATAACTATCAAAATGTTTGATATACGCCCCGGCACATACCCTGTGGGAGCGAGCTTGCTCGCGATTGCGGTGTATCAGCAGCGTATTCGTCAACGGAAAGTCTGCCATCGCGAGCAAGCTCGCTCCCACAGGGTTCTGTGTCGGTCATCGGCTCTGGGAAGCATTCGAATCAAACGGATACGGCTGTTTCCAGCGTTCAAAAATCGGTTTCAGCTCGCCGCGTTTCACCAGTTGCTCCATGCGCTGGTCGAACAGGGCCATTAACGTGCGCGCCTTCGGGGTCTTGGCGAAGCACAGATACAGCGGCAACTCGGCGATATGGGTGCGCCGCAGCTGGGACGGATCCTTGGCGCGGTTGATGACGTAATCGACTTCGGTCAGGGCATCGATGTAGAAGTCGGCGCGATTGTGGGTCAGCATCGACACGATGCCGGTACGCCGCTGCACTTCGTCGAAGTGGCGCACATTGGGCAAGTAATCCTGGTAGTCGTAGCCGCGCACCCAGGCCAGTCGATAATTGCCCAGGGTTTGCGGGGTGGGTACCGGACTGCTGGCCAGGCCCAGGGCATAGATGTGATCGGTGTCGAAGCTCCAATGGGGATAGAGCACACCCTCGGACTCGTCACGATAGGATCCGACGCAGGCATCGACTTCGCCACGTTCGGCCAGGCCCAGCGAACGCAAGTAGGGTTCGGTGCGGATGTCGACCTTGACGCCCGCCGGCTCGAACACTTGCCGTAGCACGTCCCAACCCAGTCCATGACCGTCAGCGGCGGTGTAGTCTTCCCAGTCTTCGCTGGCCAGATGAATCACCGACGGTGGCGCAGCACTCCCTCCCCCCGCCTGGACAAAAGAGCAAAACATCGCGAACGCCATCACCATCAATCCGCGTACAGCCATCCCCCGCTTCCCCCGATAAACAGCTCTCATGATCAACGCCTGGAAATCCCCGGTCAGGCGAAAAACCACACCAGTCCCTGCATCGCCAACCAGGCGAACACCCCGGCCAGGACATCATCGAGCATGATGCCGACGCCGCCATGTACGTGCCGGTCAATCCAGCGTATCGGCCATGGCTTGAGAATGTCGAAGAAGCGGAACATCAAGAAACCCGCCAGCAACCACTGCCAACCTTCCGGCACCAGCCACAGGGTGATCCACATCCCGACCATTTCGTCCCAAACGATGCCTTCATGGTCGTGTACCCGCAAATCGTCGGCCACTTTGCCGCACAGCCAGAAGCCGAACAGCATGGTGATGCCCAGCATCAGCCAGTAACCCCAGTCGGGCAGCATTTGCCACAACGGAATAAAGGGTAGCGCAACCAGCGACCCCCAAGTGCCAGGCGCCTTTGGCAAGGTGCCGGAGCCGAAGCCGAACGCCAGGAAATGCCATGGATTACGCCAGACCGACGGCGGTACGAATTCCGCCGGAACCTGTTTGGGATGATCTGTCACGGTGACTCCCGAAAATGTTGATAACCCCGGGCTTGCGGGGTGATGTCTTGTCCGTTGGCATCCAGCAGTGTCACACCTTGCCCATTCACGACGCGCCCAATCACATGGATCGGCCAGCCATCGGCCAGCAATAGCGGCAACTCGACGGACGGTAAGGTGAAGGCCAGGACGTAATCGTCGCCGCCGCTCAAGGCCGCAACCTGTGCATCCGATTGGCCGAGAAAGTCGACCAGGCTCTGCGACAGCGGCAAACGATCCCGCTCGACCTCGATACCGACCTTCGACGCCAGCGCGATATGCCCGCAATCCGCGAGCAGTCCGTCAGAGATATCCATTGCCGAAGTGGCCTTGCCCCGTAGCGCCTGACCCAAGCCGAGCTGCGGTTGCGGCGACCAGTAATGCGCCAACAACGGCTCGGCAATGCTCGCTTCGGCTGTGCGCTGGCCGAGCACCAAGGGCAAGGCACCGGCGGCATTGCCCAGGTTGCCGCCGACACACAGCAGGTCGCCCGGTTGCGCACCGCTGCGGGTCAGCGCCAGACCGGCCGGCACGCGCCCGAACACGGTCATGGTCAGGCTCAACGGCCCGCGGGTCGTGTCACCGCCCACCAGCGCCACGCCACAGCTTCGCGCCATCTGGTTCAAACCTCGGGCATAGGCTTGCAGCCAATCGGCGGTCACCGTCGGCAAGGTCAGGGCAAGGGTAAAGGCAATCGGGGTAGCGCCCATGGCGGCCAGGTCGCTGACCGCAACGGCCAGCGAGCGCTGACCGAGCAGAAACGGATCGCAGGGATCGGCGAAATGCACGCCGGCCACCAACGTATCGGTAGAGATCGCCATCTGTTCCCCGGAGGGAACAGCCAGCAAGGCGCAGTCATCGCCAATCCCGAGGGCAACGCCTTCGCCGCCCTGCGCACAAGGCGCGGCGGCGAAGAAATTGCGGATCAGCTCAAACTCACCCATTGGGTATCCTGTCTCACCAATACTGTTCATTTTTTAGCGGCGTCTGGTGTCGCCATACTGCGTTGCCGCTCCTCGCCATAGCACGCTATGACTCGTCGCGGCGCCTTGTCTGACAACACCAGTCACTCGCTAAAAAACGAACGTATCGGCGAGACAGGACACTAGATCCAAGCGCTAATCAGCGCTTGAACGCCTTGACTTCAGCTTCACGCAGACGCGGGGCCAGCTTGTCGAGCACACCGTTGACGAACTTGTGACCGTCGGTGGAACCGAAGACCTTGGCCAGTTCGATACCCTCGTTGATCACAACGCGGTACGGCACGTCGACGCGCTTGAGCAGCTCCCAGGTGGACAGGCGCAGAACGGCCAGTTCAACCGGGTCCAGCTCTTCGATGGTCAGGTCCAGGCATGGCGTGAGCGCGGTGTCGATTTCGGTCTTGAACTGCGGAACCCCGTGCAGGATCTCGCGGAAGTACGCGCCGTCGACATCGCTGAAATCGTTATCGACCCGGAACTGCGCTTCGATCTCGTTCAGCGACTGCTTGGCCATGTGCCATTGGTACAGCGCCTGGGTTGCGAGCTGACGGGCTTCGCGACGCTTGACGCTTTTCGATGGCTTGCCGGCATCCGCAGGCTTTGGATCGCGCGGGTTGAAACGATCGCTTTCGTCGCTAATCACTTGGCCTCCAACTGCGCCAGCAGGCTGACCATTTCCAGAGCGGACAGGGCAGCTTCAGCACCTTTGTTCCCGGCCTTGGTGCCGGAACGTTCAATGGCTTGCTCGATGGAATCAACGGTCAGGACGCCGAAAGCGACCGGAACGCCGAACTCCATGGACACCTGGGCCAGGCCCTTGGTGCACTCGCCAGCCACGTATTCGAAGTGCGGAGTGCCGCCACGAATGACCGCGCCCAGGGCGATGATTGCCGCGAATTCGCCTTTCTGGGCGACTTTCTGCGCAACCAGCGGAATTTCGAAGGCGCCAGGCGCGCGGATGATGGTGATGTCGCTTTCGCTCACGCCGTGGCGAACCAGGGCATCAACTGCACCGCTGACCAGGCTTTCAACGACGAAGCTGTTGAAACGGCCCACTACCAGAGCGTAGCGGCCTTTAGGGGCGATGAAGGTACCTTCGATGGTCTTCAGGGTCATTCGATAGATCTCTTAAAGAGCCGGGACGCGTCTCGTACGCGCCCCTCGGTGATATTTGAACCGCGAATTCAAGGCCGGAAACAACCGGTCATTATTCGGAGGGCACGTATTCTACAACTTCCAGATCGAAACCGGATATCGCATTAAATTTCATGGGTGCCGACATCAGGCGCATTTTGCGCACGCCGAGGTCACGCAGGATCTGCGAACCGGCACCGACAGTGCTGTAGGTGGTCGGTTTTTTCACCGCGGCGTGATCGGCGGTTTCGCGGATGTGCGCGAGCAACACGTCGCCATCGAGCGGGTGACCGAGCAACAGCACAACACCGCTGCCGGCCTCGGCAACCGTGGCCATGGCGGCGCGCAGGCTCCAGCGGCCCGGTTGCTTGACCATCAGCAGGTCGCGCAGCGGGTCCATGTTATGCACCCGAACCAGGGTCGGTTCTTCGGCACACACGTTGCCCAGGGTCAGCGCCATGTGCACGTCGCCTTCCACGGAATCACGATAGGTCACCAGGTTGAATTGGCCCAGTTCGCTGTCCAGTGGCTGCTCGGCAATCCGCTGAACGGTACGTTCGTGGATCATCCGGTAGTGAATCAGGTCGGCGATGGTGCCGATCTTGATATCGTGCTCGGCGGCAAATGCTTCCAGCTCGGCGCGACGGGACATGGTGCCGTCGTCGTTCATCACTTCGCAGATCACGCCGCTCGGCTCGAAACCGGCCATGCGCGCCAGGTCGCACGCCGCTTCGGTGTGGCCGGCACGGGCCAGGGTACCGCCGGCCTGGGCCATCAGCGGGAAGATGTGGCCCGGGCTGACGATGTCTTCAGCCTTGGCATCACGGGCGGCGGCAGCCTGCACAGTGCGCGCACGGTCGGCGGCGGAAATACCGGTGGTCACACCGGTGGCCGCTTCGATCGATACGGTGAACTTGGTGCCGAAACCGGAACCGTTGCGCGGGGCCATCAACGGCAGCTTGAGCAGTTCGCAGCGCTCGCGGCTCATCGGCATGCAGATCAGGCCACGGGCGTGCTTGGCCATGAAGTTGATGTGCTCGGGCTTGCAGCACTCGGCGGCCATGATCAGGTCGCCTTCGTTCTCGCGGTCTTCGTCATCCATGAGGATGACCATCTTGCCTTGGCGGATGTCTTCAACCAGTTCTTCGATGCTATTGAGCGCCACAAGGCACCCCCTTGAGTCAGGATTTGAGGTAGCCGTTTTGGGCCAGAAAGCTTTCGGTAATGGTGCTGCCAGGCTTTTGCGAAGAGCCTGGCTCTGCGGCCTTGTCGCCCAAAAGCAGACGCTCCAGGTAACGGGCCAGCAAATCCACTTCCAGATTCACCCGGCGGCCAGGCTGGTACGACGCCATGATGGTTTCGCTCAGGGTGTGGGGAATGATGGTCAGCAGGAACTCGGCGCCATCGACTGCGTTCACGGTGAGGCTGGTGCCGTCGACGGTGATCGAGCCTTTATGGGCGATGTACTTGGCCAGGTCCTTTGGCGCGCGGATGCGGAATTCCACGGCGCGCGCGTTCTCGGTACGGGCAACCACTTCGCCCACGCCGTCGACGTGACCGCTGACCAGATGCCCGCCGAGGCGAGTGGTCGGGGTCAGGGCTTTTTCCAGATTGACCGGGCTGCCGCTTTTCAGGTCGTTCATGGCGGTGCAGTCGAGGGTTTCGCGACTGACGTCCGCCGCAAAGCCATTGCCCGGCAGTTCAACGGCAGTCAGGCACACGCCGTTGACCGCGATGCTGTCGCCCAGTTTGACGTCGCTCAGGTCGAGCTTGCCGGTTTCGACGTGAACCCGCACATCACCGCCCTTTGGGGTCAATGCACGAATACTGCCGATGGATTCGATGATGCCGGTAAACATGAGGTTCTCCTCGAGAACAAAGCCAGCGCTGTAGCGTTGACCGGAAATTATACGCTCGCGGTTGACGTAGGAATGGCAATGACTCGCCAGTCATCGCCCACTGCGCGAATTTCAATGATTTTAAGCTCGGGCGCATCCTTCATTTGCGCGAGCGGCCAGTCCAGCAGCGGCCGCGCCGAAGAGCCCAGGAACTTGCCGGCAATGAAAATCTGGAACTCGTCCACCAGACCGAGTTGGGCAAAGGCACCTGCCAGGCGCGGACCGGCCTCAACCAGCACCTCGTTGACGCCACGGGCTGCGAGTTCAACCAATAGCTGACGCAGATCGACCTGGCCGTCGTAACCCGGCACGATCAGGCATTCCGGACCATTGGCGTATTGCTCTTCCACCGCCACGCAGGTGGCAACCAGCGCCGGGCCGGCCTTGAAGAACGGTGCATCCAGTGGCACCCGCAGACGACCGTCGACCAGCACCCGCAGCGGCAGGCGGCTCATGGCCAGTGCGGTTTGCTCGGCATCCAGCCCCAGCTCATCGGCTCGCACGGTCAGCCGCGCGTTGTCCGCCAGAACCGTGTCGGCGCCGGTCAGTACCACGCTGGCCTGGGCACGAAGGCGTTGCACCGCAGAACGTGCGGCCGGACCGGTGATCCACTGGCTTTCGCCGCTTTCCATCGCCGTGCGCCCGTCCAGGCTCATGGCCAACTTGACCCGCACGAACGGCAAGCCGTGTTCCATGCGTTTCAGGAAACCTTGGTTAAGCTTTCGCGCCTCGCTTTCCAGTACGCCGCTTTCGGTGGCGATACCGGCCTGTTCCAGGCGTTGTAGACCACGACCGGCGACTTCCGGGTTCGGGTCCTGCATCGCCGCGACCACCCTGGCCACACCGGCATTGACCAGTGCATCGGCGCAAGGCGGTGTGCGGCCGTGGTGGCTGCAAGGTTCAAGGGTCACGTAAGCGGTGGCGCCACGAGCCTGCTCACCGGCCGCGCGCAAGGCGTGGACTTCAGCGTGGGGCTCGCCGGCGCGCTCGTGCCAGCCTTCGCCGACAATCTGCCCGCCCTGCACAATCACGCAACCGACCCGCGGATTGGGGTGCGTCGTGTAATGCCCCTTGCGCGCCAGCTCCAGGGCACGGGCCATGAAATGAGCATCGAGGATGGCTTGTTCTGCGGGCGTGGTCATTCTTTCACCGGTTCACGGGCCAGGCGATCGATCTCTTCGCGGAACTCGTTGAGGTCCTGGAAGCGGCGATATACCGAAGCGAAGCGGATGTAGGCGACTTCATCGAGCTTCTGCAGCTCGGCCATCACCAGTTCGCCGACCACAAGGGATTTGACCTCGCGCTCGCCGGTGGCGCGCAGTTTGTGTTTGATGTGCACCAGCGACGATTCGAGGCGCTCGACACTCACCGGGCGCTTTTCCAGCGCGCGCTGCATGCCGGCGCGGAGTTTTTCTTCGTCGAACGGCTGGCGACTGCCGTCGGTTTTGATCAGGCGCGGCAACACCAGTTCAGCCGTCTCGAACGTCGTGAAGCGCTCGCCGCAGGCCAGGCATTCACGCCGGCGGCGCACCTGTTCGCCCTCGGCGACCAGACGCGAGTCGATGACCTTGGTGTCGTTGGCACCGCAGAAGGGACAGTGCATGGTGGCAGGCAACAAAAAAAGGGAGGGCCATGGTAGCGCATCCCGGTGGCAAGACAAGCCATAGGGTTTGCGGTATACAGACGGGATGATCACTTGATCCATGGAATTCAGCTTTATGGAGCCACCAATGTCGTTACGTCCGCTCATTTTGCTCAGTGTTTTCAGCCTGCTGGTGGCTTGCGGCAGCGATGCACCCAAGCCCCAGCCGCCAACGCCTGGCCCGGCGCCGCAGCAAGCGCAGAAGAAGGCCCGGGAGGCCGCCAACCTCGGCCCCCTGCCTGCCTATCAGCGTGAACTGAGCGGTACCCTACAAGGCGTTCCAGCCGGCGCTGAAGTCGAACTGGCATTGCTGGTGATCGACGAAAAGAACCGCCCGCAGCAATTGCTCGCCAGTTCCAGCCTGATCGGCAACAACCAGGTGCTGGCGTTTCACCTGCGTTTCAACCCGGAATCCTTCCCGGCCGGGGCCCGCGTTGAACTGCGAGGCCGCGCCAGCCAGTCCGGACAGTTGATCCTGCACCTGCCGTCGCAGCTGATTACCCAGCCGACCACCCAGGCCCTGGGCCAACTGCAATTCGTCAAAGCCCCATGAATGCACCGCTCGACCTGCAAAAGGCGTTGGGTGAACTACTCGGTGATGCGCAATTGGTCGCCTGTGAGTTACCAGGGACCGACCTGAAGTTGTGGCTGATCGACGGCGACAACATGGACCGCGCCTTCAGCCCGGAAGAAACCCGGCGCATCCTGCATGAGCCACCGTACTGGAGCTTTTGCTGGGCCAGCGGGTTGGCCGTGGCCCGTTACCTCGCTGACAACCCGCATTGGGTCGAAGGCAAGCGTGTGCTGGATTTTGGCGCCGGGTCTGGCGTGGCGGGGATTGCCGCTGCCAAGGCCGGGGCGCTGGAAGTGCTGGCCTGCGACCTCGACCCGCTGGCGATTGCCGCGTGTCGGGCCAATGCCGAGCTCAATGACGTAGAGCTCAACTACTCGACGGATTTTTTCGCCGAGGCTGATCGCTTCGATCTGATCCTGGTGGCGGATGTGCTGTACGACCGGGCCAACCTGCCGCTGCTCGACCAGTTCCTCAGCCGCGGCCGAGAGGCGCTGGTGGCGGATTCCCGAGTGCGGGACTTCCGCCATCCGTTATACCGGCGCATAGAGATGCTGGAGGCGATGACCCTACCGGATCTGGCCGAGCCCCACGAGTTTCGGCATGTGAGCCTCTACCACGCCGCCCGCGCCTGACCGTATAGTTGCCCCATTCACGCTTTTACGAGATTGCCCATGAGTCAGGAAACGCCGTACATCTTCGACGCCACGACTGCCGATTTCGACCAGTCGGTGATCGAGAACTCTTTCCACAAGCCGGTGCTGGTGGATTTCTGGGCCGAATGGTGCGCGCCCTGCAAAGTGCTGATGCCGATGTTGCAGAGCATTGCCGAGAGCTATCAGGGTGAGTTGCTGCTGGCCAAGGTCAACTGCGACCTCGAACAAGACATCGTCGCCCGCTTCGGCATCCGCAGCCTGCCGACCGTGGTGCTGTTCAAGGACGGTCAGCCGGTAGACGGCTTTGCCGGTGCCCAGCCGGAATCCGCCGTGCGCGCCCTGCTCGAACCCCATGTGCAGATGCCGCCACCGGCCGCTGCCGATCCGTTCGAACAAGCCCAGGCGCTGTTCGATGACAGCCGCTTTGCCGATGCCGAAGCGCTGCTCAAAGTGATCCTGGGTGAAGACAACACCAACGCCAAGGCACTGATCCTCTACGCCCGCTGCCTGACCGAGCGCGGTGAACTGGGCGAAGCGCAAGCCGTGCTGGATGCGGTCAAGAGCGACGAGCACAAGGCCGCGCTGGCTGGCGCCAAGGCACAGATCAAGTTTCTCGGTTTGGCCAAGGACTTGCCGGATGCCGCCGACCTGAAGGCCCGGCTGGCAAAAGACCCGCTGGACGATGAGGCGGTCTATCAACTGGCGATCCAGCAACTGGCCCGTCAGCAGTACGATGCCGCGCTGGATGCCTTGCTGAAGCTGTTCATCCGCAATCGCAGCTACAACGAAGGCTTGCCGCACAAGACCTTGCTGCAGGTGTTCGAGTTGCTGGGCAATGATCATCCGTTGGTGAGTACCTACCGCCGCAAGTTGTTTGCCGCGCTGTACTAAGCCGTCTCGATCCAGCTGTAGAGCGGCGTATCCCCGCCGCTCACTACCTTCACATCCGAACTATGGCGCAAACGCACCAGCAGGCGCTTGCCCGCCGCCGCGCTCCCGGTCAGGCCTTCGAGTTGATCGAGCAAGTCCGGCCCGCTCAACTGCCCGGCCTTGCGCAGCAAATCCCTGGCGATCTGCCACAGCGCATCATCCGGATTCAGCGGTTTCGCCGCTGGCGCGCTGACAGGGGATTTTTCCACCTGCAACTGCGCCCCTAGCCGCGCCCAGTCCGCGTCGTCCATCTCCAGGGTCAAATCCACCGGCCAGTCGCCGATGCTTCCGCGAATTCGCAACATAGGTCTGCTCCCGCACATTTCTTCCCGGCATGCTCCCATGGGACTTGTGCAACGCCAAGCGGGCAGTCAAACTCTCCGCACTTACGTTATAAGATTACATAACAATTTCTTCATTTTACTTTTCGGAGACTCGTCATGCGTCGTCTGCTTCTCGCCCTGCCGTTTGCCATGTTGCCGCTGGCTATCGCCCATGCCGCCGACGAACACGATCATGAGCATGGCAGCCTGGGTGCCCACGAACATGGCGTGGGACGCCTGAACGCGGTGCTGGATGGCAAGACCCTGGAGCTGGAGCTGGAAAGCCCGGCCATGAACCTGGTGGGTTTCGAGCACGTCGCCACCAGCGACGCAGACAAAGCCAAAGTCACCGCCACCCGCGCACAACTTGAGCAACCACTGGCCCTGTTCAACCTGCCAAAAGCCGCCGGTTGCGTGGTAGAGAACCAGGAACTGGAAAGCCCGTTGTTCGGCGACAAGCCCGATGCCGACGATGATCACGATGAAGACGCCAAGGACGAAGACGGCCACGAACATCATCACGATCACAGCGAAATCCACGCTCGCTATCAGTTCACCTGCGCCACGCCTGCGGCACTGAAGTCGCTGGACCTGGCGAATATTTTCACCAGCTTCCCAGCCACCCAAAAAATTCAGGTACAACTGATCGGTCCGAGCGGGCAGCAAGGGGTTGATGTGACGGCCAAGGCTGCGGCCCTGAAGTTCTGAATTCACTCACCACCAACCAGACCGGTTTCACATGACCCAAGCACTCATCGAACTGTCCGACCTGAGCTTCAGCTGGCCCGGTCACCCGCCGCTGCTGGACATCCCGGCGTTTCGCCTGGAGCGCGGCGAGACCCTGTTCCTCAAAGGCCCCAGCGGCAGCGGCAAGACCACCCTGCTCGGCTTGCTCGGCGGCGTGCAGAAGCCTGATCGCGGCAGCATCCGCCTGCTCGGCCAGGAACTGACGCAACTTTCGGCCGGCGCCCGCGACCACTTCCGCGTCGATCACACCGGCTACATCTTTCAGCAGTTCAACCTGCTGCCGTTTCTGTCGGTGCGTGAAAACGTCGAACTGCCCTGCCACTTCTCGAAACTGCGCGCGGAACGGGCGAAACAACGCCACGGCAGTGTCGACAAAGCCGCCGCCACGCTGCTCGCCCACCTGGGTTTAAAGGATGAAAACATCCTCGGTCGCCGCGCCGACTCGCTTTCCATCGGCCAGCAGCAACGAGTCGCCGCCGCCCGCGCGCTAATCGGGCAACCGGAACTGGTTATCGCCGACGAGCCGACCTCGGCCCTCGATTACGACGCCCGCGAGAACTTCATTCGCCTGCTGTTCGCCGAGTGCCGCGAAGCCGGGTCGAGCCTGTTGTTCGTCAGCCACGACCAGAGCCTGGCGCCGCTGTTCGACCACAACCTTTCGCTGGCCGAACTCAATCGCGCCGCTACCCCGTCCGAGGTCTGAGATGTATCTGTTTCGTCTAGCCATGGCCAGCCTGGCTAACCGTCGCTTCACCGCGATCCTCACGGCGTTCGCCATTGCCTTGTCGGTGTGCCTGTTGCTGGCAGTGGAGCGCGTGCGCACCGAAGCCAAGGCCAGTTTCGCCAGCACCATCAGCGGCACCGACCTGATCGTCGGCGCCCGCTCCGGCTCGGTGAACCTGTTGCTGTACTCGGTGTTCCGCATCGGCAACGCCACCAACAACATCCGCTGGGACAGCTTCGAACACTTCGCCAGCAACCCGAAAGTGAAGTGGGCGATTCCGATGTCTCTCGGCGACTCCCATCGCGGCTACCGGGTGATGGGCACCACCGAAGCCTACTTCGAGCATTATCAATACGGACGCCAACAACACCTGGAACTGGCCGATGGCCGGGCCTTTGCCACTGACCCGTTCGAAGTGGTTCTCGGCGCCGAAGTGGCCGATGCACTGCACTACAATCTCGGCGACAAACTGGTGCTGGCCCACGGCGTGGCGGCAATCAGCCTGGTCAAGCACGACGACAAACCGTTCACCGTGGTCGGCATTCTCAAGCGCACCGGCACCCCGGTGGACCGCACGCTGCACATCAGCCTCGGTGGGATGGAAGCGATTCACATCGACTGGCACAACGGCGTGCCGGCCCGGGGCGAGGGGCGCATCACCGCCGATCAGGCGCGCAACATGGACCTGACGCCGCAAGCGATCACCGCGTTCATGCTCGGCCTCAACAACAAGATTTCGACCTTTGCCCTGCAGCGGGAAATCAACGAATTCCGTGGTGAGCCGATGCTGGCGATCCTGCCGGGTGTGGCGTTGCAAGAGCTGTGGAGTCTGATGGGCACCGCGGAAAAAGCCTTGTTCGTGGTCTCGCTGTTTGTGGTGCTGACCGGGTTGATCGGCATGCTCACCGCCATTCTCACCAGCCTCAATGAACGCCGCCGGGAAATGGCGATCCTGCGCTCGGTGGGCGCACGCCCCTGGCACATCGCGACGCTGTTGGTGCTCGAAGCCTTTGCGCTGGCGCTGTCGGGCGTGATCGCCGGCGTGGCGTTGCTGTATGTGTGCATCGCGGCGGCCCAGGGTTATGTGCAAGCCAACTACGGCCTGTTCCTGCCGCTCTCGTGGCCGAGCGAGTATGAATGGACGCTGCTCGGTGGCATCCTGATCGCCGCGCTGCTGATGGGCAGCGTGCCGGCCTGGCGCGCCTATCGCCAATCCCTGGCCGATGGCCTGTCGATCCGCTTATGAGGACATTGAAAATGCCCCGCGCTGTACTTTCGCTGTTGATGCTGGTCGCCCTGCCCCTGTGGGCCGCACAGCCAAAAGACCTGACCTGGTCGGAGATGATCCCGCCTGACGCGCCGAAAGAAGTGCCGAACATGACGCCGCTGCACGATCTGTCGCAGATGAGCAGCACGCTCTCGGCAGAGTCGGCACCAGCAGCCAAACAGGACATGCCCAACGCACCGGTGGTCAAGACCCTCGACGGCCAGAACATTCGCCTGCCGGGCTACATCGTGCCGCTGGAAGTGAGCGAGGAAGGCCGCACCACGGAGTTTCTGCTGGTACCGTATTTCGGCGCCTGCATCCATGTGCCGCCACCGCCGTCGAACCAGATCGTGCACGTCAAGAGCGAAGTCGGCGTGAAGCTCGACGAGTTGTATCAGCCTTACTGGATCGAAGGCGCGTTACAGGTCAAGGCGTCCACCAGCGAGTTGGCGGATGCCGGGTATCAGATGGAGGCGGAAAAGATTTACCTGTATGAATTGCCGGAGTGATTCCGGTGGTTTTGTGCTGTCTGTCAGTCCCTCTTCGCGATGAGGCCAGCAAAAACACCATAAAATCCAACCCCTTCCCACTTTCATTGAGCTGCATCAAAAGACCGAATAGTTAGCCGGCTTACCATTGGACATCGCAAATTTTTAACGTCCTCTGGAGCCCCCCATGAACAAGTCCATGCTCAGCGCTTCGCTGGTTGCCCTCGCGCTCGCAGCCCCGCTCGCCCACGCCTACGAGGCCGGCGACATCATCCTTCGTGCGGGCGCCATCACCGTTAACCCGAAAGCCGACAGCTCCAGCGTAAAGGTCGACCAAGGTCCGCTGGCCGGTACCAACCTGGGCGGCAAGGCGACCATGGACAGCGACACACAGCTGGGCCTGAACTTCGCCTATATGCTCACCAACAATTGGGGGATCGAACTGCTCGCCGCCACTCCGTTCGAGCATGACGTGAAACTCAAAGGCACCGCCCTGCCTGCCGCCAATGGCAAACTCGGCTCCCTGAAACACCTGCCGCCGACCCTGAGCGTGGTGTACTACCCGCTGGATTCGAAGTCGGCCTTTCAGCCGTACGTCGGTGGTGGCATCAACTACACCTGGATCTACGACGAAAGCCTCAGCAGCGAAGCCAAGTCCGCCGGCTTCAGCAACTTCAACGCGAAGAACTCCTGGGGTCTGGCCTGGCAGGTCGGTGCCGACTACATGCTGACCGAACATGTCATGCTCAACGCCCAGGTGCGCTACATCGACATCGATACCCGCGCCACCGTCGAGAACAACTCGATTGCACCAGGCACCCGCGCCAAGGTCAACGTAGACGTCGATCCATTTGTGTACATGGTCGGCCTGGGCTACAAGTTCTAAGCGACATCGCTGGAAGAATGTTCACGTGGTGGTGAACCTGGCTGTTGTGGCGAGGGAGCTTGCTCTC
This sequence comes from Pseudomonas sp. GL-R-26, assembly GCF_019947365.1. NCBI lineage: Bacteria > Pseudomonadati > Pseudomonadota > Gammaproteobacteria > Pseudomonadales > Pseudomonadaceae > Pseudomonas > Pseudomonas sp. GL-R-26. The sequence goes on along the minus strand of NZ_JAGYGI010000008.1, from coordinate 58,207 downwards.
GCTGGGTTGCGAAGCGACCCTAAAACCGGCAAAAGCGGTGATTCAAACAAACCGCGTTGACTGGATTTACGACTGCTGCGCAGTCGAGCGGGACGATGCGGCGCTCCGACAAGCTCCCTCGCCACAGGAATTGCACAAGCTGTAACGTAAATTCCGGCCGTGAAAAAGGCGCCTGTCAAAGGGCGCCTTTTTCATGTTCGCGATTCAGGTTTGTAAAACCATCAGCGCCCCAGCAACCGCGCCAGCCCGACACGCATTGGTGTCTGCTCCGTGGTAGTGAAACGTTCCAACAGACGCCGGTTATTCGCCCGGGAATGACGAATGTCACCGGAGCGCGCCGGGCCGTAGCTCACCGGTGGCAACTTGCCGACCACGGCTTCGAGCGCTTCGAGCATTTGCTTGAGGGTCGTCGCCTGGTTCCAGCCAACGTTGACCGCACCGTCTTCGACCCGGGGCTTCTCGATGGCCTGCACCAGCAAGTCGACCAGATCTTCGACGTAGACAAAATCCCGGGTCTGCTCACCGTCGCCGAACACCGTGATCGGCAAGCCCTTCAGTGCACGCTCGCTGAATATGCTGATCACCCCGGAGTACGGCGAGGACGGATCCTGGCGCGGACCGAAAATGTTGAAGAAGCGGAAAATCACCGGTTCCAGCGCATGCTGGCGGCGGTAGAAGTCGAAGTATTGCTCGCTGGCCAGTTTGTCCACCGCGTAAGGCGTCAGAGGCGCCTTGGGCGTCTCTTCGTCGATCGACTCGCCTTCGCCATTGTTGCCATACACCGCTGCGCTGGAGGCAAACAGCACGCGTTTGACCCCGGCCTGGCGCATGGCTTCGCAGACGTTCAGCGTGCCGATGAAGTTGCTCTGGTGCGTGCGCACCGGATCGTCCACCGAGGCCTGCACCGAAGCCACGGCCGCGAGGTGCGCCACGGCGCTGCAACCGGCCATCGCTTGGGCAACCAAAGCCGCATCGGCCACGTCGCCAACGATCAGTTCGACCCTGGGATTGTCCAGCGGCAGATTGCTGCGCTTGCCGGTGGACAGGTCATCGAGAATCCGCACCGCATGGCCCTTGGCAAGCAGCGCGTCAGTCAGGTGTGAACCAATGAAACCGGCACCACCGGTGATAAAAACGGGGCCGTCAGCCATGGCGATAGAACCTGTCCAGTAGACCGGGAAGCGCCGCACGCCAGGCGCGTGGTTTGATCCCGAAGGTGTGCAGAATTTTCTTGCAGGCCAATACCGCGTGTTGCGGCTCTTCGGCAGCATCCGGACGCGCGGCGTGGGCCTGGGCGGTCGGGGCTTCGATGGCCAGCGGATGCAGGCTGCGGGCTTCGGTCAGAATCGCCTGCCCCAGCGCCAGCGGCGTGGTCGCCTCATGCCCGGCGTAGTGGTAGGTGCCCCACAGCGGTGCGGCGCAATCGAGTTGCTTGAGCACTGAAATGATCACGCGGGCAGCATCGTCGACCGGCGTCGGATTGCCGCGCCGGTCGTCGGCCATCAGCAGTTCTTCGGGTTGTTCGGCACGGGCGAGGAAGCGGCCAAGGGCGCCGTCCGGGCTGTCGTCCAGCAGCCAGCCGAAACGCAGCAGCACGTGTTGCGGGCAGGTGGCGCGCACGCTTTGCTCGATCCGCCACAAGGCCTGACCCCGCAGGCCCAGGGGCACCGGTTCGTCTTTTTCGCTGTAGGCCGTGGCACGGGAGCCGTCGAACACGCGATAGCTGGAAGGTTGCAGCAGGACGATGTTGTGGTGCTGGCACAGTTCCGCCAGACGCTCGATCGCGCGCTCCTGGCCGGCCAGGCGCGATTCGCTCACTGCCTCGGCCTGAAACCAGTCGAAGTAGTAGGCAAGGTTGATCAATGCATCGGGACGAGTGTCGTCGAGCAATTGTGTCAGGCTCGCGGCATCCCAGCCGTCTTGCGGCGGGCGGGGGGCGAGGAAACCGATGTCTTCCTCCGCACCGAGGCGAATCAGCGCCTGCCCAAGGGCATTTCCGCCGCCCAGTAACATAAGGCGCATTCGCATAGAGTCAGCAGGCCCAGTCTGATTGAAACAATGGCGTTATCGACACCGCGCCCTGGCGATGTCGTTGATAATTGCCGGAATCGTTGCATTTTGCGGGTTTAGTGCGCAACCGTCACCCGTAAAGTGTAGATGCCTGAGTTTTGCAGTGCTGCCACTGGCCCCTGTGGCGAGGGGGCTTGCCCCCGTACGGCTGCGCAGCAGTCGCAAAATTGTTGAAGGCGGTTTGCCTGTTACACCGCGTTTGCGGATTTTGGGGCCGCTTCGCGACCCAACGGGGGCAAGCCCCCTCGCCACAGGTTTACCGATCAACCAGTGGTACTTGCATCTTGAGCCCCCCACCCGCATAAATTGCTGCATGAACCTGCCCATCCCCGCAGACAGTGCCCTGAGCGGCTTCCACCCTGCCGTCAGCGCCTGGTTCAGCCACACATTCCCGGCGGTCACCGCCGCCCAGGCCCGGGCGTGGCCGTTGATCCGCCAGCGCCGCTCGACCCTGGTCGCCGCGCCCACCGGTTCCGGCAAGACCCTCACCGCCTTTCTCGCCGTCATCGACGACCTGGTGCACCGCGGCCTGGAAAGCCCCGAAGGCTTGCCCGACGCCACCCTGGTGGTCTACGTCTCGCCCCTCAAGGCGCTGTCCAACGACATCCAGATCAACCTGCAAAACCCGCTGGCCGGCATTACCGAGCAATTGCGCGTGATGGGCCTGCCGCAATTGCTGATCACCACCGCCGTGCGCACCGGCGATACACCGCAAAAAGACCGTTCGGCGATGCGCAAAACGGCGCCGCACATTCTGGTGACCACGCCGGAATCCCTGTATGTGCTGCTCGGTTCCGATTCCGGCCGGCAGATGCTCGGCACGGCACGAACGGTGATCGTCGACGAGATCCACGCCATGGCCGCCAGCAAACGCGGCAGCCACCTGGCACTGAGCCTTGAACGCCTGCAAGCACTCTGCCCGGAGCCGCTGCTGCGCATCGGTCTGTCGGCCACGCAAAAGCCCATCGAAGCCGTTTCGCGCTTCCTGGTCGGTCGCGACCGTCCGTGCGAGATCGTCGACATCGGCCACGCCCGCCCCCGCGACCTGGATATCGAAGTGCCGCCCGTGCCGCTGTCGGCCGTGATGGCCAACGATGTCTGGGAACTGGTCTACGACCGCCTCGCCGCCCTCGCCCGGGAGCACCGGACCACGTTGATTTTCGTCAACACCCGGCGATTGGCCGAACGTTTGAGCCGGCACCTGAGCGAGCGCCTGGGCAAGGCTGCCGTGGCGGCCCACCACGGCAGCCTGGCCAAGGAATTTCGCCTCGATGCCGAGCAGCGACTCAAGCGCGGCGACCTGCAAGTGCTGATCGCCACGGCATCGCTGGAACTGGGGATCGACATCGGCGACGTCGACCTGGTGTGCCAGATCGCCTCGCCGCGTTCGATTGCCGGGTTTCTGCAACGGGTCGGCCGCTCCGGGCACCAGGTCGGCGGCACTCCCAAAGGCCGATTGTTCGCCACCACCCGTGACGACCTTATCGAATGCGCCGCGCTGCTCGACTGCGTACGCCAGGGCGAACTCGATACCTTGCTGATCCCGCAAGCGCCGCTTGACGTGCTGGCGCAGCAGATCATCGCCGAGGTCAGTTGTCAGGAGTGGTCGGAGCAAGCGCTGCTGGAGATGCTGCGCCGCGCCTCGCCCTACGCCGCACTCGACGACAAACACTATCAGGCGCTGCTGCACATGCTCGCCGAGGGTTACAACGGCCGTCAGGGCATCCGTAGCGCCTACCTGCATCGCGATGCCGTGAGCCGCACCCTGCGCGGCCGCCGGGGCGCGAAACTGACGGCCGTGACCAGTGGCGGGACCATTCCTGACAACGCCGACTACAGCGTGCTGCTGGAGCCTCAAGGGCTGAACATCGGCACCATCAACGAAGACTTTGCGGTGGAAAGCATTGCTGGGGATGTCTTCCAGTTGGGCAATACGTCCTATCGGATCCTGCGGGTGGAAACCGGCAAAGTCCGGGTCGAGGATGCCCAGGGCCAGCCGCCGACCATTCCGTTCTGGCTCGGTGAAGCGCCGGGGCGCAGCGCCGAGTTGTCCTCGGCGGTGGCGCGCTTGCAGGCGCAACTCGACGACCTGCTGGGTACTGCGCCAGGCAACTTGCAACCAGCGCTCGACTGGCTGACCGAGACCCTGGGACTGAACCTCGCCAGCGCAGAACAATTGGTGGACTATCTGGCCCGCGCGCGACAAGCGCTGGGAGCCCTGCCATCCCAAGACACGCTGCTGATGGAACGCTTTTTCGACGAGTCCGGCGGCACCCAACTGGTCATTCACACGCCATTCGGCAGCCGCATCAACCGCGCCTGGGGCCTGGCCCTGCGCAAGCGTTTCTGTCGCACCTTCAACTTCGAATTGCAGGCCGCTGCCAGCGAAGACGCCATCGTGCTGTCGCTGTCCACCAGCCACAGTTTTGAACTGGACGACGTCTGGCGCTACCTGCACAGCAACAGCGCCGAGCACATCCTGATTCAAGCCGTGCTCGACGCGCCGCTGTTCGGCGTGCGCTGGCGCTGGAATGCCGGTGTAGCCCTGGCCCTGCCGCGCTACAGCGGCGGGCGCAAAGTGCCTACGCAGATCCAGCGGATGAAAAGCGAAGACCTGATCGCCAGCGTGTTTCCCGATCAGATCGCCTGCGTGGAAAACCTCGCCGGCGAACGGGAGATTCCCGACCATCCGCTGGTGGAACAGACCCTCGACGATTGCCTGCACGACGCCATGGACAGCGAAGGCTGGCTGGCCTTGTTGCGGCGCATGGAACGCGGCGACATTTGCCTGATCAGCCGCGACTTGCCGGCGCCTTCGCCGCTGGCGGCGGAGATTCTCAGTGCCCGGCCCTATACCTTTCTCGACGATGCACCGCTGGAGGAACGCCGCACTCAAGCGGTGCTCAACCGCCGCTGGAGCGACCCGCAATCCACCGACGATCTCGGTGCCCTGGACGCAGAGGCGATTGCCGCCGTGCGCGACGAGGCCTGGCCGACGCCCTCCGCTGTCGATGAAATGCACGAGGCCTTGATGAGCCTGGCGTGCATCACCGACGCCGAAGCCGGAGCCAATCCGCAGTGGCTCGACTGGCTCACGACCCTGGCCGACAGCGGACGCGCGAGCCGTTTGCAGATCAACGCCAGACAATCGCTGTGGCTGGCACTGGAACGCCTGACCTGCCTGCGGGCGATTTATCCACAGACCGAATTGACGCCACCGCTACAAGCGCTGCCGGACTTCGACGAGGTCTGGGAACCCGACGACGCCATCCTCGAACTGATCCGCGCGCGGCTCAGCGCCTTCGGGCCGCTGGCCCTCGATCGCATTGCCGAACCACTCGGCTTGCCCGCTGCGCAGGTCAACCAGGCCCTGGCGCAACTGGAACGCGAAGGCTACGTGCTGCGCGGTCGCTTCACCCCGGGCACCGCCCAGGAAGAATGGTGCGAGCGGCATTTGCTGGCGCGGATTCACCGCTATACGGTCAAGCGCCTGCGCCGGGAAATCGAACCGGTGGCGTTGCAGGATTTCATGCGATTCCTGTTCGACTGGCAGCATGTGTCGAGCGCAAGCCAGGGTCAGGGTGCGGCGGTACTGACTGTCGTCGTCGCGCAATTCGAAGGCTACCCTGCCGCCGCGTCAGCCTGGGACAGCGACATCCTGCCTGCACGGATCAAGGACTACTCGGCGACCTGGCTGGATGAGTTGTGCCGCAGTGGCAGACTGGTGTGGACGCGCCTGACTGCACACAACAAAAGCGCCAGCACCGCGCTGCGCAGCACGCCGATTGTGTTGCTGCCGCGCAACCGGGTCGGCCTCTGGAGCGGCTTGACCGAACAGACGCCGGTCAGCGAACTGTCGCCGAAAACGCAAAAGGTCCACGCCGCCCTCAGCCAGCATGGCGCGCTGTTTTTCGACGAGCTGATCCATGAGGCCCACCTGCTGCGTTCAGAGCTGGAAATCGCCCTGCAGGAACTGGTGGGCGCCGGGCTGGTGAATGCCGACAGCTTCGCCGGATTGCGCGCACTGATCACCCCGGCCAGCAAGCGCCAGCCTCGCAACAGTCGGCGTGGACGCGGGGCATTCATCGGTGGCATGGACGACGCCGGGCGCTGGACCCTGTTGCGACGCGCGCCTGCCGCGCCGGTGGTGCAAAACCAGCGGACGCCTGCCGAAACCCTTGAACACATCGCCATGACCTTGCTGCGCCGTTACGGCGTGGTGTTCTGGCGCTTGCTGGAACGTGAGGCGGACTGGCTGCCGAGCTGGCGCGAACTGCTGCGCACTTTCCATCGCCTGGAGGCACGCGGCGAGATTCGCGGCGGGCGGTTTGTCAGCGGCCTGGCGGGCGAGCAATTCGCCCTGCCCGAGGCGATTCCCTTGTTGCGGGAGGTGCGGCGTCGGCCCCATGACGGCAGCCTGGTCGCAGTGTGCGGGGTCGATCCGCTGAACCTCGCCGGCACGCTATTGCCCGGCGCGAAAGTTCCGGCGCTGGCGAGCAATCGGCTGGTCTATCGCGACGGCTTGCCGGTTGCTGCCGAGATTGCTGGCAAGCAGCAGTTCTGGGGGGAGCTGGATCAGCAAGTCAGTGCCGAGGTGCGCGGCAAATTGATCCGGCATTGACGGTGTCTGGTCTGGCGCCTTCGCGAGCAGGCTCGCGAAGGCGCCAGCACGGCCAAAAAAACTATTGAGACCGCGGCCGATCCGGCATCAGCACCGCCGAATGATCCGGCTCATGCCCTGCCTCGGCTGGCGGCTCGACCGGATGCCTCGGCACCAGCGCCTGCTGTGGATAAGTCTGCGCGAAGTTCACCCACGGGCAGTTATCCACAAGCTTTTTCAAACGCTGGTTGAAAGCCCGGCTCACCGCGTATTGACCACCGGACACCGTGCGGAATTGCGCGGTCAGCACCACTCCGTTGAGGTCCATCTTGTCGACGCCAAACACATCCAGCGGTCCTTGCAGGTTGTAGCGCAGGAACGGGTCGTTGCTGATGGAATGCCCGGCCTCGCGGATCAATTCGATTGCCTTGTCGACATCGGTGTCGTAGGTGAATTGAACCGAGAAAAACGCATAGGCGAATTGCCGCGATTGGTTGGTCACGGCCTTGATCTGCCCGAACGGCACCGAGTGCACGAAGCCCTTGCCGTCGCGCAGGCGCAAGGTACGGATGGTCAGGCCTTCGACGGTGCCTGCGTGACCGGAATCGAGCACCACCCAGTCACCGATGGACAAGGTGTCTTCGATGATGATGAACAGCCCGGTGATCACGTCCTGCACCAGTTGCTGGGAACCGAAACCGATCGCCAGGCCGATGACCCCGGCACCGGCCAGGAACGGTGCGACGTTGATCCCCAGGTTGGCCATGGTGGTGATCGCGCAAATCACCACCAGGATGATTTTGATCGCGTTGCGCAACAGCGGCAGGATGGTTTTCACCCGCGTACTCGGCTGGTGCGCCGAGCGCTTGTTGGTCGGTGGTTTCAGGGCTTCCTGAATCGCCGTGTCGAGCACCACCCACACCATCCAGGTCACCAGCAGAATCAAACCGATGTGGCTCAGGGAATCACTGATCGCCCGGCCCACGGCGTTGGTCACTGCGAATTCGAACAGCGACACGCCCCAGATCCGCCCGAGGATATCGATGAACACGATGGCCATGCCGATGCGTAGCAAGGCGTGGGACAGATTGAGAAAGCGCTCCTTGTAGGCGCTGCTGCGGCGCAGGTCCGCCTCGCTGCGCGCCTTGAACAGATGATGTAGCGTGGTGCTGAGAAACACCGTGGCAATCAGCAACACCGTGGTGAACAAGGCGCTGCGCAGCACTCTCTGGTTGTCCGCCCCGGCACCGATCAGGTTGATGATCGAAACCAGTACCATCAACAGAATCGGCCAATACCAGAGCCCGGAAAATATCCGCAGGGTTTCACGCAACGCCGGCTGCTTGAGGCGCTGGGCCAGCGGCAAGATACGGATCACATGAGCGACCGGGCGGCGCATGCGGATCACCAGCAAGCCGAAGGATATCGACGCTGCCAACCCGGTGAACACGGCGATGCTGCTGGTGAGATTGTTGCCCAGTTGATGGGCGATCTGCGGGCTGGTCAGAGCGTCGCTCAATGCCACCAGAAAGCCGATAACGAACAAGGGTCGGGGACTGTTCTCGCGGATGATCTGCACCGCCCGCCGCTTGTGCCCGGCATTGAACACCACCACCAGCGACAGCACCAATGACGCGGAAAATATCCCCGCGCTAGTGGCATAAGCCAGACACAGCGCCAGCGCCCTTCCCGCCGATATCGGCAAAAACTGACTGGCATAAATCGTCAAGGGCAGGCTGACCACCGCCGGAAGGGTGTAGGGCAACACGTAGCCGAGCAACGCCTGGCCCCGTTCACGACTGAGCAGCAGACGATGCTCGCACAGACGCCTGGCGGCCATCCGCCCAAGCAGCCAAAGACAGGCAAACACGGCCGCCCACACGCAGGTCAGCAGCAGGAAATCGCCGGCGACGCTCCAGGGCGAACGGGCCGAAGGCTGATTGACCAACTGATCCACTTCATCGGCCGCGCGGTCGGCACGCAGGCGCCAGACGTCGACGAGGTTTTCGTTGAGATCGAGTTTGGTCTGGACCTCGTCGATGCTTGAACTGATGGCCCCCAGTAATCCGCCTTGCACCAGCGGTTCGGGGTGGGCCGGCGGCGTCGCGGCGGTCGCGGTGGCCGGCAGCCCCGGTATCGCGGCGGCTTCCAGTTGCTCGCTGCCCACAAACAGCAACGCTCCCAGCAGTATCGCGGTCTTGAGCCTGATCAAAACACCCGCTCCTTTGGCTGTGTCGGTAAGGAACTGATTGAGAAATGCCGGGCAAGTTCGGGTATTTCCAGCGGATAGCAGGACAGTGACGCCTTATGTGGCGAGGGGGCTTGCCCCCGTTGGGGTGCGAAGCGCCCCCAAAACCTACCGTTCGAATTCATCTGATGCACCGCATGCAATGGGTTTACGACTGCTTCGCAGCCGAACGGGGGCAAGCCCCCTCGCCACAAGTATGCATCCCTCCTCGCGATATTTGATCTGCACGCAAATATCAAATGTCCATCCCTGTATTTTTCTGAACGAGCCAAATCCCGACACTGCGCTCCATCGAATCAACCTCCGGAGTTGCAGCCATGCCCATTGCCTTGCTCGCGCTGACCCTCAGCGCCTTTGCCATCGGGACGACCGAGTTCGTCATCGTTGGCCTGTTACCCACCATCGGCGCCGACCTCGGCGTCAGCCTGCCGTCCGCCGGCCTGCTGGTCAGCCTGTATGCCCTTGGCGTTGCCGTCGGCGCCCCGGTGCTGACCGCCCTCACCGGCAAGGTTCCGCGCAAATTGCTGCTGCTGTCGCTGATGGTGCTGTTCACCCTCGGCAATTTGCTGGCGTGGCAAGCACCGAGCTACGAGTCGTTGATCCTCGCACGGATCGTCACCGGCCTGGCCCACGGGGTGTTTTTCTCGATCGGCTCGACTATCGCCACCAGTCTAGTGCCGAAGGAAAAAGCCGCCAGCGCGATTGCCATCATGTTCACCGGCCTGACCGTTGCGCTGGTCACCGGCGTGCCGCTGGGGACATTCATCGGCCAGCATTTCGGCTGGCGTGAAACCTTCCTCGCCGTTTCCGCATTGGGCGTGATCGCCTTCATCGGCAGCCTGATCTACGTGCCGAAAAATATCGCCCACAGCAAACCCGCATCGCTGTTGCAGCAATTGCAGGTACTCAAGCAACCGCGCCTGCTGCTGGTGTATGCCATGACGGCCGTCGGCTACGGCGGCTCGTTCATTGCCTTTACCTTCCTCGCGCCGATTCTTCAGGACCTCTCCGGCTTCAGCGCCAGCACCGTCAGCCTGGTGTTGCTGGTCTACGGCATCTCCGTGGCGGTCGGCAACATCTGGGGTGGCAAACTGGCGGACAAGCGCGGCCCGATCAGCGCCCTGAAAATCATCTTTGCCCTGCTCGCCGCCGTGTTGTTCATGCTGACCTTCACCGCCGGCAATCCGTGGCTCGCGCTGGCCACCGTGCTGGTCTGGGGCGCTGTGGCGTTCGGCAACGTGCCGGGGTTGCAGGTGTATGTGGTGCGTCAGGCCGAGCATCACACCCCGCAGGCGGTGGACGTGGCGTCCGGCCTGAACATCGCAGCGTTCAACCTCGGCATTGCCGGTGGCGCCTGGGGCGGTGGCTTGATCGTGGCCCACATGGGCTTGATTCACACCGCGTGGATCGGTGGTCTGGTGGTGTTGGTGGCGCTGGCGTTGACCGCGTGGAGTGGACGCCTTGATCGCCTCGGCCCGGTGTATGCCGAACCGGCTGAGGGCTCTACCCGCATTATCACGGGCCACTGATAAACCCTGTGGGAGCGAGCAGACTCGCTCCCACATTGAGTCTGTTGTGATGTGTTAACTGTGTACCGTCCGTAGCCCCATCGAAACTTTCGCCGTCGCCCCAGAGTCATCCAATGACAGGAGCCGTCAGGCGGGAGGCGACATGGCAGCGAATCACTCCGATATTCCCGCACACTCAAACGCAACCGACATGCGGGTAAAAGGTTCGTCCGTCACTTGTCGTTTCACGGTGCTGACGGTCAACACCCATAAAGGTTTCACCGCGCTCAACCGGCGTTTCATCCTGCCGGAACTGCGTGAAGCGGTGCGCAGTGTGTCTGCCGATGTGGTGTTTTTGCAGGAAGTCCACGGTACCCACGAGCAGCATCCCAGGCGCTACACCAACTGGCCGGCGATGCCGCAATACGAGTTCCTCGCCGACAGCCTGTGGCCGCAGTTCGCCTATGGCCGCAATGCGGTGTACCCGGCGGGCGATCACGGTAATGCACTGTTGTCGAAGTTCCAGATCATCCGCCACGACAACCTCGACGTCTCCATCAGCGGCCACGAGAACCGCGGGCTCTTGCATTGTGTGTTGCGCTTGCCCGGCGACGGCCAGGAAGTGCACGCCATTTGCGTGCACCTGGGGCTGCGCGAAACCCATCGCACCGCGCAACTGAAGCTGCTCGCCCAGCGCCTGAACGCCCTGCCCGGAGACGCCCCGGTGGTTGTCGCCGGGGACTTCAACGATTGGCGCCAGCGCGCCGATGCATTGCTCAAGCCCTGCGGCCTGCGCGAAGTCTTTGCCGCGCACCATGGCAAACCGGCGCGCAGTTTCCCCGCTCGCTTGCCGGCATTGCGCCTGGACCGCATCTACGTGCGCAACCTCAAGGCCAGCCATCCGCGAGTGCTGACCTCCCGGCCCTGGTCGCACCTTTCCGACCACGTCCCGCTGTCGGTGGAGATCGAGCTATGAGCAGCCAGTCGATGGAAAAAACCACGCTGGAGCACATCCCCGCTCCGCCGACCCGCGAGCCGACAGCGGTCGATGTCGAATACGGCTGGCAAGGCAGCAATCGGGTCGAGTTGCTGGAAAACGGTGAGGCGTATTTTCCCCGGGTGTTTGAAACCCTGCGCCGGGCGCAAAGTGAAATCCTGCTGGAAACCTTCATTCTGTTCGAGGACAAGGTCGGCAATGAGCTGCAACAGATCCTGATCGAAGCCGCTCAACGTGGCGTGCGCACTACCGTCAGCCTCGACGGCTTTGGCTGCGGCGAACTGAGTACCGGGTTCCTCACCGCCCTGACCGCCGCCGGCGTGCACCTGCAAATGTTCGACCCGGCGCCGAAACGCCTGGGCATCCGCACCAACTGGTTCCGGCGTCTGCACCGCAAGATTGTGGTGGTCGATGGCACCGTCGCGTTCGTCGGCGGGATCAACTTTTCCGCCGATCATCTGGCCGACTTCGGCCCCGAGGCCAAACAGGATTATTCCGTAGAAGTGCAAGGCCCGGCCGTGGCCGATATCCATCACTTTGCCCTGCTGCAATGCGGTCGCCCGGTGCACGCCAAATACTGGTGGCAACGCCGTCGGCAGCGGCGTTCGGAACTGGCCTTCAGTGATCACGATGGCCAGGTGCGGCTGGTGTACCGCGACAACGGAGAGCACCAGACCGACATCGAGGAGGTTTACCGCCAGGTATTGTGCCAGGCGCAGCGCCGGGTGGTGATCGCCAACGCCTACTTCTTTCCCGGTTTCCGCTTGCTGCGCGAGATCCGCAACGCGGCCCGCCGTGGCGTGGATGTGCGGCTGATCCTGCAGGGCCAGCCAGACATGCGGGTGGCCAGGCTTGCGGCGCGCATGACCTACGAGTACTTGCTCAAGTCCGGAGTGAAGATCTACGAATATTGCGACCGCCCGCTGCACGGCAAGGTCGCGCTGGTGGATGAAGACTGGAGCACCGTAGGCTCGAGCAACCTCGACCCCTTGAGCCTGTCGATGAATCTGGAAGCCAACGTGCTGATCCGCGACCGTTGCTTCAATCGAGTTCTGTTCGATCGCCTGGAAGACCTCAGCGACAACCATTGCAAGGCCATGTCTCACGACATCGCGCCACGCGGGCGTGTCTGGCACATGACCATCGGTTTTCTGGTGTTTCACTTCCTGCGGCATTTCCCGGCGTGGGCCGGTTGGTTGCCGGCGCACAAACCTCGCCTTAAACCCTTCCCTGTTCCGACCGGGAGCGCTGACCATGAACCGCGCTGAACCCCACACGACAACTCACGCCAAAAGCCCTGGCAAGCCGCACTGGAGCCGCTGGAAACGACCGCTGACGATGCTGTTTTTCCTGATGCTGATCGTGCTGTTCACGATGCTTGCCCAGCGCCTCGAATGGAACGAGGTGTTCGATAACCTGGCGGATTTCAAGGTGCGCACGCTGATCATTGCGTCGGGGCTGACCCTGGTGAGTTTTCTGGTGTACGCCTGCTTCGACCTGATCGGCCGCACCTACATCCGTCAGAACCTGACCTGGAAGCAGATCCTGCCGGTGGGGATCATCAGCTACGCCTTCAACCTGAACCTGAGCGCCTGGGTCGGCGGCATTGCCATGCGTTACCGGCTGTATTCGCGGCTCGGGGTCAGCAAGAGCAACATCGCGAAAATCCTCGGCCTGAGCCTGGCAACCAACTGGTTTGGGTACATGGTGATTGCCGGTGCCGTGTTCAGCAGCGGGCTGGTGCGCATGCCGCCGGGCTGGAAGCTCAGCAGTAGCGCGCTGCAAGGCGTGGGGGTTTTACTGTTGCTGCTGAGCGCCGGGTACCTGGCGGCGTGCCGGTTTGCCAAGCGTCGGGAGTGGGCGATTCGAGGCATCGAGATTGACCTGCCTTCGCTGCACATGGCGGTGCTGCAACTGGCCCTCGGTGCCCTGAACTGGTCGCTGATGGCGGCGGTGATTTTCACCTTGCTGCCGAGCAAACTGGATTATCCACTGGTGCTGGGTGTGTTGCTGATCAGTGCCATCTCCGGAGTCATCACTCACATCCCGGCCGGGCTCGGCGTGCTGGAAGCTGTGTTCGTGGCGTTGCTGCAACACGAGGTTTCGCGAGGCAGTCTGGTGGCGGGGCTGCTGGCCTATCGGGCGATTTATTTCATCCTGCCGCTGTTGATTGCCCTGGTGATGTATTTGCTGGTGGAGGCCAAGGCCAAGGCGTTGCGGATCGAGAAAAAACCGAAGTGATGGGGTGGTTGTGAGGACGCCATCGCGAGCAGGACCAGCGCAAATCTCAGGATGATTGAATAATGCTCAACCGCTCCCCCACCACCATCTCGGTAATCCACCCGACGAGGATCGAGGTGTAGGCCTGCTGCGAAACCGGATCGCTCAGCGCATGGTCGGCGCCATCGATGATGCGATGGGTCAACGAGTGAGTCTGCTGGCACGCCGCGCGGTAACTCATGATCGTCGAATGGGGCACGTAGTCGTCGGTCTCGGACTGCACCAGCAGGACATCCCCGGTGAATTGCGAGCAGGCATGCAACGCCCGGTTGCTGTCGGCACGCACCAGGGTGCTTCGGTAATCACGCAGATCCAGCTTGTCCAGGTCGCGTTTCGGCGCGTGCCATTGCTCGTCGCGATACAGCGCCGGCACTCGCAGCGCCAGCCAACGCACCGGCCTGAGCGAGGTCAGGATCGAGGCCAGATACCCCCCGTAACTGGTGCCGACTACGGCAATTGCCGAGGTATCGAGGGCCGGATGCGCGAGCAAGCGGTCATAGGCCGCCAGCAGGTCACGCAAATTGTCTTCCCGGGTTACCCGGGTCAATGGGATACCGGTACCACCGGTGTGCCCGCGCAGGTCGAAGGTCAGGCATACACAACCCAGCCCGGCGATACCTTTTGCGCGTTCCAGGTCCCGCTCCTGGCTGCCGCCCCAACCGTGCACGAAGAGCACGCCGGGGACTTTCGATTTGGGGCTCAGGAAGGTCCCGCTCATCTGTTCGTCGTCGATGTCGATCTGAATGGATTCGCTTCTAGCCGTCATAGGATTTAACCGTCACGTACTTGAGGAGAAAGTCACTGGTCTGGGCCGGCCCGCGGTACACCTCGATGGCGTCCGCCGGCAGCGGCTGATCGATGTAGGTTTCCACCGAAGACACACGAATCGCGCGCATCCCCGGATCGTTGATGAAACTCTGCAAGGCCGCCACCTCAGCACTGCTGGCTCCGCCCATGCGCCAGGACTGTTCGAGCACACCGCTACGTGGCTGGCCGTTGCTGTCCAGGCCTTGGGCGATGTCGTAATTGCGCCGCGAGGCATAAAAGCCGGGATAGGCTTCGTCCGCCGCATTGTCGAACACCTGTGCCTGACGGATCGCCAGTTGCACGTCTTCCGGCAGATCCAGCTTCAGCAATTGGTCATAGTCACCCGGCACCACCAACAGGTTGGACCCGCCATACACCTGCTCACCCTGAGCGTCCTCGGTCAAGTATTGATCACCGCAGTAACTGAGTACCTTGCCGCTGATAAAACTCTGGCCGACGCTGTGGGTGATCACCTGGTTCAGATCCTGTTCGAGCACCACGCCTTCGCAGAACGTGGCCTCAGCCTCTGGCCTGGCCAGCACTTCATCGAACTCGTCGAGGCTTTTGATCACTTCCTGACCACGCCCGGCGCAGGCATGAATCGGCTTCAGACGGATCGGCCCGGTGGACAACAGATGCTCCGCCGCCGGGCGCGCATCCTTCAGGGAGAACACGCTGAAACCGTCGAGCACCACGCTGCGCACCCGCTCGGAAAACAACGGCGCCCAGCCTGGCGGCGCGTGGGCGTGGTGGTTGAGCAACCCGTGGCTGATGGCCTTGGTGCAGATGAAGTCGTGGTCGACATAACCGCCCCACAAGTCCTCCGGCCCTTTGACCCCCAGTTGCCGGGCAGCCGCCGCGCCCACCAGGGTCTGGGTCGGCAAAAGGTAGAGGTCTCGCCCGTCATGCAACTGCGGGTCATAGCTGCCGCCGTACTTGAGCCCCAAAATCTGCGCCAGCCAGCGGGCCAGTGCACGGTTGGTTTCAACTTCGTGCAGTGGGGCGTCGGCGAGCACCGAATGGGCGACCACCAGTTTCCTGCGGTTTGTTGGGGTCATGCATCCCCCTTCAATCGACGCTTGATGAATGTAGATGAAGGGGTGCAGAGATCAGGCCAAGGCCTGTTGAGGGAAAAGGGGGTTTAAATCAGCTCGTTGCACAGGAAGTGATGGCATGTGGCCTGTTTTATTCTGCACGACGCCCTTTGATATTCCGGCATTTTGCACGATTCAATACTGGCACAGAACCAATGTGGGATTTGTTGTTAATGGCCTACCGTGCCGCAGCAGCCGGCGTCACTCCAAACCGCGTCCGATAATCACTCGGCGCCAACCCAGTGATTTTCCTGAACGTCGCACGAAACGCCCCGGGGTCCTGATAACCCACGGTCCAGGCGATGTGGTCGATGGTGCCGTTGGTGAACTCAAGCATTTCCCGGGCCTTGCCGACTCGCAGATGCTGGCAGTATTCCGTGGGTTTGAGCCCGGTGGCCGCGCGGAAACGGCGCAGGAAGGTGCGTTCTTCCAGCCCTGCCTTTTCGGCCATTGCCGCCAGCGACACATCGGTCGCCCCGGTGCTTTGCAGCCAGTGCTGCACCTTGAGTATCGCCGCATCGCCGTGGCTGAGGATCGGCGCAAAGTTGCTGCCGCACTCACTGGCGCTGTCGCTGTGTTCCACCACCAGAAAACGTGCGGTGTTGGTGGCGATGCTCGGCCCCAGCAGCCGGTTGACCAGGCGCAGACCCAGTTCCGACCAGGCCATCAGCCCGGCAGTGGTAATCAGATCGCCGTCATCGACAATCGGCGTATCGGCCTTGAGCCTGATCGCCGGATAACGTTCGGCGAAGGCTTTGGCCGAGGTCCAGTGAGTGGTGGCGCTGCGACCATCGAGCAGACCGCTTTCGGCCAACAGGATAGAACCCACGCAAACACCGCCCAGCGTCGCGCCGCTGGCATGTTGTTCACGTAACCAGCGGATCAATCCCTGTGGCGCCTGGCCCTCGGAAAAACCGCCGATCGAAGGCGGAATCAACACGGCCACCAAGGCGGGCTCCGGGCCTGGATGGCTGTCGAAGACCCGAACCGGCGGCTGATCGCCTTCGACCTGCCAATGGCTGACCCGCAACAGTGGCAACTGCGCAGACTGATGCTCGGCAGCGATCCGATTGGCCACCCCGAACAAGTCCGTCAAGCCATGCACCGCCGCCATCTGCGCACCGGGATAGATCAGCACGCCGAGTTCAGCGATTGCCCTTTCTGCGTCCATTGTCAGTTTTCCCCCTTCTATTGTCGGTGCGGCCAATCCCCGGATCACCTGCCAGAGCCAATACTTCATTCCACACCAACACACACTTCGAGGAAACAGTCATGGCCAAGCAAGCGCTCATCGTAGTCGATATCCAGAACGACTACTTCCCCCAAGGCAAGTGGCCGCTGGTCGGTGCCGACGCCGCCGCAGACAACGCCGTCCGCCTGATCAAGGCCTTCCGCGACGCGGGGGATTCAGTGGTACACATCCGCCACGAATTCACCTCCGAAGAAGCGCCGTTTTTCACTCCGAACTCCGAGGGGGCGAAGTTGCACCCGAAAGTGCTCAACCACGCCGACGAACCGGTGGTACTCAAGCACTTCGTCAACTCGTTCCGCGAAACCGAGCTGAAATCGATCCTCGACGAGCAAGGCATCAAGGAACTGGTGGTCGTGGGCAGCATGAGCCACATGTGCGTCGACGGCATCACCCGTGCGGCGGCGGATTTTGGCTATACGGTCACCGTGATCCACGACGCCTGCGCCACCCGTGACCTGGAGTTCAATGGCGTAGCGGTTCCGGCGGCGCAAGTTCATGCGGCATTCATGGCGGCCCTGGCGTTTGCCTATGCCAGCGTGGTGTCGACCAACGAGTTCCTCGCGGCCTGAGTCTGCAACCAAATTCCACCGTCCATAAAAAAACCCGCACTTCCAAGTGAAGTGCGGGTTTTGTGTTTCAGCTTGCCGCTTGTAGCTTGAGGCTGACAGCTGCTTTAGAACGGAATATCGTCATCAAAGCTGTCGAAATCCGGAGCCGGCTGAGGAGCAGCCTGCTGTGGAGCCGGGCGCGACTGTTGCGGCGCCGACTGCTGTGGACGCGGAGCCTGCTGGCGTGGCGCGGACTGCTGGTAGTTGTTACCGCCGCCCTGGCCCTGCTGGTCGCCCTGTGGACGGCCGCCCAGCAGTTGCATGGTGCCTTGCATGTCGACCACGATTTCGGTGGTGTAACGCTTGATACCGTCTTTTTCCCACTCGCGGGTCTGCAGCTTGCCTTCGATGTAGACCTGCGAACCTTTACGCAGGTATTCGCCAGCGATTTCTGCAACCTTGCCGAACATCGACACACGGTGCCATTCGGTCTTTTCGACTTTCTGACCGGTTTGCTTGTCGGTCCACTGTTCGCTGGTCGCCAGACTCAGGTTGGTCACGGCGTTACCGTTAGGCAAGTAGCGAACTTCGGGATCCTGGCCGCAAGTGCCGACCAATATGACTTTGTTAACCCCACGGGCCATAACGTTCTCCTAGGCTACGCACGCTGCCCCGGCCGGGTTGTTCACCAGGCACTCAAGGGTGGTGCGATCCAATAGTTCGGTGTCCAGTTTGATGTAAATCGCCGCCTCTTCCGCGACGATGACTGCATCTGTTACCCCTACGACCGCCTTCAGGCGCTCGACCAGACCCGCTTCGCGGATCGCCTCAGGCGACAACGGCAAGCGCAGGCTCGTGACGTAGGGAGGTTCGCGCATGGTAACAGCAAAGGCCAGCCAGAGGGCAGCCAGACCGGCGCATCCGAGGAACACAACCGACAGACCGCCATGCTGGAACAGCCAGCCACCGAGGATTCCCCCCAGTGCCGAGCCGAGGAACTGGCTGGTGGAGTAAACCCCCATCGCCGTACCCTTGCCTCCGGCCGGTGAAACCTTGCTGATCAACGACGGCAACGAAGCTTCCAGCAGATTGAACGCGGTGAAGAACACCACCGTACCGATCACCAGAGCCCGCAAGCTGTCGCCGAACTGCCAGAAGAATAGCTCAGTGAGCATCAGCGTCACGACGGAGCCGAGTAAAACTCGTTTCATTTTGCGTTTCTTCTCGCCGTAGATAATGAACGGGATCATGGCGAAGAAAGAAATCAGCAGCGCCGTCAGGTACACCCACCAGTGCTGCTCTTTGGGCAGCCCGGCTTTCTCGACCAGCGCCAGCGGCAAGGCGACGAAACTGGACATCAACATCGCGTGCAACACAAAAATGCCCAGGTCCAGGCGCAGCAGGTCCGGATGCTTGAGGGTCGGGATCAGCGCCTGGCGCGCGACACGGGACTCACGGTGCTGCAACGGGCCGGTGGAGCGCGGCACCATGAACATCACGATCACGATGCCGAACAGCGCCATGCCTCCGGTAGCAAGAAACAATCCGGACAGTCCGAAGGCGCGGGTCAGCAGCGGGCCGACCACCATGGCCACCGCAAACGACAGGCCAATGGTCATGCCGATCATGGCCATGGCCTTGGTCCGGTGCTGCTCGCGGGTCAGGTCGGACAACAGCGCCATGACCGCCGCGGAAATCGCCCCCGCGCCCTGCAGGATCCGGCCGGCAATCACGCCCCAGATCGAGTCGGCATTGGCTGCCAGCAGACTGCCGAGGGCAAAGACGATCAGGCCCAGGTAAATCACCGGGCGGCGACCGATGCGGTCGGAAATGAAACCGAACGGAATCTGGAACACTGCCTGGGTCAGGCCATAAGCGCCAATCGCCAGACCGATCAGGGCCGGCGTGGCTCCGGCCAGATCCATCCCATAGGTCGCCAGTACCGGCAACACCATGAACATGCCAAGCATACGGAAGGCGAACACCAGGGCCAGACCGCTTGCTGCGCGGGTCTCGCTGCCACTCATGCGCTCGCTGTGGGGATCGTGCATGGAAAAACCTCATGTGAACCGGCGGCGATTCTACCAGTCCCATCGATTGGCAGGGTATATCGCGACGCTTTGACGCGCATTGCTGACACACTCTTCATGTAAGACAGTAGCCCACTCGTTCGATAGTGTGCATCCATCCAGTATTTGGCCGTATACTCCTACGTTTTCGACGCCCGCCAAGCGAGGCCACTTTGGACAAGATCCTGATTCGTGGGGCTCGAACCCACAACCTGAAGAACATCGACCTGACCCTGCCACGGGACAAGCTGATCGTCATCACCGGCCTGTCCGGCTCCGGCAAGTCGTCCCTGGCTTTCGACACCCTGTACGCCGAAGGTCAGCGTCGCTACGTCGAATCGCTGTCGGCCTACGCCCGGCAGTTCCTGTCGATGATGGAAAAGCCCGACGTCGACACCATCGAAGGCTTGTCGCCGGCGATCTCCATCGAACAGAAGTCGACCTCGCACAACCCGCGCTCGACGGTCGGCACCATCACCGAAATCTACGACTACCTGCGCCTGCTTTATGCACGCGTGGGTATTCCCCGTTGCCCGGATCACGACATCCCGCTGGAAGCGCAGACCGTCAGCCAGATGGTCGACCTGGTCCTCGCCGAACCGGAGGGCAGCAAGCTGATGCTGTTGGCGCCGGTCATTCGCGAGCGCAAAGGCGAGCACCTGTCGGTTTTCGAAGAGCTGCGCGCACAGGGCTTCGTCCGCGCCCGAATCAACGGCAAGCTCTATGAGCTGGACGAAGCGCCCAAGCTCGACAAGCAGAAAAAACACACCATCGATGTGGTGGTCGACCGCTTCAAGGTTCGCGCCGACCTGCAACAGCGCCTGGCCGAATCCTTCGAGACCGCGCTGAAACTGGCGGACGGCATCGCCCTTGTGGCGCCGATGGACGACGAGCCGGGTGAAGAGATGATCTTCTCCGCACGCTTCGCCTGCCCGATCTGCGGCCACGCGATCAGCGAACTGGAGCCCAAGCTGTTCTCCTTCAACAACCCGGCCGGCGCTTGCCCGACCTGTGATGGCTTGGGGGTGAAGCAGTTCTTCGACATCAAGCGCCTGGTCAATGGCGAACTGACCCTGGCCGAAGGGGCGATTCGTGGCTGGGATCGGCGCAACGTCTATTACTTCCAGATGCTCGGCTCGCTGGCCTCGCACTACAAGTTCAGCCTCGAAGTTCCGTTCAACGAACTGCCAGCCGATCAGCAGAAATTCATCCTGCACGGCAGCGGTTCGCAAAACGTCGACTTCAAATACCTGAACGACCGTGGCGATATCGTCAAACGCTCGCACCCGTTCGAAGGCATCGTGCCGAACCTGGAGCGCCGTTACCGCGAAACCGAATCGGCATCGGTGCGCGAAGAACTGGCCAAGTTCCTCAGCACCCAGTCGTGCCCGGATTGCCGTGGCACCCGTCTGCGGCGTGAAGCGCGGCACGTGTGGGTCGGCGAGAAAACCCTGCCGGCAGTGACCAACCTGCCGATCGGCGATGCCTCCGATTATTTTGGCGGGCTCAAGCTCACCGGACGTCGCGGCGAAATCGCCGACAAGATCCTCAAGGAAATCCGCGAGCGCCTGCAGTTCCTGGTTAACGTCGGCCTCGACTATCTGTCGCTGGATCGCAGCGCGGACACCTTGTCCGGTGGCGAGGCCCAGCGTATTCGCCTGGCCAGCCAGATTGGCGCCGGCCTGGTGGGCGTCCTGTACATCCTCGACGAACCATCCATCGGCCTGCACCAGCGCGATAACGACCGGCTGCTGGGCACCCTCAAGCACCTGCGCGACATCGGTAACACGGTGATCGTGGTCGAGCACGACGAAGACGCGATCCGCCTGGCCGACTACGTGGTGGACATCGGCCCGGGCGCTGGTGTGCATGGCGGTCATATCGTCGCCGAAGGCACACCCGCCGAGGTCATGGCGCATCCGGATTCGCTGACGGGCAAATACCTGTCGGGCCGGGTGAAGATCGAAGTCCCGGCCAAGCGTACGCCGCGCAACAAGAAGCTGACGCTTTCACTCAAGGGCGCGCGTGGCAACAACCTGCGCAGTGTCGACCTGGAGATTCCGATCGGCCTGCTGACTTGCGTGACCGGCGTGTCCGGCTCCGGCAAGTCGACACTGATCAACAACACCCTGTTCCCGCTGAGCGCCACGGCGCTGAACGGCGCAACGACGCTTGAGGCGGCCGCCCACGACAGCATCAAGGGCATGGAGCACCTGGACAAGGTCGTCGACATCGACCAGAGCCCGATCGGCCGTACACCGCGCTCCAACCCGGCGACCTACACCGGATTGTTCACACCGATCCGCGAGTTGTTCGCCGGCGTACCGGAGTCCCGCTCCCGGGGCTACGGGCCGGGGCGCTTCTCCTTCAACGTCAAGGGCGGCCGCTGCGAAGCCTGCCAGGGCGACGGCCTGATCAAGGTCGAGATGCACTTCCTGCCGGACATCTACGTGCCCTGCGACGTGTGCAAGAGCAAGCGTTACAACCGCGAGACCCTGGAGATCAAGTACAAGGGCAAGAGCATCCACGAAACCCTCGAAATGACCATCGAGGAAGCGCGAGTGTTCTTCGATGCCGTACCGGCCCTGGCGCGCAAGCTGCAAACGTTGATGGACGTCGGCCTGTCGTACATCAAGCTGGGGCAATCGGCGACCACGCTGTCCGGCGGTGAAGCCCAGCGGGTGAAACTGTCCCGCGAACTGTCCAAACGCGATACCGGCAAGACCCTGTACATCCTCGACGAACCCACCACCGGGCTGCACTTCGCAGATATCCAGCAACTGCTGGACGTGTTGCATCGCCTGCGCGACCACGGCAACACAGTGGTAGTGATCGAACACAACCTGGACGTGATCAAAACCGCTGACTGGCTGGTGGACCTGGGTCCGGAGGGTGGTTCCAAGGGCGGGCAGATCATTGCCGTCGGCACGCCGGAGGAAGTGTCAGAGATGAAGCAATCCCACACTGGTTACTACCTCAAGCCGCTGCTGGAGCGCGATCGGGCTTAACCGGCCCCCATGAAAAAGCCCCTGTCACTTCATCAGTGACAGGGGCTTTTTTGTATTCGCAGCAATCAGGTGTGGGATTGCAGGTAGTTTTCAAGCCCGATCAACTTGATCAGACCCAACTGTTTCTCGAGCCAGTAGGTGTGATCTTCTTCGGTGTCATGCAATTGAACCCGTAGCATTTCGCGGCTGACATAGTCCTTGTGCTGCTCGCAGAGCTTGATGCCCTTGCACAGCGCAGCCCGCACCTTGTATTCCAGACGCAAGTCCGCTTCGAGCATCTCGGTCACCGTGGTGCCGACATCGAGATCGTCCGGACGCATGCGCGGTGTGCCTTCGAGCATGAGAATCCGGCGCATCAAGGCATCAGCGTGCCCTGCTTCCTCTTCCATCTCGTGGTTGATTCGTTCGTAGAGCTTGGTGAAACCCCAGTCCTCATACATCCGCGAGTGGACGAAATATTGATCACGCGCGGCCAGTTCGCCGGTCAGCAACGTGTTGAGGTAATCGATCACATCTGGGTGGCCTTGCATTGCCCTACATCTCCCTGCTTGAAAGTTGTAGTTTGAACCAACATGCCCATACCGTCACTCGCAAGACGCAATAAAAGCGAAGATATTCTGAGAAAATCGGCTGAAATAACGCAAAAACCGCCCAAACAAGGGCGGTTCTGCTTCTCATTTAGACTTCGTTAAGCTGTACGTTGAGCAGTTTTGCGATTGCTTCTCCATACGCCGGGTCAGCCTTGTAGAAATGTTGCAGCTGGCGATCAACCACATCACTCGACACACCCGAGATCGCACCGGCGATGTTGCTGATCAGCAGTGATTTCTGCTCTTCAGTCATCAAGCGGAACAATGCGCCGGCGTGACTGTAGTAATCCGTGTCCTCACGGTGATCGTAACGATCGGCGGCACCACTGAGGGCCAACGCGGGCTCAGCGTAACGAGGCGCCTGCTTCGGCGACTCAACGTAGCTGTTCGGCTCGTAGTTCGGCGCCGCTCCGCCATTGCTGCCAAAAGCCATCGAACCATCGCGCTGGTAAGTGTTGACCGGACTCCGTGGAGCGTTGACGGGCAACTGCTGGTGATTGGTGCCGACACGGTAGCGATGAGCGTCCGCGTAGGCGAAGACCCGCCCTTGCAGCATACGATCGGGCGACAGACCAACACCCGGGACCATGTTGCTGGGACCGAACGCCGCTTGCTCGACTTCCGCGAAGTAGTTCTGCGGATTTCGATTGAGCTCAAGTTCTCCGACCTCAATCAGTGGAAACTCTTTCTGCGACCAGGTTTTGGTGACATCAAACGGGTTCTCGTAGTGCGCCGCGGCCTGAGCCTCGCTCATGATCTGAATGCACACGCGCCATTTCGGGAAATCACCCTGCTCGATGGCATTGAACAGATCGCGCTGGGCGTAATCCGGATCAGTACCCGCCAGGCGCGCAGCCTCGGCAGGAGCAAGGTTCTTGATCCCCTGTTTGGTCTTGTAGTGCCACTTCACCCAATGACGCTCACCTTGAGCGTTGATGAGGCTGTAGGTGTGGCTGCCAAAGCCGTGCATGTGGCGGTATCCATCAGGGATACCCCGGTCGGAGAACAGGATGGTGACTTGGTGCAGCGCCTCGGGCGAATGCGACCAGAAGTCCCACATCGCCTGGGCACTCTTCAGGTTGCTTTGCGGCAAACGCTTCTGGGTGTGGATAAAGTCCGGAAACTTCAGTGGATCACGAATGAAGAACACGGGGGTGTTGTTGCCAACGATGTCCCAGTTGCCTTCCTCGGTGTAGAACTTCAAGGCGAACCCGCGCGGATCACGCTCGGTATCGGCCGAACCACGCTCACCACCCACGGTGGAAAACCGCAGGAAAGTCGGGGTTTGCTTACCGACTGCCTCAAACAGCTTCGCGCTGGTGTATTGAGTGATATCGCGCGTCACGGTGAACGTACCGTAGGCACCCGAGCCTTTGGCGTGCACACGGCGCTCAGGGATGTTTTCACGGTTGAAGTGGGCAAGCTTCTCGATCAAGTGAAAGTCGTCGAACAGCAGCGGGCCACGAGGGCCGGCGGAACGGGAATTCTGGTTATCGGCAACAGGAGCGCCACTGGCGGTGGTAAGCGTTTTGTTTTGGCTCATGCGATCTTCCTTCCTCTGTCGGTCTTGAACTGCCGGCTATCGGCTGAGAAGGAGTATTGATCATCAATATGACAGCTACAAATTCATTAACTTGCTGTCATCGATAGAGAAAGATAATGATCATCCCCAACACATAATGCCGGCGTGGACGAAGGAGACGCTTGTACAAACGACGCGTTTCTTACAGGCACAAAAAACCGGGCACTAGGCCCGGTTCTTTGTTTCAGACTGACGTCTTACTCGGCAGATACAGCTTCGCCAGCAGTAGCACGATCAACCAACTCGACGTACGCCATAGGCGCGTTGTCGCCAGCGCGGAAACCGCACTTGAGGATGCGCAGGTAGCCACCCTCACGGGTAGCGTAACGCTTGCCCAGGTCGTTGAAGAGCTTACCAACGATAGCTTTCGAACGAGTACGGTCGAAAGCCAGACGGCGGTTAGCAACGCTATCTATCTTGGCCAAAGTGATCAGCGGCTCGGCAACGCGGCGCAGTTCTTTAGCTTTTGGCAGAGTAGTTTTGATCAGCTCGTGCTCGAACAGCGACACCGCCATGTTTTGGAACATGGCCTTGCGGTGCGAGCTGGTGCGGCTCAGGTGACGACCACTTTTACGATGACGCATGGTTCATTCCTTACCAAACACTACGTTCGGTGATTACGACGATCAGGCAGTCGCCTTGTCGTCCTTCTTAAGACTTGCAGGCGGCCAGTTGTCGAGGCGCATGCCGAGGGACAGACCGCGGGAGGCCAGAACGTCCTTGATTTCAGTCAAGGATTTCTTGCCCAGGTTCGGAGTCTTCAACAGCTCTACTTCGGTACGCTGAATCAGGTCACCGATGTAGTAGATGTTTTCCGCCTTAAGGCAGTTAGCCGAACGTACAGTCAGTTCCAGATCGTCAACCGGGCGAAGCAGGATCGGATCGATCTCGTCTTCCTGCTCGACAACCACTGGCTCACTGTCACCCTTGAGGTCGACGAACGCAGCCAACTGCTGTTGCAGGATGGTTGCAGCGCGGCGAATTGCCTCTTCAGGATCCAGAGTACCGTTGGTTTCCAGATCAATAACCAGCTTGTCCAGGTTAGTACGCTGCTCGACACGGGCGTTTTCCACCACGTATGCGATACGGCGAACCGGGCTGAACGAAGAGTCAAGCTGCAAGCGACCGATGCTGCGGCTTTCGTCTTCATCGCTCTGACGCGAATCTGCCGGTTCATAACCACGACCACGAGCTACTACGAGCTTCATGTTCAGGGCGCCGTTAGACGCCAGGTTAGCGATTACGTGATCGGGATTAACGATCTCGACATCATGATCCAGCTGAATATCGGCAGCGGTAACCACCCCCGAACCCTTCTTCGACAAGGTCAGCGTAACTTCGTCACGACCGTGCAGCTTGATAGCCAGACCTTTAAGGTTCAACAGGATTTCAATTACGTCTTCCTGTACACCTTCGATGGCGCTGTACTCGTGGAGCACACCGTCAATCTCGGCCTCGACTACTGCACAGCCGGGCATTGAGGACAACAGGATGCGGCGCAGCGCGTTGCCCAGGGTATGGCCAAAGCCACGCTCGAGAGGCTCGAGAGTGATCTTGGCGCGGGTTGGACTGACAACCTGCACATCAATGTGGCGGGGTGTCAGGAACTCATTTACCGAAATCTGCATGGATGCACCTATTTTCTAGCCCTTACTTGGAGTAGAGCTCGACAATCAGGCTTTCGTTGATGTCGGCGGACAGATCACTGCGAGCTGGAACGTTCTTGAAAACGCCCGACTTCTTCTCAGTGTCTACTTCTACCCATTCTACGCGGCCACGTTGGGCACACAGATCGAGAGCTTGGACAATGCGAAGTTGATTTTTTGCTTTCTCGCGAACAGCGACCACGTCACCAGCACGAACCTGGTAGGACGGAACGTTAACGGTCTGACCGTTTACGCTGATCGACTTGTGCGATACCAGCTGACGGGATTCGGCACGAGTCGAACCAAAGCCCATACGGTATACAACGTTGTCCAGACGGCATTCGAGCAGTTGCAGCAGGTTTTCACCGGTTGCACCTTTCTTGCCAGCAGCTTCTTTGTAGTAGCCGCTGAATTGACGCTCGAGAACGCCGTAGATACGACGGACCTTCTGCTTTTCACGCAGTTGGGTGCCGTAATCGGACTGGCGACCGCGGCGTTGGCCGTGGATACCAGGTGCTGCTTCAATGTTGCACTTCGATTCGATCGCGCGCACGCCGCTCTTCAGGAAGAGATCGGTGCCTTCGCGACGAGCGAGTTTGCATTTTGGACCAATGTAACGAGCCATTCTTTACAATCTCCTGGATTACACGCGGCGCTTCTTCGGCGGACGGCACCCGTTGTGCGGGATTGGCGTCACGTCGGTGATGCTGGCGATCTTGTAGCCACAGCCGTTCAAAGCGCGGACTGCGGATTCACGACCTGGACCTGGACCTTTGACATTGACGTCGAGGTTTTTCAGGCCGTATTCCAGCGCAGCTTGACCAGCACGTTCAGCAGCTACTTGAGCAGCAAACGGGGTGGACTTGCGGGAACCGCGGAAACCCGAACCACCGGAGGTAGCCCAGGAAAGAGCGTTACCTTGACGGTCGGTGATGGTCACGATGGTGTTGTTAAAAGATGCATGGATGTGGGCGATGCCATCAACCACTGTCTTTTTAACTTTTTTACGAGGACGAGCAGCAGGTTTTGCCATGATTAATTTCCTGTCGATTCGCTGGGGCGATTACTTGCGGATCGGCTTACGCGGACCTTTACGGGTACGCGCGTTGGTCTTGGTACGCTGACCGCGCACTGGAAGACCGCGACGATGACGCAGACCGCGATAGCAACCGAGGTCCATCAAGCGCTTGATTTTCATGTTGATTTCGCGACGCAGGTCACCTTCAGTGGTGAACTTCGCCACTTCGCCACGCAGCTGTTCAATTTGCTCGTCGCTCAGATCTTTGATCTTTGCTGCTGGGTTTACCCCAGTCTCTGCACAAATTTTCTGTGCAGTAGTGCGACCAACACCATAGATGTAGGTCAGCGAGATAACAGTATGCTTGTTATCTGGAATGTTAACGCCTGCAATACGGGCCATTCAGTGGGACTCCAATTGACAGCTACCTACGCCCCGGAAGCCAAGAAATAGGGCGCGAGATAATATCGCTGTAATAACAAATAATCAACCCGGCAGCGCACTAGCTGCCGGGCTTGAAGCACAATCACACTCAGCCTTGGCGCTGTTTGTGACGCGGTTCCGCGCTGCAAATTACTCGAACAACACCTTCGCGGCGAATAATCTTGCAGTTACGGCACAGCTTTTTCACCGATGCACGAACTTTCATCACCAACTCCTCGAACCTTATGGGTCAGCGCAGCATGCCGCTGCCGTAACCCTTCAGGTTGGCTTTCTTCATCAGGGATTCGTACTGGTGCGAAACGAGGTGCGATTGTACTTGGGACATGAAGTCCATCACAACCACGACGACGATCAGCAACGAGGTCCCGCCAAGGTAGAACGGTACGTTGGCTGCAACCACCAGGAACTGGGGCAACAGGCAGACGGCCGTCATGTAAAGAGCACCGAACATGGTCAAGCGAGTCAGAACGCCATCAATGTAGCGCGCAGACTGCTCACCTGGACGGATGCCCGGAATAAAGGCACCGGACTTCTTCAGGTTTTCCGCTACGTCTTTCGGATTGAACATCAACGCCGTATAGAAGAAGCAGAAGAAAATAATCCCTGCACTAAACAGCAGAATATTCAACGGCTGACCAGGAGCGATCGACTGCGAGATGTCCTGCAACCAGCCCATACCTTCAGACTGACCGAACCAGGCACCCAACGAAGCCGGGAACAGCAAAATGCTGCTCGCGAAAATAGCCGGAATAACACCGGCCATGTTCACCTTCAGCGGCAAGTGGCTAGTCTGCGCAGCGAAGACCTTGCGGCCCTGCTGACGCTTGGCGTAGTGAACAGCAATACGACGCTGACCACGCTCAATGAACACCACGAAACCGATAATCGCTACTGCCAGCAAACCGATGGCAACCAGGGCGAAGATGTTGATATCACCCTGACGTGCAGACTCGAAAGACTGCCCGATCGCTCTCGGAAGACCGGCGACGATACCCGAAAAAATCAACATCGAGATACCGTTGCCAACACCACGCTCAGTAATCTGCTCACCCAGCCACATCATGAACATCGCACCAGCCACAAAAGTGGATACCGCGACGAAATGGAAGCCAAAGTCACCAGTGAACGCAACGCCCTGCCCCGCCAGACCAATGGACATGCCAATGGCCTGGACGAGAGCGAGGACGACAGTGCCGTAGCGGGTGTACTGGCTGATCTTGCGACGGCCAGCTTCACCTTCCTTCTTCAACTGCTCCAGCTGCGGGCTGACGGCTGTCATCAGTTGCATGATGATCGATGCCGAGATGTACGGCATGATCCCCAGTGCAAAGATGCTCATCCGCTCCAGCGCGCCGCCGGAAAACATGTTGAACAAGCTAAGAATGGTCCCCTCATTCTGTCGAAACAGGTCCGCGAGTCGGTCCGGGTTGATACCTGGAACCGGGATGTGTGCGCCTATTCGGTAGACGATAATCGCCAGGAACAGAAAACGCAGACG
Source organism: Pseudomonas sp. GL-R-26 (assembly GCF_019947365.1). Lineage (NCBI taxonomy): Bacteria > Pseudomonadati > Pseudomonadota > Gammaproteobacteria > Pseudomonadales > Pseudomonadaceae > Pseudomonas > Pseudomonas sp. GL-R-26. The sequence continues at coordinate 28,948 of NZ_JAGYGI010000008.1, read as the reverse complement.
AGCCCAGAGTTCAGACATACCGCCTTTGCCGAGCGCAGAGAGAGCACCTTGCTTAGCCATTTATTCCTCGAACTTGCCGCCAGCTGCTTCGATAGCCGCACGCGCACCTTTGGTGGCGCCGATTCCCTTGCCGATAGTGACAGCGCGAGTCACTTCACCGGACAGCATGATTTTCACACGCTGTACGTTGACGTTGATCACGTTGGCATCTTTCAGGGACTGCACGGTGACGATGTCGCCTTCCACTTTAGCCAGCTCGGACAGACGCACTTCTGCGCGGTCCATGGCCTTCAGGGAAACGAAACCGAACTTCGGCAGGCGACGATGCAGCGGCTGTTGACCGCCTTCAAAGCCTGGAGCAATGGTGCCACCGGAGCGGGAGGACTGACCTTTGTGGCCACGGCCACCGGTCTTGCCCAAACCACTACCGATACCACGGCCCGGACGATGCTTTTCGCGACGGGAACCCGGCGCTGGACTCAGATCATTGAGTTTCATCGATTAACCCTCGACACGCAGCATGTAGTAAGCCTTGTTGATCATCCCGCGATTCTCGGGAGTATCAAGTACTTCTACAGTGTGACCGATGCGACGCAGACCCAGACCCTTAACGCACAATTTGTGGTTAGGGATGCGGCCGGTCATGCTTTTGATCAGCGTAACTTTTACGGTAGCCATGATCAGAAGATCTCCTTGACGCTTTTGCCACGCTTGGCGGCAATGGATTCAGGAGACTGCATAGCTTTCAAACCTTTAAAAGTGGCGTGAACCACGTTTACCGGGTTAGTCGAGCCGTAGCACTTGGCCAGAACGTTCTGAACACCAGCAACTTCGAGGACAGCACGCATAGCGCCGCCAGCGATGATACCGGTACCTTCAGAAGCAGGCTGCATGTACACCTTCGAAGCGCCGTGACCGGACTTCATTGCGTACTGCAGAGTGGTGCCGTTCAGATCAACTTGGATCATGTTGCGGCGAGCAGCTTCCATTGCCTTCTGGATCGCAGCAGGCACTTCACGCGACTTGCCACGGCCGAAGCCAACACGCCCTTTACCATCACCCACCACGGTCAACGCGGTGAAAGTGAAGATACGGCCGCCTTTAACGGTTTTGGCTACGCGGTTAACTTGAACCAGCTTCTCGATGTAGCCTTCGTCGCGCTTTTGGTCGTTATTTGACATAACTTAGAACTCCAGCCCAGCTTCACGAGCAGCATCAGCCAGCGCCTTGACGCGGCCGTGATACTTGAAGCCAGAGCGGTCGAAAGCCACCTGCGAGACGCCAGCGGCTTTAGCACGCGTAGCGACCAGCTGGCCAACCTTAGTGGCCGCGTCGATGTTGCCAGTGGCGCCATCACGCAGTTCTTTATCCAAAGTCGAGGCAGATGCCAGGACTTTGTTGCCGTCGGCCGAAATGACCTGGGCGTAGATGTGCTGCGACGAGCGGAACACGCAGAGACGCACGACTTCGAGTTCGTGCATTTTCAGGCGTGCTTTGCGAGCGCGACGCAGTCGAGTAACTTTTTTGTCGGTCATTTGCTATGCCCTACTTCTTCTTGGCTTCTTTACGACGGACGACTTCGTCCGCGTAGCGCACACCTTTGCCTTTGTACGGCTCTGGTGGACGGAAGTCGCGGATCTCGGCGGCCACTTGACCTACCAGCTGCTTATCGATGCCCTTGATCAGGATATCGGTCTGGCTAGGAGTCTCAGCGGTGATGCCTTCCGGCAGTTCATAATCCACTGGGTGCGAGAAGCCAAGAGCCAGGTTCAGCACTGTGCCTTTTGCTTGCGCTTTGTAACCAACACCGACCAGCTGGAGCTTGCGCTCGAAGCCTTGGCTTACGCCTTGGACCATGTTGTTTACCAACGCACGAGTGGTACCAGCCATTGCGCGAGTTTGTTGATCGCCATTGCGAGCAGCGAAACGCAGCTCACCAGCTTCTTCAACGATCTCAACGGACGAATGGATGTTCAGTTCGAGAGTGCCCTTGGCACCCTTCACCGAAAGCTGTTGGCCTGCGAATTTTACTTCGACACCGGCTGGCAGCTTAACGGGGTTCTTAGCGACGCGTGACATGCTTATCCCCCCTTAGAACACAGTGCAAAGAACTTCGCCGCCGACACCGGCAGCGCGCGCAGCACGATCCGTCATCACACCTTTGTTGGTGGAGACGATAGACACACCGAGACCGCCACGAACTTTTGGCAGATCATCGACGGACTTGTACTGACGCAGGCCTGGACGGCTAACGCGCTTCACTTCTTCGATGACCGGACGGCCTTCGAAGTACTTCAGCTCGATGGACAGCAGTGGTTTGATTTCGCTGCTGATCTGATAACCCGCAATGTAACCTTCGTCCTTCAGGACTTTGGCAACAGCTACCTTCAAAGTAGAAGATGGCATGCTTACGACGGACTTTTCAGCCATCTGGGCATTACGGATTCGAGTTAGCATGTCCGCTAACGGGTCCTGCATACTCATGGGCTAGACGCTCCTAATACAAAAAAATTAGCCTTGCGGCTACTACTTGTCGCCGAGCTCATCCATGCGGAAAAAGCACGGGCTCAGGCGAGCCGGGTATTCTAGACACACCCCACAAATGAATCAAGCCCCAAAAGGGGCTTGATTCAAGTTCAAGGTCACCGGTGGTCAGGATCTTGCGATCCGGACCACCGAGACTTTGACAGTGCTTACCAGCTGGCTTTAACCAGACCAGGTACGTCACCACGCATTGCAGCTTCACGCAGTTTGTTACGGCCGAGGCCGAACTTGCGGTAAACGCCGTGTGGACGACCGGTCAGGCGGCAGCGGTTACGCATGCGCGAAGCGCTTGCGTCACGTGGCTGCTTCTGCAGAGCTACTGTAGCTTCCCAACGTGCTTCTGGACTTGCGTTCAGATCAACGATGATAGCTTTCAGTGCTGCACGCTTCTTGGCGTACTTGGCAACCGTGAGCTGACGCTTCAGCTCGCGGTTTTTCATGCTCATCTTGGCCATTTTCCTACTCCAATCAGTTGCGGAACGGGAATTTGAAAGCACGCAGCAGCGCGCGACCTTCATCATCGTTCTTGGCAGTGGTGGTCAGGGTAATGTCCAGACCGCGGAGAGCATCGATCTTGTCGTAGTCGATTTCCGGGAAGATGATCTGCTCTTTAACGCCCATGCTGTAGTTACCACGACCATCGAAGGACTTGGCATTCAGGCCGCGGAAGTCGCGGACCCGAGGCAGGGAGATCGACAGCAGACGATCCAGGAATTCGTACATACGCTCACGGCGCAGGGTCACTTTGACGCCGATCGGCCAACCTTCACGGACTTTAAAGCCAGCGATGGATTTGCGAGCGTAGGTCACAACGACTTTCTGGCCGGTGATCTTTTCCAGGTCAGCAACAGCGTGCTCGATGACTTTTTTGTCACCGACCGCTTCGCCCAGACCCATGTTCAGGGTGATTTTGGTAACGCGTGGAACTTCCATCACGTTCGAAAGCTTAAGTTCTTCCTTAAGCTTCGGTGCGATTTCCTTCCAGTAAATCTCTTTTAGTCGTGCCATGGTCTCATCTACCTAGCAGTGTTCAAGCATCAACCGCTTTTTGGGTCGACTTGAAGACACGAATTTTCTTGCCGTCTTCTACTTTGAAACCAACGCGGTCAGCCTTGTTGGTTTCGCCGTTGAAAATGGCGACGTTAGAAGCATCCAGTGGAGCTTCTTTTTCGACGATACCGCCCTGCACGCCCGACATCGGGTTAGGCTTGGTATGACGCTTGACCAGGTTCAGACCACCAATAACCAAACGGTTGTTAGCGAGAACCTTAAGCACCTTACCGCGCTTACCTTTGTCTTTGCCGGCGATCACGATGATCTCGTCGTCACGACGAATCTTTTGCATGTCGGATCTCCTTACAGCACTTCTGGGGCGAGCGAGACGATCTTCATGAACTTCTCAGTACGAAGTTCACGGGTCACTGGCCCAAAGATACGGGTGCCGATCGGCTCTTGCTTGTTGTTCAGAAGAACAGCAGCGTTGCCATCAAAGCGGATAATGGAGCCATCAGCACGACGTACGCCGTGACGAGTGCGGACTACAACAGCAGTCATCACTTGGCCTTTTTTCACTTTACCGCGAGGAATTGCTTCCTTCACGGTAACTTTGATGATGTCACCGATACCAGCGTAACGACGATGGGAGCCACCCAGCACCTTGATGCACATAACACGGCGAGCGCCGCTGTTATCGGCCACATCGAGCATGGATTGAGTCTGAATCATATAATTTCTCCGACCCCTAGTCCTTAGACTTCCACAGCGCGTTCGAGAACATCAACCAATGCCCAAGACTTGGTCTTGGCCAGCGGACGAGTTTCACGAATAGTGACTTTGTCGCCGATGTGGCACTGATTGGTTTCGTCGTGTGCGTGCAGCTTAGTCGAACGCTTAACGTATTTACCGTAGATCGGGTGCTTAACGCGACGCTCGATCAGAACGGTGATGGTTTTGTCCATCTTGTCGCTGACAACACGGCCAGTCAGCGTACGGACAGTTTTTTCGGCTTCAGCCATGATTACTTACCTGCCTGCTGGTTAAGCACAGTCTTCACGCGAGCGATGTCACGTTTAACTTGCGAGAGCAGATGAGACTGCCCCAACTGGCCAGTTGCTTTCTGCATACGCAGATTGAACTGGTCGCGCAGCAGGCCGAGCAGTTGCTCGTTCAGCTGCTGTGCGGATTTTTCACGAAGTTCATTCGCTTTCATCACATCACCGTCCGTTTAACAAAGGCGGTGGCGAGCGGCAGCTTTGCAGCAGCCAGGGCAAAAGCCTCACGCGCCAGCTCTTCAGTAACACCCTCGATTTCATACAGGACTTTGCCTGGCTGAATCTGGGCAACCCAGTACTCCACACTACCCTTACCTTTACCCATCCGAACTTCGAGTGGTTTTTTGGAAATAGGCTTGTCCGGGAATACACGGATCCAGATCTTGCCGCCACGTTTAACGTGACGGGTCAGAGCACGACGCGCTGACTCGATCTGACGAGCGGTGAGACGACCACGAGCTACAGACTTCAGCGCGAACTCGCCGAAGCTGACTTTGCTACCGCGCTGTGCCAGACCACGGTTGTGGCCTGTCATCTGCTTGCGGAACTTCGTACGCTTTGGTTGCAACATTTGGCGTACCCCTTACTTAGCAGCTTTTTTACGAGGCGCTGGTGCTTGTGGTTTCAGTTCTTCTTGGCGACCACCAATTACTTCGCCTTTGAAGATCCAAACCTTTACACCGATCACACCGTAAGTGGTGTGAGCTTCGTAGTTGGCATAGTCGATGTCGGCACGCAGGGTGTGCAATGGCACACGACCTTCGCGATACCATTCAGTACGTGCGATTTCAGCACCGCCGAGACGACCGCTCACTTGGATTTTGATGCCTTTGGCACCAATGCGCATGGCGTTCTGTACGGCGCGCTTCATAGCGCGACGGAACATTACACGACGCTCCAGCTGCTGAGCTACGCTCTGCGCAACCAGCATACCGTCGAGCTCCGGCTTGCGGATCTCTTCGATATTGATGTGCACAGGCACACCCATTTGCTTGGTCAGGTCCTGACGCAGTTTCTCAACATCTTCACCTTTCTTCCCGATAACGATACCTGGACGAGCGGTGTGGATGGTGATACGTGCAGTTTGGGCCGGACGATGGATATCGATACGGCTTACGGACGCGCTTTTTAGTTTGTCTTGGAGATACTCACGCACCTTCAGATCTGCGAGCAAATAGTCCGCATAAGTCCGACCGTCTGCGTACCAGACGGAGGTGTGCTCCTTGACGATTCCCAGGCGAATGCCAATGGGATGTACTTTCTGACCCATCTCTTCGACTCCGTTACTTGTCAGCAACCTTGACAGTGATATGGCAAGACCGCTTGACGATGCGATCAGCACGGCCTTTGGCACGTGGCATGATGCGCTTCAGCGAACGCCCTTCGTTGACGAAAACGGTGCTGACCTTCAGGTCATCAACGTCCGCGCCTTCGTTATGCTCGGCGTTGGCTACGGCCGACTCCAGCACTTTCTTCATGATCTCGGCGGCTTTCTTACTGCTGAAAGCCAACAGGTTGAGCGCTTCGCCCACCTTCTTCCCGCGGATCTGGTCGGCGACCAAGCGGGCTTTCTGGGCGGAGATTCGAGCGCCCGACAACTTAGCGGCTACTTCCATTTCCTAACCCCTTAACGCTTGGCTTTCTTGTCTGCCACGTGCCCGCGATAAGTGCGGGTACCGGCGAACTCGCCCAGTTTGTGGCCGACCATGTCTTCGTTCACGAGAACTGGGACGTGCTGACGACCGTTGTGTACTGCGATGGTCAAACCGACCATTTGTGGCAGGATCATCGAACGACGCGACCAGGTTTTCACCGGTTTGCGATCGTTCTTTTCCGCCGCCACTTCGATCTTCTTCAGTAGGTGAAGATCGATAAAAGGACCTTTTTTCAGAGAACGTGGCACTGTCGTATCCCTCTATTTACTTGCGACGACGGACGATCATTTTGTCGGTACGCTTATTACCACGAGTCTTCGCGCCCTTAGTCGGGAAGCCCCATGGCGATACCGGATGACGACCACCAGAGGTACGACCTTCACCACCACCATGTGGGTGGTCAACCGGGTTCATGGCAACACCACGAACGGTTGGGCGAACGCCACGCCAGCGTTTGGCACCAGCTTTACCCAGCGAACGCAGGCTGTGCTCGGAGTTCGAGACTTCGCCCAGGGTCGCACGGCATTCAGCCAGGACTTTACGCATTTCACCGGAACGCAGACGCAGGGTAACGTACACGCCTTCACGAGCGATCAGCTGAGCCGAAGCACCAGCGGAACGAGCGATCTGAGCGCCTTTACCTGGCTTCAATTCGATGCCGTGTACGGTGCTACCAACTGGAATGTTGCGCAGTTGCAGAGCGTTGCCCGGCTTGATCGGTGCCAGGGCACCTGCGATCAGCTGGTCGCCAGCGCTCACGCCTTTAGGGGCGATGATGTAGCGACGCTCGCCATCTGCGTACAGCAGCAAAGCGATGTGAGCAGTACGGTTTGGATCGTATTCGATACGCTCGACAGTGGCAGAGATGCCATCTTTGTCGTTGCGACGGAAGTCGACCAGACGATAATGCTGCTTATGACCACCACCGATGTGACGAGTGGTAATACGGCCATTGTTGTTACGACCACCAGTCTTCGATTTCTTCTCGAGCAGCGGTGCGTGAGGAGCGCCTTTATGCAGCTCCTGGTTGACCACCTTGACCACAAAACGGCGGCCAGGGGAAGTCGGTTTGCATTTAACGATTGCCATGATGCACCCCTTCCTTACTCAGCACTGCTGCTGAAATCGAGATCTTGGCCTGGCTGAAGGGAGATAACTGCCTTCTTCCAGTCATTACGCTTGCCCAGACCGCGAGCAGTGCGCTTGCTCTTACCCAGAACATTCAGGGTAGTAACACGCTCTACTTTCACGCTGAACAGGCTTTCGACGGCCTTCTTGATTTCCAGCTTGGTTGCGTCGGTAGCAACCTTGAAAACGAACTGGCCTTTCTTGTCTGCCAGAACCGTAGCCTTCTCGGAAACGTGCGGGCCAAGCAGAACTTTAAATACGCGTTCCTGGTTCATCCCAGCAGCTCCTCGAATTTCTTCACGGCCGACACGGTGATCAACACCTTGTCGTATGCGATCAGACTAACTGGATCGGAACCTTGCACGTCACGTACATCTACGTGTGGCAGGTTACGAGCAGCCAGGTACAGGTTCTGATCAACAGCGTCGGACACGATCAGAACGTCGGTCAGGCTCATGTTGTTCAGTTTGCCCAGCAGGTCTTTGGTTTTCGGCGTTTCAACGGCGAAATCCTGAACCACGACCAGACGATCAGTACGCACCAGCTCAGCAAGGATGGAACGCATTGCTGCGCGATACATCTTCTTGTTCAGCTTCTGGGAGTGATCCTGAGGACGAGCTGCGAAAGTGGTACCGCCGCCTCGCCAGATTGGGCTACGGATAGTACCGGCACGAGCACGGCCAGTACCTTTCTGACGCCATGGGCGCTTGCCGCCACCACGAACGTCGGAACGGGTCTTTTGCTGCTTGGAACCCTGACGGCCGCCGGCCATGTAGGCCACGACTGCTTGGTGAACCAGCGTCTCGTTGAATTCGCCGCCAAATGTCAGTTCGGAAACTTCGATCGCTTGAGCGTCATTTACATTTAATTGCATGTCAGCTTCCCCTTAACCGCGAGCCTTGGCTGCTGGACGTACAACCAAGTTGCCGCCAGTAGCGCCAGGAACAGCGCCCTTGACCAACAACAGATTGCGTTCAGCGTCCACGCGCACTACTTCGAGGGACTGCACGGTCACGCGCTCAGCGCCCATATGACCGGACATTTTTTTGCCCTTGAATACACGACCAGGAGTCTGGCACTGGCCGATAGAGCCTGGAACGCGGTGGGATACGGAGTTACCGTGGGTGTTATCTTGCCCGCGGAAATTCCAACGCTTGATCGTACCCTGGAAGCCTTTACCCTTGGACTGACCGGTTACATCAACCAGTTGACCAGCGGCGAAGATTTCAGCGTTGATCAGATCGCCGGCCTGGTACTCGCCTTCTTCAAGGCGGAATTCCATTACGGTACGACCAGCGGCAACGTTCGCTTTAGCGAAGTGGCCAGCCTGAGCTGCTGTTACACGCGAAGCACGACGCTCGCCGACAGTGACTTGCACTGCACGATAGCCATCGGTCTCTTCAGTTTTGAACTGGGTGACGCGATTCGGTTCGATCTCAATGACCGTGACCGGAATGGAGACACCTTCTTCGGTGAAAATACGGGTCATACCGCATTTACGACCGACTACACCAATAGTCATGTTGTAAACCTCATGAGTGTACGGGGCTTTCACCCGCTATGGCCGCCCATTTCAGAGCGTTACACGACTAAGACCGAGTCTTAGCCGAGGCTGATCTGCACTTCCACACCGGCCGCAAGATCAAGCTTCATAAGAGCATCAACGGTTTTATCCGTTGGCTGGACGATGTCCAGAACGCGCTTATGAGTACGGATCTCGTACTGGTCACGCGCGTCTTTGTTGACGTGCGGGGAGACCAGAACGGTGAACCGCTCTTTACGGGTAGGCAGTGGAATTGGACCACGCACTTGAGCACCAGTACGTTTCGCGGTTTCCACGATTTCCTGGGTTGATTGGTCGATCAGGCGATGGTCGAAAGCCTTCAACCTGATACGGATTTGCTGATTTTGCATTGGATTTCAGACTCCGGCTGCTATTCCCACCGGGCGCAATACGCCCGTTAAAAGGAGGCGCAATTCTATAGACGCCCCAGATGGGTGTCAACCCAATAAAAAAGCCCCCGCTGAGCGGGGGCCTTTCAAAGCATCGAAGCTATCTCAAAAGAGATGCTTACTCGATGATTTTGGCTACGACGCCAGCGCCGACGGTACGACCGCCTTCACGGATAGCGAAACGCAGGCCGTCTTCCATTGCGATGGTCTTGATCAGGGTAACTTCCATTTGGATGTTATCACCTGGCATTACCATTTCAACGCCTTCTGGCAGCTGGCAGTTACCAGTCACGTCAGTAGTACGGAAGTAGAACTGTGGACGGTAGCCTTTGAAGAACGGAGTGTGACGACCGCCTTCTTCCTTGCTCAGAACGTAAACTTCTGCGGTGAACTTGGTGTGCGGCTTAACCGAACCTGGCTTAACCAGAACCTGGCCACGCTCAACGTCGTCACGCTTGGTACCACGCAGCAGAACGCCGCAGTTCTCGCCAGCACGACCTTCGTCGAGCAGCTTGCGGAACATTTCAACACCGGTGCAGGTGGTGGTGGTGGTGTCACGCAGACCAACGATTTCCAGTGCATCTTGAACGCGAACGATACCGCGCTCGATACGACCGGTCACAACAGTACCACGACCCGAGATCGAGAATACGTCTTCGATTGGCATCAGGAATGGCTTGTCGATAGCGCGCTCTGGTTCTGGGATGTAGCTGTCCAGAGTTTCAACCAGTTTACGAACGGCAGTGGTGCCCATTTCGTTGTCGTCTTTGCCTTCCAGCGCCATACGAGCCGAACCGATGATGATTGGAGTGTCATCGCCCGGGAAGTCGTAGGTGGACAGCAGGTCGCGAACTTCCATCTCGACCAGTTCCAGCAGCTCAGCGTCGTCTACCAGGTCAGCCTTGTTCAGGAAAACCACGATGTACGGAACGCCTACCTGACGGGACAGCAGGATGTGCTCACGGGTTTGTGGCATCGGACCATCAGCGGCCGAGCAAACCAGGATCGCGCCGTCCATCTGGGCAGCACCAGTGATCATGTTCTTCACATAGTCAGCGTGACCTGGGCAGTCAACGTGAGCGTAGTGACGGATCTTCGAGTTGTACTCGACGTGCGCGGTGTTGATGGTGATACCACGAGCTTTTTCTTCTGGAGCGCTGTCGATTTTATCGAAATCAACGATTGCGGAACCGAAAACTTCGGAGCAAACGCGAGTCAGAGCTGCGGTCAGAGTGGTTTTACCGTGGTCAACGTGACCGATAGTGCCAACGTTGACGTGCGGTAGGGAACGATCAAATTTTTCTTTAGCCACGACAATTAACTCCTTGCCTAAAGGACTGAATCAGCCTTGTTTTTTGGTTACAGTTTCGACGATGTGCGACGGAGCTGTATTGTATTTTTTGAATTCCATAGAGTAGCTTGCGCGACCCTGAGACATCGAACGAACGTCGGTCGCATAACCGAACATCTCGCCCAACGGAACTTCAGCACGGATCACCTTACCGGAGACCGTGTCTTCCATACCCAGAATCATGCCGCGACGACGGTTAAGGTCGCCCATCACGTCACCCATATAGTCTTCAGGCGTAACAACCTCTACCGCCATGATTGGCTCGAGCAACTCACCACCGCCCTTCTGGGCCAGTTGCTTGGTCGCCATGGAAGCAGCCACCTTAAACGCCATCTCGTTCGAGTCGACGTCGTGGTAAGAACCATCAAACACGGTAGCCTTCAGGCCGATCAGCGGATAGCCGGCAACTACGCCGTTCTTCATCTGCTCTTCGATACCCTTCTGGATAGCCGGGATGTATTCCTTAGGAACCACACCACCCACTACTTCGTTCACGAATTGCAGACCTTCCTGACCTTCGTCAGCAGGAGCAAAACGGATCCAGCAGTGGCCGAACTGGCCACGACCGCCGGACTGACGAACGAACTTGCCTTCGATTTCGCAATTCTTCGTGATGCGCTCACGATACGAAACCTGAGGCTTACCGATGTTGGCTTCGACGTTGAACTCACGGCGCATCCGGTCAACCAGGATGTCCAGGTGCAACTCGCCCATGCCAGAGATGATCGTTTGACCAGTCTCTTCATCAGTCTTGACGCGGAAAGACGGGTCTTCCTGAGCAAGTTTGCCCAGAGCGATACCCATTTTTTCCTGGTCATCCTTGGTCTTAGGCTCAACGGCAACCGAAATAACCGGCTCCGGGAAGTCCATGCGAACCAGGATGATTGGCTTGTCAGCGTTGCACAAGGTTTCACCAGTGGTGACGTCCTTCATGCCGATCAGGGCCGCGATGTCACCAGCGCGTACTTCCTTGATCTCTTCACGGGCGTTTGCGTGCATTTGCACCATACGACCCACGCGCTCTTTCTTGCCTTTGACCGAGTTGATCACGCCGTCGCCGGAGGCCAACACGCCCGAGTAAACACGGACGAAAGTCAAGGTACCCACGAATGGGTCGGTAGCGATCTTGAACGCCAGAGCCGAGAACGGCTCGTTGTCGTCTGCATGACGCTCCATTTGCTTTTCCTCGTCATCCGGGTCAGTACCCTTGATGGCAGGAATGTCGCTTGGAGCCGGCAGGTAGTCGATAACGGCGTCGAGAACCAGGGGAACACCCTTGTTCTTGAAGGAAGAACCGCAAACAGCCAGGACGATCTCACCAGCGATAGTACGCTGACGCAGAGCACCCTTGATTTCCTCGATGGTGAGCTCTTCACCTTCAAGGTACTTGTTCATCAGCTCTTCGCTGGCTTCGGCCGCAGCCTCAACCATGTTGTTGCGCCACTCTTCAGCCAGTTCCTGCAGTTCAGCAGGGATGGCTTCACGACGAGGAGTCATACCCTTGTCGGCATCGTTCCAGTAAACCGCTTCCATGGTCATCAGATCGATCTGACCCTGGAAGTTGTCTTCGGAACCGATAGCCAACTGGATAGGCACCGGAGTGTGACCCAGACGCTGCTTGATCTGAGCGATCACGCGCAGGAAGTTAGCACCAGCACGGTCCATCTTGTTCACGTAAACGATACGTGGAACACCGTACTTGTTGGCTTGACGCCATACGGTTTCGGACTGAGGCTCAACGCCGGAAGTACCGCAGAACACAACGACCGCACCGTCGAGTACACGCAGGGAACGCTCAACTTCAATAGTGAAGTCTACGTGGCCCGGGGTATCGATGACGTTGAAACGGTACTGGTCTTTGTGCTGCTTGGCGGAACCCTGCCAGAAGGCGGTAATGGCAGCAGAAGTAATGGTAATACCACGCTCCTGCTCCTGCACCATCCAGTCTGTGGTCGCGGCGCCGTCATGCACCTCGCCCATCTTGTGACTTTTGCCAGTGTAAAAAAGGACGCGCTCAGTGGTGGTGGTTTTACCAGCATCCACGTGTGCAACGATACCAATGTTACGGTAGCGATTAATCGGTGTTGTACGAGCCATAAAGCCCTCGCAAAATTAGTGACGCTAAAATTAGAAGCGGTAGTGCGAGAAAGCCTTGTTGGCTTCAGCCATACGGTGAACGTCTTCACGCTTCTTAACTGCAGCACCTTTGCCTTCGGCAGCGTCCAACAGTTCGCCAGCCAAACGCAGAGCCATAGACTTCTCGCCGCGCTTGCGGGCGTAGTCTACCAACCAGCGCATTGCCAGAGCGTTACGACGGGAAGGACGAACTTCGACCGGAACCTGGTAAGTAGCACCACCAACGCGGCGCGACTTCACTTCGACCAGCGGAGCGATGGCGTCGAGTGCTTTTTCGAAGAGTTCCAGGGGATCGGTGCCGGCCTTACGAGCCTTCACGGTATCCAGGGCACCATAAACGATACGTTCGGCAACGGCTTTCTTGCCGCTTTCCATTACGTGGTTCATGAATTTGGCGAGGATTTGGCTTCCGTATTTCGGATCGTCCAGAATCTCACGCTTGGCTGCTACGCGACGTCTTGGCATTGATAAGCCCTCAAACGGTCTTCAGGTTAGCCCGGGACAGCTCCTATGGATGCGTGCCCGACCTTACTCTTATCGACTCAATAAAATGAAAAACTGCAAAACGGCCGATTACTTCGGACGCTTGGTACCGTACTTCGAACGACCCTGGTTACGACCTTTAACACCGGAAGTATCCAACGAACCGCGAACGGTGTGGTAACGAACACCTGGCAAGTCTTTTACACGACCGCCGCGGATCAGTACCACGCTGTGCTCTTGCAGGTTGTGGCCTTCACCGCCGATGTACGAGGAAACCTCGAAACCGTTGGTCAGACGCACACGGCATACTTTACGCAGTGCCGAGTTAGGTTTTTTCGGCGTGGTGGTGTACACACGGGTGCACACGCCACGGCGTTGCGGGCAGTTCTGCAGCGCAGGCACGTCGGATTTCTCGACGATACGCTTACGCGGCTGACGTACCAGCTGGTTGATAGTTGCCATCTACTAGCTCCACTGTTGTCTTGCGACGCTATTGTCTTGCAAGAAAAGCAAAATGGCAGGAACGAGTTCCCGCCAAATTTAGGGGTACAAGAGTCTAAAGAGGATCTTGTCCCCAGTCAAGGCAAGGCCCCGCCCTCCCCGCTCATCCAATCTCGACAAATTGTCTCGATTCGATGAACGGAGTGACCAGGGCCTCACACTCATTTACCGCAGAACTCAGTTACCGCTCGAGTTCAGCGCTTCGGTCAGTGCAGCTTCCACTTCACTGGCGCTTACGCGCAACGGCTTGTCTGCTTCACGGCGGCGCTTACGCTCGCTGTGATAAGCCAGGCCGGTACCAGCCGGGATCAGACGACCCACGACCACGTTTTCCTTCAGGCCGCGCAGGTAATCGCGCTTGCCGGTTACCGCCGCTTCGGTCAGTACGCGAGTGGTTTCCTGGAAGGAAGCCGCCGAGATGAACGATTCGGTGGACAACGATGCCTTGGTGATACCCAGCAGAACGCGAGTGAACTTGGAGACAAACTTGTCTTCGCCGCTCAGACGCTCGTTCTCTACCAGTACGTGAGTCAATTCCATCTGGTCGCCCTTGATGAAACTGGAATCGCCGGATTCAGCGATCTCAACTTTACGCAGCATCTGACGCAGGATGGTCTCGATGTGCTTGTCGTTGATCTTCACGCCTTGCAGACGGTAAACGTCCTGGATCTCGTTGACGATGTACTTGGCCAGCGCACTCACACCCAGCAGACGCAGGATGTCGTGTGGATCGCTTGGACCGTCGGAGATAACTTCGCCGCGGTTTACCTGTTCGCCTTCGAACACGTTCAGGTGACGCCACTTCGGAATCAGCTCTTCGTACGGATCGGTACCGTCGTTCGGGGTGATAACCAGACGGCGCTTGCCCTTGGTCTCTTTACCGAACGCGATGGTGCCGCTGACTTCAGCCAGAATCGACGCTTCTTTCGGACGACGGGCTTCGAACAAGTCGGCAACACGCGGCAGACCACCGGTGATGTCGCGAGTTTTCGAAGTCTCTTGCGGGATACGAGCGATAACATCACCGATCGCGATCTTCGCACCATCCGCTACACCGACCAGGGCGTTGGCTGGCAGGAAGTACTGAGCGATAACGTCAGTGCCTGGCAGCAACAGATCCTTGCCGTTGTCGTCGACCATCTTCACGGCAGGACGGATGTCCTTACCGGCAGCTGGACGATCCTTGGCGTCGAGGACTTCAATGTTGGTCATACCGGTCAATTCGTCAGTCTGACGCTTGATCGTGATGCCTTCTTCCATGCCCACGTAGGTCACGGTACCTTTCATTTCGGTAACGATCGGGTGAGTGTGCGGATCCCACTTGGCCACGATGGCGCCAGCTTCGACCTTGTCACCTTCTTTAACCGAAATCACGGCACCATACGGCAGCTTGTAACGCTCACGCTCACGACCGAAGTCATCAGCGATGGCCAGCTCACCGGAACGGGACACAGCAACCAGGCAACCATCCACTCGCTCAACGTGCTTCAGGTTATGCAGACGGACGGTACCGCCATTCTTCACCTGAACGCTGTCGGCTGCGGAGGTCCGGCTTGCCGCACCACCGATGTGGAACGTACGCATCGTCAGCTGGGTACCCGGTTCACCGATGGACTGGGCAGCGATAACGCCGACCGCTTCACCGATGTTCACCTGGTGACCACGAGCCAGATCGCGGCCGTAGCACTTGGCGCAAATACCGAAGCGGGTTTCGCAGCTGATCGGCGAACGCACGATCACTTCGTCGATGCTGTTGAGCTCGATGAACTCGACCCACTTTTCGTCTACCAGGGTGCCGGCAGGAACGATGACGTCCTCGGTACCTGGCTTGAATACGTCACGGGCGATAACACGACCCAATACGCGCTCACCCAGCGGCTCTACAACGTCACCGCCTTCAATGTGCGGAGTCATCAGCAGACCGTGTTCGGTGCCGCAATCGATCTCGGTTACAACCAGATCTTGTGCAACGTCTACCAGACGACGAGTCAGGTAACCGGAGTTAGCCGTTTTCAACGCGGTATCCGCAAGACCCTTACGAGCACCGTGAGTGGAGATGAAGTACTGAAGTACGCTCAAACCTTCACGGAAGTTCGCAGTAATCGGCGTTTCAATGATGGAACCGTCCGGCTTGGCCATCAGGCCACGCATACCGGCCAGCTGACGAATCTGTGCTGCGGAACCCCGCGCACCCGAGTCGGCCATCATGTACATCGAGTTGAAGGATTCCTGGTCGACTTCGACGCCATGACGGTCGATGACTTTCTCTTTCGAGAGGTTGGCCATCATCGCCTTGGAAACTTCGTCGTTCGCCTTGGACCAAAGGTCGATCACTTTGTTGTACTTCTCGCCCTGGGTTACCAGGCCGGAGGCGTACTGGCTTTCGATCTCTTTCACTTCATCAGTAGCAGCATTGATGATGCGGGCTTTTTCATCCGGGATAACGAAGTCGTTAACACCGATGGAAACGCCGGAAATGGTCGAATAAGCAAAACCGGTGTACATCAACTGGTCAGCGAAGATCACAGTCTCTTTCAAACCAACCACGCGATAGCACTGGTTGATCAGCTTGGAGATCGCCTTTTTCTTCATCGGCAGGTTGACGACGTCGTACGACAGACCCTTTGGCACAACCTGGAACAACAGAGCACGGCCGACAGTGGTGTCGACGATACGGGTGTTGCTCACGCTGCCGCCATCACGGTCGTTGACGGTTTCGTTGATCCGGACTTTAACCTTGGCGTGCAGTGCGGCTTCGCCGGCACGGAACACACGGTCAACTTCCTGCAGATCCGCGAACACACGACCTTCGCCCTTGGCGTTGATCGCTTCACGAGTCATGTAGTACAGACCCAATACAACGTCCTGCGACGGAACGATGATTGGCTCACCGTTGGCTGGCGACAGAATGTTGTTGGTCGACATCATCAACGCACGCGCTTCGAGCTGGGCTTCCAGCGTCAGCGGTACGTGCACGGCCATTTGGTCGCCGTCGAAGTCGGCGTTGTACGCGGCGCAGACCAGAGGGTGCAGCTGGATAGCCTTACCTTCGATCAGTACCGGTTCAAACGCCTGGATACCCAGACGGTGAAGGGTCGGTGCACGGTTGAGAAGTACCGGGTGTTCGCGAATCACTTCAGCGAGAACGTCCCAGACCTCTGGCAGCTCGCGCTCGACCATCTTCTTGGCAGCCTTGATGGTGGTAGCAAGACCACGCATTTCCAGCTTGCCGAAAATGAACGGCTTGAACAGCTCGAGAGCCATTTTCTTCGGCAGACCGCACTGGTGCAGACGCAGGGTCGGACCTACGGTAATTACCGAACGGCCGGAGTAGTCAACACGCTTACCGAGCAAGTTCTGACGGAAACGACCCTGCTTACCCTTGATCATGTCAGCCAGGGATTTCAGAGGACGCTTGTTCGAACCGGTGATAGCGCGGCCACGGCGACCGTTGTCGAGCAGTGCGTCGACAGCTTCCTGCAACATACGCTTTTCGTTGCGCACGATGATGTCCGGAGCGGACAGATCCAGCAGGCGCTTCAAACGGTTGTTACGGTTGATCACTCGACGATACAGATCGTTGAGGTCGGAAGTCGCGAAGCGACCGCCATCGAGCGGGACCAGTGGACGCAGATCTGGCGGCAGAACCGGCAGAACGGTCAGCACCATCCACTCTGGCAGGTTGCCGGAACCCTGGAAGGCTTCCATCAACTTCAGACGCTTGGACAGCTTCTTGATCTTGGTTTCGGAGTTGGTTTGCGGAATCTCTTCACGCAGGCGACCAATCTCGTGCTCCAGGTCGATAGCGTGCAGCAGTTCGCGGACAGCTTCGGCACCCATGCGGGCATCGAAATCGTCGCCGAACTCTTCCAGCGCTTCGAAGTACTGCTCGTCGTTCAGCAGCTGACCTTTTTCAAGGGTGGTCATGCCTGGATCGATAACGACGTAGCTCTCGAAGTAGAGAACGCGTTCGATATCACGCAGGGTCATGTCCATCAGCAAGCCGATACGGGACGGCAGCGATTTCAGGAACCAGATGTGGGCAACTGGCGAGGCCAGTTCGATGTGCGCCATGCGCTCACGACGAACTTTTGCCAGCGCGACTTCAACACCGCACTTCTCGCAGATCACACCACGGTGCTTCAAGCGCTTGTACTTACCGCACAGGCACTCGTAATCCTTTACCGGGCCAAAGATCTTGGCGCAGAACAGGCCGTCACGCTCAGGTTTGAACGTACGGTAGTTAATGGTTTCCGGCTTTTTAACTTCACCGAACGACCACGAACGGATCATCTCAGGCGATGCCAATCCGATACGGATGGCGTCGAACTCTTCGACTTGACCCTGGTTTTTCAGCAAATTCAGTAGGTCTTTCAAGGCCTTTCCTCCTGGCGGAGCAGAGAGCGGGCAATCCTGCCCCGCTCTCGATTCGCGTCACGTGTTATTCGGTTTCCAGATCGATATCGATGCCGAGGGAACGAATTTCCTTGATCAACACGTTGAAGGACTCGGGCATGCCCGGCTCCATACGGTGATCGCCATCCACGATGTTTTTGTACATCTTGGTACGGCCGTTCACATCGTCCGACTTCACTGTGAGCATTTCTTGCAGAGTGTAAGCGGCACCGTATGCTTCCAGTGCCCAGACCTCCATCTCCCCGAAACGCTGACCACCGAACTGCGCCTTACCACCCAGCGGCTGCTGGGTAACCAGGCTGTACGAACCGGTAGAACGAGCGTGCATCTTGTCGTCTACCAAGTGGTTCAGCTTCAGCATGTACATGTAGCCAACGGTAACCGGGCGCTCGAACTTATTGCCGGTACGGCCGTCGGTCAGCTGCATCTGGCCGCTTTCTGGCAGGTCCGCCAGTTTCAGCATGGCCTTGATTTCGCTTTCCTTGGCGCCGTCGAACACTGGAGTGGCCATTGGAACGCCGCCACGCAGGTTTTGAGCCAGATCCAGGATTTCCTGGTCCGAGAAGTCATCGAGGCTTTCCTGACGACCGCCGATCTCGTTATAGATCTCGTGCAGGAACTTGCGCAGCTCGGCAACTTTGCGCTGCTCTTCAATCATGCGATTGATCTTCTCGCCCAGACCCTTGGCCGCGAGGCCCAGGTGGGTTTCAAGGATCTGACCGACGTTCATACGCGAAGGTACGCCCAACGGGTTGAGGACGACGTCGACCGGGGTGCCATTGGCATCGTGCGGCATGTCTTCAACCGGCATGATCACGGAGACCACACCTTTGTTACCGTGACGACCGGCCATCTTGTCGCCCGGCTGGATGCGACGACGGATTGCCAGGTAGACCTTGACGATTTTCAGCACGCCTGGAGCCAGGTCATCGCCCTGCTGCAGTTTGCGCTTCTTGTCTTCGAACTTGTCGTCCAGCAGACGGCGACGATCAACGATGTAAGCCTGAGCCTTCTCGAGCTGCTCGTTCAGAGCATCTTCAGCCATGCGCAGTTTGAACCACTGGCCGTGCTCAAGACCGTCGAGAACTTCGTCGGTGATGTCCTGGCCTTTCTTCAGACCGGCGCCGCCTTCGGCTTTGTGGCCGACCAGAGCGGAACGCAGACGTTCGAAAGTAGCACCTTCAACGATACGGAACTCTTCGTTCAGGTCCTTGCGGATCTCGTCCAGCTGGGACTTCTCGATCGACAGTGCACGAGCATCACGCTCAACGCCGTCGCGGGTGAAGACCTGTACGTCGATGACAGTACCTTTGGTACCGGTAGGTACACGCAGGGAAGTGTCTTTAACGTCGCTGGCTTTTTCACCGAAGATCGCACGCAGCAGTTTTTCTTCCGGAGTCAGCTGGGTCTCGCCTTTCGGAGTGACCTTACCGACCAGGATGTCGCCTGCGCCAACTTCAGCACCTACGTAAACGATACCGGCTTCGTCCAGCTTGTTCAGTGCAGCTTCACCCACGTTCGGGATGTCTGCAGTGATTTCCTCTGGCCCAAGCTTGGTGTCACGTGCCACACAGGTCAGTTCCTGAATGTGGATCGTGGTAAAGCGGTCTTCTTGAACAACTCGTTCCGACAGGCAGATGGAGTCTTCGAAGTTGTAACCGTTCCAGGCCATGAACGCGATGCGCATATTCTGACCCAGCGCCAGTTCACCCATGTCGGTGGACGGGCCGTCAGCCATGATGTCGCTACGCTGAACCCGATCACCTTTACGCACCAGCGGACGCTGGTTGATGCAGGTGTTCTGGTTGGAGCGGGTGTATTTGGTCAGGTTGTAGATGTCGACACCAGCTTCACCGGTTTCAACTTCATCATCAGCAACACGAACCACGATACGGCTGGCGTCGACGGAATCGATAACGCCACCACGACGAGCCACGACGCAAACGCCGGAGTCACGAGCTACGTTACGCTCCATGCCAGTACCGACCAGCGGCTTGTCAGCGCGCAGGGTTGGTACAGCTTGACGCTGCATGTTCGAACCCATCAACGCACGGTTGGCGTCATCGTGCTCGAGGAACGGGATCAGCGACGCTGCAACCGAAACTACCTGCTTCGGAGAAACGTCCATCAAGGTGACGTCTTCCGGCGCCTTGACGGTGAACTCGTTCAAGTGACGAACAGCTACCAGCTCGTCGATCAGCATTTTCTTGTCGTTCATCGTGGCCGAAGCCTGAGCGATCACGTGATCGGCTTCTTCGATGGCGGACAGGAACACGATCTCGTCGGTGACCAGAGCGTCTTTCACCACACGGTACGGGCTTTCCAGGAAGCCGTACTGGTTGGTGCGCGCATAAGCGGCCAGGGAGTTGATCAGACCGATGTTCGGACCTTCCGGCGTTTCAATCGGGCATACACGACCGTAGTGAGTCGGGTGTACGTCACGAACTTCGAAGCCGGCGCGCTCACGAGTCAAACCGCCAGGGCCGAGTGCAGAGACACGACGCTTGTGGGTGATCTCGGACAGCGGGTTGTTCTGGTCCATGAACTGGGACAGCTGGCTGGAACCGAAGAACTCTTTCACCGCCGCAGCCACTGGCTTGGCGTTGATCAGGTCTTGCGGCATCAGGCCTTCGCTTTCAGCCATCGACAGACGCTCTTTGACCGCACGCTCAACACGTACCAGGCCAACGCGGAACTGGTTCTCGGCCATTTCGCCTACGCAGCGAACACGACGGTTACCCAGGTGGTCGATGTCATCGACGATGCCTTTACCGTTACGGATGTCGACCAGGGTCTTCAGTACCGCGACGATGTCTTCCTTGCACAGCACGCCCGAACCTTCGATCTCGGTACGACCGATACGACGGTTGAACTTCATCCGGCCGACCGCAGACAGGTCATAGCGCTCAGGGCTGAAGAACAGGTTGTTGAACAGGGTCTCGGCAGCGTCTTTGGTTGGCGGCTCGCCAGGACGCATCATGCGATAGATCTCGACCAGCGCTTCCAGTTGGTTGCTGGTGGAGTCGATCTTCAGGGTGTCGGAGACGAACGGACCGCAGTCGATATCGTTGGTGTACAGAGTTTCGATGCGAACAACCTGAGCCTTGGCGATTTTGGCCAGGATCTCGGTGTTCAGCTCGGTGTTGCACTCTGCCAGGATTTCGCCGGTTGCCGGGTGCACGATGACCTTGGCGGTTGTGCGACCCAGGACGTAGTCCAGAGGCACATCCAGCTCTTTGATCCCGGCTTTTTCCAGCTGGTTGACGTGGCGAGCGGTGATACGACGACCCTGCTCGACAATAACCTTGCCTTTGTCATCCAGAATATCGAGGACAGCGATTTCACCGCGCAGGCGCTGAGGCACCAGCTCCAGGCTCAGGGTCTCGCCCTTCACGTGGAATACGTTGGTGGTATAGAACGCGTCCAGCACTTCTTCAGTGGTATAGCCCAGCGCGCGCAGCAGTACCGATGCAGGCAGCTTGCGACGACGGTCGATACGCACGAATACGCAGTCTTTCGGGTCGAACTCGAAGTCCAGCCACGAACCGCGGTAAGGAATGATGCGCGCGGAGTACAGCAGTTTACCGGAGCTGTGCGTCTTGCCACGGTCGTGGTCGAAGAACACGCCCGGGGAACGGTGCAGCTGGGAAACGATTACACGCTCGGTACCGTTGATTACGAAGGTACCGTTTTCAGTCATCAGGGGGATTTCACCCATGTAGACTTCTTGCTCTTTGATGTCCTTGATCGCTTTGTTCGACGATTCTTTGTCGAAAATGATCAGGCGCACTTTTACCCGCAAAGGTACGGCGTAAGTTACACCGCGCAATACGCATTCTTTGACATCAAATGCCGGTTCGCCCAGACGATATCCGACGTACTCCAGCGCAGCATTGCCGGAGTAGCTGATGATCGGGAAAACGGATTTGAAGGCCGCATGCAGGCCCACGTCGCGGAACTGATCTTTAGTCGCTCCCGCTTGCAAGAATTCACGATACGAATCCAGCTGGATGGCCAGGAGGTACGGCACATCCATGACGTCCGGCAACTTGCTAAAGTCCTTGCGGATACGTTTTTTCTCAGTATATGAGTAAGCCATCAGCGTTCCCCAGCTTGGTCACCTGCTTGTTTGGCCCCTCCCGACGGGAGCAGCCAGAAAATCGTGCAAACCCCATGGTTTGCGCCACCGCATCGGGTGGTTACAGCACGTTATCGGCACCGACCCAGTCGGCTGCCAATAACGGAAAAAGGCCGGTGGCAAGAGCCACCAGCCATCAGCCTGTCGCTTAACGCTCGGGCTGGAGACGCAAAGTCGATGCTTACTTCAGCTCGACTTTAGCGCCTGCTTCTTCCAGAGTTGCTTTGGCTTTGTCGCCTGCATCTTTGGTCACTGCTTCCAGAACCATGGCAGGAGCGCCGTCAACTACAGCCTTGGCTTCTTTCAGGCCCAGACCGGTCAGTTCACGTACTGCCTTGATCACGTTAACTTTCTTCTCGCCAGCTTCCAGCAGCATGACGTTGAATTCAGTTTGCTCTTCAACAACAGCGGCAGCAGCGGCAGGACCTGCCGATGCAGCAGCAGCGGTAACACCGAATTTTTCTTCGAAAGCTTTGATCAGCTCAACAACTTCCATTACGGACATGCTGCCAACTGCTTCAAGGATATCGTTCTGAGAGATAGACATGAATCTAATTCCTGATATTGGGGACGGCCTACGCGACCATCGAAAAAAACAAAAAACGCGAGAAGTTGACGAGCCTTAGGCTGCAGCAGCTTCTTTCTGGTCGCGAATTGCCGCCAGAGTACGAGCCAACTTGCTGGTAGCGCCTTGAATCACGCTCATCAGCTGAGAAATTGCTTCGTCACGGGTCGGCAGAGTTGCCAGTACGTCGATTTGGTTAGCTGCGAGGAACTTGCCCTCGAACGCAGCTGCCTTGATCTCGAACTTGTCCTGACCCTTTGCGAATTCCTTGAAGATCCGGGCAGCAGCGCCTGGATGTTCTTTGGAGAACGCAATCAGGGTAGGGCCAGTGAACACGTCGTTGAGGACACTGAATTCAGTGTCAGCAACAGCGCGCTTGAGCAGGGTGTTACGTACAACACGTACGTAAACGCCAGCTTCACGAGCCTCTTTACGGAGTCCGGTCATCGCGCCTACTGTTACGCCACGGGCATCAGCCACGACAGCGGACAGAGCGACTTTGGCAGCCTCGTTGACTTCAGCGACGATGGCCTTCTTGTCTTCGAGTTTAATTGCCACGGGTTTAACTCCTGCTTGTTACCGTTTCATCTGGTCGAAACCGGATGTCGTTTTGGTGTCTGATTCGGTAAGGAACCGGGAGCACCATCTGCGTAGGCTTGAGGTTTAAGACTTGCGTCGCCTACGGTCTTGGATAGCCCCCGCCAGGCAGGGACCCCAATTTTTCAATTGGCGCAATCGCTTGCGCCAATCTGTGTCTTACGCGTCGAGCGAGCTTTGGTCGATGACCAGACCTGGGCCCATAGTGGTGCTCAGGGTAACGCGCTTGACGTAAATGCCTTTCGAGGCAGCTGGCTTGATACGCTTCAGATCAGCGATCAGGGCTTCAACGTTTTCCTTCAGCTTGACGGCGTCGAAGCCGATCTTGCCAACGGAAGTGTGGATGATGCCGTTTTTGTCGGTGCGATAACGAACCTGACCAGCCTTGGCGTTTTTAACCGCGGTAGCTACGTCTGGAGTTACGGTGCCGACTTTAGGGTTAGGCATCAGGCCACGTGGACCGAGGATCTGACCCAACTGACCTACAACGCGCATTGCATCCGGGGATGCGATCACTACGTCATAGTTCAGGTCGCCGCCTTTCATTTCGGCGGCCAGGTCGTCCATGCCTACACGGTCAGCGCCGGCAGCCAAAGCGGCTTCAGCAGCTGGACCCTGGGTGAACACAGCAACGCGAACGGTCTTGCCAGTGCCGTGTGGCAGCACAGTAGCGCTACGAACGACCTGGTCGGATTTACGCGGGTCAACACCCAGGTTTACAGCTACGTCGAACGACTCGCTGAACTTGACAGTCGACAGCTCAGCCAGCAGGGCAGCAGCGTCTACAAAGTTGTAGGCCTTGCCTGCTTCGATTTTGCCGGCGATAGCCTTTTGACGCTTGGTCAGCTTAGCCATTACACACCCTCCACGTTAAGGCCCATGCTACGAGCAGAACCGGCGATAGTACGCACGGCTGCTTCCATATCAGCTGCAGTCAGATCCGCGTTTTTGGTTTTCGCGATTTCTTCCAGCTGTGCACGAGTCACGGTGCCAACCTTAACGGTGTTCGGACGAGCGGAACCGCTGGTCAGACCGGCCGCCTTCTTCAGCAGAACCGAAGCAGGGGTGGATTTGGTTTCGAAAGTGAAGCTACGGTCGCTGTAGACAGTGATGATCACTGGAGTCGGCAGACCTGGCTCAAGACCCTGAGTACGGGCGTTGAAAGCCTTGCAGAATTCCATGATGTTCACGCCGTGCTGACCCAGAGCAGGACCAACAGGTGGGCTTGGGTTAGCCTGAGCGGCCTTCACTTGCAGCTTGATGTAAGCGGTAATCTTCTTGGCCATGAGGCACTCCAATTACGGGTTCGAACGCCTCGAGAGGCTCCCCGGTTACTTGCGCGTTTATCCCAGTGACGACAAAACCCCACAGCCTACGGCTGCGGGGTTGGGATTTTTGCTCAACTAGACCTTTTCGACCTGGCTGAACTCGAGCTCCACCGGAGTAGAGCGACCGAAAATGAGCACTGCGACCTGAATCCGGCTCTTTTCGTAGTTAACTTCTTCAACAACACCGGTAAAGTCTGCGAACGGACCATCATTGACGCGCACCGACTCACCCGGCTCGAACAACGTCTTCGGCTTCGGCTTGTCGCTACCATCGGCAACGCGGCGCAGAATCGCTTCTGCTTCTTTATCGGTGATTGGCGCAGGCTTATCGGCAGTACCGCCAATGAAACCCATCACCCGAGGAGTGTCCTTGACCAAGTGCCAAGTACCCTCGTTCATATCCATCTGCACCAGCACATAGCCAGGGAAGAATTTGCGTTCGCTCTTGCGCTTCTGGCCATTGCGCATTTCAACCACTTCTTCAGTGGGAACCAGAATCTCGCCGAAGCCATCTTCCATACCGGCCAGCTTTACGCGCTCGACCAGCGAGCGCATTACATGCTTCTCGTAACCGGAGTAAGCATGCACAACATACCAACGCTTAGCCACGGGACACCCTTAGCCGACGATCAAGGAAACAAGCCAGCCGAGCAGGGAATCAAGCCCCCACAACAGCAACGCCATAACCAGGACAACAGCCACAACGATCAACGTGGTCTGCGTGGTTTCTTGGCGAGTTGGCCAAACGACTTTACGAATTTCGGTACGCGCTTCCTTAACCAGTACAAAGAAAGACTTGCCCTTGACCGTCTGCAGGCCTACAAAGGCAGCTACGGCAGCAATAGCAAGCAATGCGAGTACACGGTACAGGATCGGCGAAGCAGAAAAGTACTGATTGCCAACAACGCCAACAACCACCAGAGCGACTACTACAAGCCACTTGAGGAGGTCGAAACGAGAGCCTTGAGCTTCAGCTTTAGGAGTCATCTATGAAGATCCTGTGAAAAGAAAGCCAGACACACCGAGTGAATCTGGCAGGTCAGGAGGGAATCGAACCCCCAACCTACGGTTTTGGAGACCGTCGCTCTGCCAATTGAGCTACTGACCTAAAACAAAATCAGGCCGACCATTATGCCGACCCGAAAAAGACTTTACAACACTTACTAGGCAACCCTGGCTGCAACACCGGCATTCACGACACCGGCAACCTTCAGAAACACAATCAGGCGCAACCACTACCACCTAAAACAAAGGCAGATATTTTCATATCTGCCTTGTTATATGGAGCTCTTGAGCGGATTTGAACCGCTGACCTCACCCTTACCAAGGGTGTGCTCTACCAACTGAGCTACAAGAGCGTAACACTGTGCAAAACCTGTAAACTTGGAGCGGGTAGCGGGAATCGAACCCGCATCATCAGCTTGGAAGGCTGAGGTTCTACCACTAAACTATACCCGCGAGGCTTACAGCTCTCGCTAAAAATGGTGGAGGGGGAAGGATTCGAACCTTCGAAGTCGTAGACGTCAGATTTACAGTCTGATCCCTTTGGCCGCTCGGGAACCCCTCCTAAGCGAGCCGGCATTCTACATCATGCCAGCCTTCTGTCAAGCATTTTTCTCATTAAAAACCTGAGCTTAGCTGCGTTGACCTCGCCTCACACCGTTAACCGTTTCCGGTGTTCGCTGTGGAGCGGGCGCCATTCTATGCAAACTATTCGGTGGGTGCAACCCCCTCGCACGGCATTATTTTATGTTTTAACTCATTGAATTCTTTAGAAAGGTTTTGCAGCTGCAAATCGTCCAGCCAACGCCGGCTTTCCGGTGCGATACGCACCCAATACCCTGCCCCTTCAGCCGCAGCTTTCGGCAGAGACTGAAACT
This sequence comes from Pseudomonas sp. GL-R-26, assembly GCF_019947365.1. NCBI lineage: Bacteria > Pseudomonadati > Pseudomonadota > Gammaproteobacteria > Pseudomonadales > Pseudomonadaceae > Pseudomonas > Pseudomonas sp. GL-R-26. Next base: position 2,222 of record NZ_JAGYGI010000008.1, on the reverse strand, counting down.
TGACCTCCATCCCGCTCAAACGACGCTCAACCGCCTGCGCGGCCTCCTGGCGCGTATAGCCGCCCAGATAAAGGCAGCCATTGTCTGTCGAGACAGCTTTCCCCTTATCCTTGGATACGTCACTTGCTTCGCTCAACAAGCGAATATCTTGTTGAGATCCGCGATACAGACTCAAAGGCGTGACATCCTTCGCGCGCAAAGGAGCCTCTTGTTGATTCCAGATGTAGTAGAAGCCATTGAGGACAAGCAGCAGCAGAAACAACCAACGCATAAAAACCTCAGGACAAGGGACAGGCCATGGCCAATCCGACAAACACCAAGTCCGGAACAACCCTGGCCTGAGGCACGACCTCAGCAACCAGGCTCGCATCCCCCCCGGTGAGGAACACGACAAAGTCCTCACCCCAGTAACTGCGCGCCAATTCGAGCTGGGTCAGCACGAAGCCGCGCAACATCAACAGACAACCACGCTCTACTGCCTCGACAGTCGCGCGACCAGGAACAAGACTTTCCTGAGCCTGCTCGGCCGCCAGATCCCCATAACGAATTTTGCGGGTGTGGGTGCGCAACTGGTTGCGCATCAACGGCATCCCCGGACAGATGAAACCACCCAGGTGCTCTCCATCCGCCGCGATAAAGTCAGCGGTCACGGCCGTACCGAAATCGAGTACCAGGCACGCACCTGAAGCCAGATGAAAGCCTCCGAGCATTGCAAGCCACCGATCCAGACCCAGCCGCTCAAACTCTTCATACCCATTGCGCACGCCTGACATTTCTCGCGCAGGCGTTGCGCATACAACCGGCAAATCAAAGGTATCGCCGAGCAAAGACGTCAGCGCAGCGGTTTCCTCTGCGGTCCTGACGCTCACCAACCGGCAAAACGTGAGGGCAAGCCCTTTGAGCGCCCCCACCCCCTCCAGCAACGCGAGATTGGAATCGACGACCCCTTCACCCAGCACCTGCCCGGCATTAGCGGCAAGCACACGCCACTTGATGAAACTATTCCCACAATCGAGCTCAAGAATCATCACGCAACCTCAGGCTCAACTCACCACCACTGAAGACTTTCTCCACACCATCCACCTTCAGGCGCAAAGCGCCCTGGCCATCAATACCAAGCACTTCACCATCAATCTGATTGACGCCGGCAATCAACGACACGCTTCGCCCCTGCCACAGGTGATTTTGCTCCCACTCTGACTGGATGGCCAAAAAACCACCCGCCTGGTGACGAGCCAGGTATCGCTGCAGCATCTCCCCCAGCATCGCGACCAATTGGTTGCGATCAAACAATTTGCCCGACTCGAGCCGCAGGGATGTCCACTGCTGGTCCACCTCATCAGCGGACTGCATGTTCACATTGATCCCCACCCCCAGGACCACGTGGCACACGTCAGCAGGATCACCAACCAACTCGAGCAGTATTCCCGCGATCTTTTTCTGACCTACAAGAACATCGTTAGGCCATTTCAATCCAGCGGCTGCAATACCGAGCTCGCGCAACGTCTGCAAGACAGCGAGTCCAACGACGAGACTCAAACCCTCCAGCTGACGCATCCCGCCATCAATGCGTAGCACCAGGCTGTAATAGACGTTTTCTGCGAATGGACTCACCCACTTGCGACCACGTCGCCCGCGTCCGGCTGTCTGCCGCTCCGAAAGCACCACAAACGGTGCCGCCTGCCCCCGCTCGATAGCGCGCAGTGCCTCGGCATTCGTGGAGTCGATTGAGTCGTAAACCTGGACGGGCCAGGCGCAAGAATGCGCCTGAGCGCTTATCTCGGCAGGATCGAGCAGCGCTAATGGCGCGGACAATTGATAGCCGCGCCCACGAACTTTATGAATAGACAAACCCAGCTCAGCTTCCAAATGCTGAAGCTGCTTCCACACAGCACTACGACTGACGCCTAGGGCGGCGCCCAATGCTTGACCCGAATGGAATCGGCCATCTTTAAGAAGCTTTAACAACGTCAGCATGCAGGTCTCGCCTCACAATGAGGCCCGCATGATAGCCACGCATCGAGCGATTGCATAGAAATCCAGCAGCCGTGGCTTTCCTGCGGACAAAAACAAAACCCCAACTGCTTTCGCAATTGGGGTTTCGGAATTTAATCTTGACGATGACCTACTCTCACATGGGGAAACCCCACACTACCATCGGCGATGCATCGTTTCACTGCTGAGTTCGGGATGGGATCAGGTGGTTCCAACGCTCTATGGTC
>NZ_JAGYGI010000079.1:0-1299 GCF_019947365.1 Pseudomonas sp. GL-R-26 | reverse complement strand
TGCTCACCGTGACCTTGTCACCCTGGCCCGATGGCTCATCGGTGACAGTGGTGGTGAACTGGTCCTTGCCCAGGGTCAACTTCTCGAAATTGTCCGCGCCGGTAACCGATTCCAGTTTGTTGACGATCGGTGCCTGGCCGCCGGTGAACACGTCATCGGCAGCGGTGATGGTCGCCGTGCCAGTCGCGGTATTGGCCGGGACTTTGATTTGTGTGCCGTCAGTCAGGGAGAAAGTGAGTTCACCGTGATTGTTCAGCGGCAGACCGGCCGCGTTGGTCAGGGTCACGGTGTAGGTGACTTGGCCACCTTCGGCCACGGTGGATTTGTCCGCGGTCAGGGTGGCGATCACTTCGCTGACGGTGTCGTTGATAGCAACCGACGCAGGACCGCCAATGACCAGATTCTCAAACGTCTTACCGGCAACGCTAGCATCAGCGATGCCCAGCGATACGCTACCGCCATCCTTGTAAACGTCATCACCTTGCGCCGGCAATGCATAGCCAACTTGAGTTGCGCCTGCGGCGATGACCACAGTTTGGCCATTGCTGAGAGTCACCGTCAGGTCGTGATCTAACTTCTGGTCGAGTTTGATGGTGAAAGTCGGTGCCTGGTTCTCCAGCACCGGACCAGCGCTTTCGATGGTAACGGTGACCTTGTCGATCACATCGGAAATCGTGGTGACTGCTGGAGTGTTGTTGAGCACCAGGTTTTCAAAGTTGCCGCCGGTGGTGACGGTGATGGTGGTGCTGACGGTGCTGCCATTCACATAAACATCGTTGGCCGCAGTCGGCACGTTGACGCTGCCGCTGGTCTGACCCGCTTCGATGGTGATGACCGAGCCGTTGCTCAAGGTCACGGTCATCGGCGTGCCGGCCGGATTGCTCAGGGTGGCGGTGTAGGTGATCTGGCCGCCTTCGGTGATGTTGCCGGTGGCGGTCAGGGTCAGGCCGGTGTTGTCCACGGAGTCGGTGATGGTGGTCACGGCCGGGGTGGTGTTCGGCACCAGGTTTTCGAAGTTGCCGCCGGTGGTACCGGTGATGGTGGTGCTGACGGTGCTGCCGTTGACATAGACGTCATTGGCCGCAGTCGGCACGTTGACGCTGCCGCTGGTCTGGCCCGCTTCGATGGTAATGACCGAGCCATTGCTCAAGGTCACGGTCATCGGCGTGCCCGCCGGATTGGTCAGGGTCGCGGTGTAGGTGATCTGACCGCCTTCGGTGATGTTGCCGTTGGCCGTCAGGGTCAGGCCGGTGTTGTCCACGGAGTCGGTGATGGTGGTCACGGCCGGGGTGGTGTTCG
>NZ_JAGYGI010000078.1:0-1310 GCF_019947365.1 Pseudomonas sp. GL-R-26 | reverse complement strand
GGTTTGAACATGGCAATGCTCCTAGAGTGATGGAGCTGCCACAGTTCGCTGCTAGACGAAAAACAAGGTGGCAGCCGTGCGCGGGCTAGCAGACCAGGACTCTAGAACCCGGTAGACCCGAAGGTCTTCCCACGCACAACCGCCATAACGTGAACTGACAGGCAAGATCACGAAGGATGGACGTCATGCGTCTAAAGTATCCAGGCTGCTAGACCCGATCGCTGAATTTGCAGCGACACGGAACGATAGAGTCCGGATACCAGGCGCACAAGCCGGCGGATTCTGGCGTAGTTGTAGGCAATGACGCAAGAAATCGTAGGTAGCGAAAACCTGCCGAAACGCCTTTCCTACAGACCACTCCTACAATTACACATACGCCATACGCGATGGAGTTGCTCAAATGGAACACACACTGAAGATTCTCGGCAAAGCCTCGTCCATCAACGTCCGAAAAGTCCTGTGGACCTGCGAGGAGCTGGGCATAACCTACGAACGCGAGGACTGGGGAAGTGGTTTTGCATCTACCCACAGCCCCGAGTTCCTGCGCTTCAATCCCAACGCACAGGTGCCGGTGATCATCGATGAAGCCGGCGTGTTGTGGGAATCCAATACCATCTGCCGCTATCTGGCCGGCAAACACCAACACCAGCACGATCTGCTGCCCACCGAACCGGCGGCACGCGCCCGGGTGGAACAGTGGATGGACTGGCAAGCCACCGAGCTCAATCCGTCCTGGAGCTATGCGTTCATGGCGCTGGTGCGCAAGGACCCGGAGTTCCAGGACGCCCATCGCCTCGAAGTCGGCATCCGCGGCTGGAACCAGAAAATGGGCATCCTCGAACATCAACTCGCGACCACCAAGGCGTATGTCGCCGGACCACGCTTTTCCCTGGCAGACGTTGTCATCGGTTTATCGGTCAATCGCTGGCTGATGACGCCGATCGACCGGCCTGACTTCCCCGCTGTCGATGAGTATTTCCAGCGCCTGGCGCAGCGTCCGGGGTTCCTCAAGCACGGCTGCAACGGCTTGCCCTGAATGGCCACAGGTTGCTGCCCACCACACAATAAAAAAGTGTCCCTCTACCGGGTAATGCCAGTCAGTTAAGCGGACTGGCATTTTTATTTCTGATCGGATACTTCGGTGATTTGAGCCGGATGGCGCGAGGATAAATACGCTCCTCTCGCCGATGAGGCAGGACATAGTGCGGGGCTGAGGCATGAAGCTCGGCCAGGTACTTGGGGATGTTCCCGGAGCGGTCTGCCGAGACACTGTTGATAAACCCTAAAATCGCCCAGGTACACGCGCTAAA
>NZ_JAGYGI010000077.1:0-1358 GCF_019947365.1 Pseudomonas sp. GL-R-26 | reverse complement strand
GAGGGTGTAATTAGTTTTGTGTAACCGGTCATTTGGCAGGAGACTGCCTACCCCAAGGAAATCCAATGACCGAGCCAAAATCCAAGCGCGCCAAACGAGTCAAACCTGATCCTGAACTGGTTAAATTGGCCGACAGCCTGCTGAGCAATTACAAAAAGCCCGAAGACCTCATCGGTGAAAACGGCCTGCTCAAACAGCTCACCAAGATGCTGGTCGAGCGGGCCCTTGAAGCCGAAATGACCGAACACCTGGGGCATGACAAAAGCGCAGCGATCACCAACGCTGCCGCCAATGCGCGCAACGGTCACAGCGGTAAAACCCTGAAGGGCGACTTCGGCGAACTGCCGCTCGACATCCCTCGCGACCGTCAGGCCTCCTTCGAGCCGCAGTTGGTCGCCAAGCATCAAACCCGCTGGACAGGCTTCGATGACAAGGTCATTTCTCTCTACGCGCGCGGTTTGAGTGTCAGAGAAATCCAGGCGCACTTGCAGGAAATGTACGGCACAGAGGTCTCTCCCAGCCTGATCTCGGCCATTACCGACGCGGTGAGTGACGAGGTCAAGCTGTGGCAAGCCAGACCGCTGGACGTGCTGTACCCGATCCTCTATCTGGACTGCATTCACGTCAAAGTGCGTGACGCTGGTGCCGTGCGCAACAAGGCGGTTTATCTGGCTATCGGCGTTAACATGGCCGGTCACAAGGAAGTGCTGGGTCTGTGGATCGCCCAAACCGAAGGCGCCAAATTCTGGCTGCAGGTGGTGACCGAACTCAAGAATCGTGGCGTGCAGGACATCTTCATCGCCTGCGTGGACGGCCTCAAGGGCTTCCCTGAGGCCATTGAAACGGTCTACCCGAAAGCCGTTGTTCAGCTGTGTATCGTGCACATGGTGCGCAACAGCCTGAATTTCGTGTCGTGGAAAAAACAGCGGGAAGTGGCGGCTGACCTCAAGTTGATTTACACCTCGACCACCGCCGAATTGGCAGAACAACGACTCTGCGAATTTGAAGCCAAATGGGACGCTGAGTACCAGTCGATCAGCCTGTCATGGCGGCGAAACTGGGCTCGAGTGATCCCGTTTTTTGATTATCCAGCCGAGATTCGCAAGGTGATTTACACCACCAACGCCATCGAATCGATCAACATGAGCCTGCGCAAAGTGATCAAAACGCGCGCCTCATTTCCGACCGATGACGCGGTGATGAAACTGTTTTATCTGGCCCTAAACAACATCAGCAAGAAGTGGACGATGCCGATCCGGGACTGGAAAGCGGCCTTGAATCGCTTCAGTATCCAGTTCGAAGATCGTCTGTTAACGGTTTAATAAAAATCCCGTTTACACAAAATCTAGGACACCCTC
>NZ_JAGYGI010000076.1:0-1358 GCF_019947365.1 Pseudomonas sp. GL-R-26 | reverse complement strand
TTTAGCGCGTGTACCTGGGCGATTTTAGGGTTTATCAACAGTGTCTCGGCAGACCGCTCCGGGAACATCCCCAAGTACCTGGCCGAGCTTCATGCCTCAGCCCCGCACTATGTCCTGCCTCATCGGCGAGAGGAGCGTATTTATCCTCGCGCCATCCGGCTCAAATCACCGAAGTATCCGATCAGAAATAAAAATGCCAGTCAGCTTAACTGACTGGCATTACCCTTGAAGGGCCTCTTTACTATTGCGTCACAACTTAGTCCGGCTTGCCATCAACGACACCAGCGGTGTTGTCCAGCAGGCTCTTGGTCGCTGTTTGCAGGAACGCTTCGAGCTTGAGTTTCAACTCGGCGGTACGCGGCGCATCAGCAATGATTTCGGCGTGAGGGTTGGCACCCAATTCATACTGATACAACTTCGGCGCCATGTCCTTGTCCTTCGGCAGGACCAGAATCTGGTCTGCGGTGAGGATGGCCGTGGTCTGCTCGCTGCCCGACGGCTTGATCACACCAATACCGGCGTCGCCTTCCGGCAGGTTGAGCAGGTCGCGTCCCCAGCACTGATGACGCACTTCGCCACCGATGCGGCCCATGATGGTCGGCACGATGTCGATCTGAGTGCCCACAGTGTGGTCACGCTGGCCGAATTTTTCCTGGATGCCCGGCGCGATCATCAGCATCGGCACGTTGAAGCGACCCAGGTCCATTTCGGTGATCTGCTGTTCGTTACCAAAACCGTGGTCACCGACGATGACAAACAGGGTTTCCTTGAAGTAAGGCTCCTTGCGGGCCTTTTCAAAGAACTGGCCCAGCGCCCAGTCCGCGTAACGCATGGCGGTCAGGTGTTCGTTCAGGCTGCCACGATCGGTCACGCGCTCGACCGGCAATGGCGTCGGCAAGGCGTAAGGCGTGTGGTTGGACAGGGTTTGCAGCAAGGCATAGAACGGCTTGCCGTTTTCCCGCGCCTTGAGCTCGACCAGGCCACGGTCGAACATGTCCTGGTCGGACACGCCCCAGGTCGGATCAGAGAACACCGGATTCACGAAATCGTTACGACCGATGAAGTTGGTCATGCCCTGGTTGCTGAAGAAACCCGACTGGTTGTCCCAGGCGAAATCGCCGTTGTAGACATACACGTCGTCGAAGTCACGGGTGCTGAGCAACTGCGGCAGACCGGACAGCTTGTGGCTGCCTTCCGGGGTCTGCATCAGGTATTCGAAACCCGGCAGGTTCGGGAAGCAGGCCATGGTGGCGAACATGCCCTGGTGGGTATGGGTGCCGTTGGAGAAGAAGCGGTCGAACAGCAAGCCTTCCTTCGACAGTTTGTCGAGGTACGGCGTGATGTTGCCCGGCCCACCC
>NZ_JAGYGI010000075.1:0-1472 GCF_019947365.1 Pseudomonas sp. GL-R-26 | reverse complement strand
GGCCCGGCGTTTCCCGTGAGCCTTGGCTTCAACCCGATCAATACCCTGGACTCCGGCTATGGCCTGGGCTGGAACCTCAATCTCACGCAGTTCACCCCCCATGACAGCATCCTGGCCCTGAGCACCGGGGAGACGTACAAGGTCACCGGTAGCGGCGCCACCCCGGACATCAAGGAAAAGAAACTCGACAGCTTCCATTTCGAAAACCTGGGCAATGACCGCTACCGCGTGCTGCACAAGTCCGGGCTGGTCGAGGTGCTGCAGGTTGGCGGCAGCAGCAATGACCGGGTGGCCTTGCCCGTCGAGATCTACTCGGCGAGCGGCCATCTCATCACACTGGTGTATGCGTCTTTTCGCGGTGGCCAGCGCCTGCAAAGCATCAGCGATGCCCAGGGCGAATTGCTGCGCATCAACCGCCCCAACGATACCCGGGTGGAAGTGCTCGCCCGCCCCAACGACGGCCCCGGCGGCGGTCCGCTGGCGCGTTACGAAATGAACCTCAACGCCAGCGGCTGGGTCACCAGCGTCGTCTTGCCCACCGCCGACAAAGCGTCCTGGCGCTTTGCTTATGGCAACGGGCCGATCCGCGGCATTCTGTGCCTGCACGAAGTCAAGACGCCGGTCGGCGGTCGGGAAACCATCGACTACAGCGACACCGGGCACCCTTATCCCGGCGGTATCAGCCGTCCCAACCTGCCACGGGTCACCCGCCATCGCAGCTACCCCGGCTTCGACCAGCCGACGATCCAGGTCGACTACAGCTACACGGCCCGTAATTTCCTCGGGGCCGGGGCCAGCGTCAGTTGGGAAGACGGCATGGACCCGTTGTACAAGGTGGCGTCCAGCTATGAGTACGGCTGCGTCGCCAGCCTGATGGATGGCACCACGGTGGTCCGCCAGGTCGAGCGCACCTTCAACCGTTTCCACTTGCTGACCGAAGAAAAAACCACCCAGCAACAGTGCGTCAAACGGATCAAGACCGAGTACTACGCCCAGGACATCCCGTTCGAGCAGCAGGTCGCGCAATTCCAGTTGCCAAGGAAAGTCACCACCAGCTGGGAGATGGCCAACGACGCCACCCAGTACCGCGACGAAGTCGCCCTGACCGCCTACGACGGGTATGGCAACCAGACCGAACAGGTCGAGCCCAACGGCATCAAGACCACCTACACCTACTACCCCAAGGCGGGCGAGGACGGTTGCCCGCCAGACCGTTTTGTGCGCAACCTCAAAGACACCGTGATGACGCCTTCGCCCGACGGCGCGGCGGGTGCCCCGACGCTGCGCACGCGCTTGCGCTACGCCGCGCACAAGCCGTTGACCGGCAGCGGCCTGCAAGACTGGCTGGCGATCGAGAGCGAGACCCTGGTGCACCTCGATGGCAGCAACGAAACGCTCCTGCAAGAGACCCGGCGCAGCTACCACGAACTGCCCGGCGATGCGTTCCTGCACGGCCGCCCGGTCACTCAGCA
>NZ_JAGYGI010000073.1:0-1805 GCF_019947365.1 Pseudomonas sp. GL-R-26 | reverse complement strand
TGCAACTCCGGCGTGAAGCCGGGCAAGCGGTTGATGCCTTCTTCCAGGGCCAGGAAGTACTTGAGCACCGCGCCGCCCCAGATTTCACCTGGCACCACGCACAGAACCCCCGGCGGATAAGGCAACGCGCCCTCGGCGGCAATGCGCCCGTCGGCATCCGCCAGCGCCACCAGTTCGACGTTGCCGCGGATGTACTCGATTTGCGCTTGCTGCGGGTTCATGGCCTTTTTCGGGAAGTGTTCCTTGCGGAACATGTCCTTCTGCAACTGTTGCACGTTGTGATGGCGGTACAGGTCGTGCATTTCCTGGCAGAGCTGGCGAATGGTGTAGTTGCGATAGCGTTCCTGATGTTGCGCGTAGATCGCCGGCAGCACCCGGCTCATCGGCGCGTCATCGCTGATAAAACGTTCGAAGCGGGCGATTTGCGCGGCCAGGTGGGTCATCTTCGCCCAGTCTTCGGCCGGGGTGAGCAGGAACAGGATCGAGTTGAGGTCGCACTTTTCCGGGACGATGCCGTTCTCGCGCAGGAAGTTGGCCAGGATGCCGGCGTGAATGCCGAAGTCGGTGTAGCTGCCGTCCACCGGGTCGATGCCCGGTGTGGTGAACAGCAACTTGCACGGGTCGATGAAGTACTGCTTCTCGGCGTAGCCGGCAAAGGCGTGCCAGCGGTCCTTGGGATGGAACTCGAAGAAGCGGATGTCGTTGGCGATTTCTTCCGTTGGATAGTCTTCCCAGGCGCGCCCTTCAATGCTGTACGGCACGAACGGGCGGACCATGGTGCAGGCTTCGAGGATCAACTTGCGCGCCTCGATGCCGAACTTCACGCAGTCTTCCCACAGGCGCAGGCCACTGCGGCCCGAGTGAATGCGCGCATTCACATCCAGCGAGGCGAACAACGGGTAGAACGGGCTGGTGGACGCCTGGGCCATGAAGGCGTTGTTGAGCCGGTGATGGTTGCAATAGCGCGCCTGGCCTTTGATGTGGCGGTCTTTCTTGTGCACCTGGGAGGCCTGGGAAAAACCGGCCTGCTGTTTGTGCACCGACTGGGTGACGAAGATGCCCGGGTCGTTCTCGTCGAGATCCAGCAACAGCGGCGAGCAGTCTTTCATCATCGGGATGAACTGCTCGTAGCCGACCCACGCCGAGTCGAACAGGATGTAGTCACACAGCTTGCCGATGCGGTCGACCACTTGCCGGGCGTTGTAGATGGTGCCGTCATAGGTGCCCAGTTGAATGATCGCCAGGCGAAATGGTCGTGGCAGTTGCGCCTTGTCCGGGGCGACCTCGGCGATCAGTTCGCGCAGGTAGTCCTCTTCGAAGCAGTGGGCGTCGATGCCGCCGATAAAACCGTAGGGGTTGCGCGCGGTTTCGAGGTAGACCGGCGTGGCGCCGGCCTGCAACAGCGCGCCCTGGTGGTTGGACTTGTGGTTGTTGCGGTCGAACAGCACCAGGTCACCGGGGGTCAACAGGGCGTTGGTCACCACCTTGTTCGAGGCCGAGGTGCCGTTGAGCACGAAGTAGGTCTTGTCCGCGTTGAACACCTGCGCGGCGTGTTTCTGCGCCAGCAGCGCCGGGCCTTCGTGGATCAGCAGGTCGCCGAGCTTGACGTCGGCGTTGCACATGTCGGCGCGAAACAGCGTCTCGCCGAAGAAGTCGAAAAACTGCCGACCGGCCGGGTGCTTGCGAAAGAACTGGCCGCCCTGGTGACCGGGGCAGGCAAAGGTGGCGTTGGCCGCCTCGGTGTAATGTTTGAGCGCGTCGAAGAACGGCGGCAGCAGGCTTGCTTCATAGGCCTTGGCGGCGGT
>NZ_JAGYGI010000072.1:0-2559 GCF_019947365.1 Pseudomonas sp. GL-R-26 | reverse complement strand
CGGGACACCTCGTAGTGACGGGTCAGGTCGCGGGCGGTAAGAACGACGGCCATTACGCCACCTCCTGGTTCAGCGGGTAGAAGCAGCGAGCGAGGCTGTTGCTTTTCTGGTCAAGGGCCGGACGTTGTTGACGGCAGTTGTCTTTCACGTACGGGCAGCGCGGCGACAGCAGGCAACCCTGCGGACGGTCGTAGCGACCGGGCACGATGCCCGGCAGGGTCGACAGGCGCGCGGCGCCGAGGCTGTGTTCCGGAATCGCCTTGAGCAGCGCTTCGCTGTACGGGTGTGCCGGGATGTCGAACAGTTGCGGCACCTGACCGACTTCGACCGCCTGGCCTGCATACATCACGCACACGCGCTGGGCGGTTTCGGCCACGACGGCGAGGTCGTGGGTGATCAGCACCAGGCCCATGTTCTGCTCTTTCTGCAACGCCAGCAGCAGGTCCATGATCTGCGCCTGGATGGTGACGTCCAGCGCCGTGGTCGGTTCGTCGGCGATCAGCAGTTTCGGTTCACCGGCAATCGCCATGGCAATCGCGACACGCTGGCTCATGCCACCGGACAGTTGATGCGGGTAGGCGTCCATGCGGCTGGCGGCACCCGGGATCTCGACTTTTTCCAGCAGTTCGATGGCGCGCTTGCGGGCCGCCTTGCCGGACATTTTCAGGTGCAGGCGCAGCACTTCTTCGATCTGGAAGCCGACGGTGTAGCTCGGGTTCAGCGCGGTCATCGGATCCTGGAAGACCATGGACAGGTCTTTGCCGACGATCTGCCGACGCTGGCGATTGTTGAGCTTGAGCATGTTCTTGCCGTCGAAATTCAGGGCGTCGGCAGTGACGATCCCCGGATGCTCGATCAGGCCCATCAGCGCCATCATGGTCACGGACTTGCCGGAACCGGATTCGCCAACGATGGCCAGCACTTCGCCCTTGTCCACTTGCAGGTCGAGGCCATCGACCACTGGCGTGGCGTTTTTGTCGCCGAAGCGAACGTTGAGATTCTTGATTTCTAGCAGTGACATGGGAATCTCCTCAGGCGGCGTTCTTGAGTTTCGGGTCCAGCGCATCGCGCAGGCCGTCGCCCATCAGGTTGATTGCCAGCACGCTGAGCAAAATGGTCAAACCAGGCAGGCTCACCACCCACCAGGCGCGTTCGATGTAGTCGCGAGCCGAAGCCAGCATGGTGCCCCACTCAGGGGTTGGCGGTTGTACGCCAAGGCCGAGGAAGCCCAGTGCGGCGGCATCGAGGATCGCCGAGGAGAAGCTCAGGGTGGCCTGAACGATCAGCGGCGCCATGCAGTTAGGCAGCACGGTGACGAACATCAGGCGTGGCAGGCCGGCACCGGCCAGGCGCGCGGCGGTTACGTAGTCGCGGTTCAGCTCGCCCATCACCGCGGCGCGGGTCAGACGAACATAGGACGGCAACGAAACCACGGCGATGGCAATGATGGTGTTGATCAGGCCAGGGCCGAGGATGGCGACGATCGCCACGGCCAGCAGCAGGGACGGCAGGGCCAGCATGATGTCCATCAGACGCATGATGGTCGGGCCGAGAATCCGCGGGTAGAACCCGGCGAACAGGCCCAGGAGAATCCCCGGGATCAGCGACATCACCACCGACGACAAACCGATCAGCAACGACAGGCGCGAACCATTGATCAGACGCGACAGCAGGTCGCGGCCCAGTTCATCGGTGCCGAGCAGGAACTGCAACTGTCCACCTTCCAGCCAGGCCGGTGGGGTCAGCAGGAAATCGCGGTACTGCTCGCTCGGGTCGTGGGGGGCAACCCACGGGGCGAAGATGGCGCAGAAAATCACCAGCAACATGAACATCAGGCCGGCGACGGCACCTTTGTTCTTGGAGAACGCTTGCCAGAATTCTTTGTACGGAGACGGGTACAGCAGGCTTTGATCGACTGCTACCGATGGAATTGGAGTGGTCATGGTCATGATCTCAGCGCTGATGACGGATGCGTGGGTTGGCAAAGCCGTAGAGGATGTCCACTACGAAGTTGACCACAATCACCAGGCAGGCGATTAACAGGATGCCGTTTTGCACGACGGGGTAATCCCGGGCGCCAATGGCTTCGATCAGCCATTTGCCGATGCCCGGCCACGAGAAAATGGTTTCGGTCAGGACCGCACCGGCCAGCAATGTGCCGACTTGCAGGCCAACCACGGTCAGTACCGGAATCAACGCGTTACGCAGACCGTGCACGAACACCACGCGCGACGGCGACAGGCCCTTGGCCTTGGCGGTGCGAATGTAGTCTTCACGCAGCACTTCGAGCATCGAAGAACGGGTCATCCGCGCGATCACTGCCAGCGGAATGGTGCCGAGCACGATGGCCGGCAGGATCAGGTGGTGCAGGGCGTCGAAGAAGGCGTCCGGCTCGTTGGCCAGCAGGGTGTCGATCAGCATGAAGCCGGTGCGTGGCTCGATGTCGTAGAGCAGGTCGATACGCCCGGAAACCGGGGTCCAGCCCAGGCTCACCGAGAAGAACATGATCAGGATCAGGCCCCACCAGAAGATCGGCATCGAGTATCCCGCCAGGGAGAC
>NZ_JAGYGI010000071.1:0-2904 GCF_019947365.1 Pseudomonas sp. GL-R-26 | reverse complement strand
ATAAGATCACGCAGGAGATTTGACGTGCACATTGGTGTTCCTCTCGAAACCCAGACCGGTGAAACACGGGTTGCTGCAACCCCGGAAACCATCAAGAAGCTGATCGGCCAGGGCCATAAGGTCACTGTTCAAAGCGGCGCCGGCATTAATGCCAGCGTTGTCGACAGTGCCTATGAAGCGGCAGGCGCAACCATTGGCAGCGCCAATGACGCGTTTGGTGCAGAGCTGATTTTGAAGGTGGTCGCCCCCAGCGACAGCGAGCTGGCGCTGATTAAAAGCGGCACCGTTGTAGTGGGGATGCTCAACCCGTTCAGCAACGAAACCATCGCCAAAATGGCTGAATGCGGCATTACCGCCTTTGCCCTGGAGGCTGCGCCTCGCACCTCCCGCGCCCAAAGCCTGGATGTGCTGTCCTCGCAAGCCAACATCGCCGGCTATAAAGCCGTGTTGCTGGCCGCTCACCACTACCCTCGTTTCATGCCGATGCTGATGACCGCTGCGGGCACTGTGAAAGCAGCGCGCGTGCTGATTCTTGGTGCCGGTGTGGCCGGTTTGCAGGCCATCGCTACCGCGAAGCGCCTGGGGGCGGTGATCGAAGCGTCTGACGTGCGTCCTGCGGTAAAAGAGCAGATCGAATCCCTCGGCGCCAAGTTCGTCGACGTGCCTTACGAGACCGACGAAGAGCGTGAATGCGCCGTCGGTGTCGGCGGTTACGCCCGCCCGATGCCGGCCAGCTGGATGCAGCGCCAGGCCGCGGCCGTGCACGAACGCGCCAAGCAGGCTGACATCGTGATCACCACCGCGCTGATTCCCGGTCGCAAGGCACCGACGCTGCTCAGCGCGGAAACCGTGGCCCAGATGAAGCCGGGGTCGGTGGTCATCGATCTCGCGGCAGCCCAGGGCGGCAACTGCCCGCTGACCGTGGCCGACCAGGCGGTCGTCGAAAATGGCGTGACCATCGTTGGCCCGACCAACCTGGCCAGCGCCGTGGCGGCTGACGCTTCGGCGCTGTACGCCCGCAACCTGCTGGATTTCATGAAACTGTTGTTCGATAAAGAAGGACAACTGGTGATCAACCTTGAAGACGATATCGTCGCCGCGTGCCTGATGTGCCGCGACGGCCAGATCGTGCGCAAGAACGGCTGAGGATAAAAACAATGGAAGACATGCTGATCTCTCACGGTATCTACAACCTGATCATCTTCGTGCTGGCTATCTATGTCGGCTACCACGTGGTCTGGAACGTCACACCTGCACTGCACACGCCACTGATGGCCGTGACCAACGCCATCTCGGCCATTGTGATCGTCGGCGCCATGCTCGCCGCCGCCCTCACCGTGACTCCGCTGGGCAAGACCATGGGCACCCTGGCCGTGGCCCTGGCCGCGGTCAACGTGTTTGGTGGCTTCCTGGTGACCCGCCGCATGCTGGAAATGTTCAAGAAGAAAGCGGCCAAAGCTCCGGCTGCCAAGGCCGCAGCAGTCAAGGCCGAGGTGCAGCAAGCATGAGCATGAACCTGGTTACGTCCCTGTATTTGATCGCCTCGGTCTGCTTCATCCAGGCGCTCAAGGGCCTCTCGCACCCCACCACGTCGCGCCGCGGCAACCTGTTCGGCATGCTCGGCATGGGCCTGGCGATCCTCACCACGGTCGGCCTGATTTATAAACTAGGTGCCGAGCTGGCCCAGGACGGTATCGTCTACGTGATCGTCGGCCTGCTGATCGGCGGCACCGCCGGTTCGATCATGGCCAAACGCGTTGAAATGACCAAGATGCCCGAACTGGTCGCCTTCATGCACAGCATGATCGGCCTGGCGGCGGTGTTCATCGCCGTGGCTGCCGTGGTCGAGCCGCAGTCGCTGGGTATCGTCCAGCAACTCGGTGACGCGATCCCGGCCGGTAACCGCCTGGAACTGTTCCTCGGTGCCGCCATCGGTGCAATCACCTTCTCCGGCTCGGTCATTGCCTTCGGCAAGCTGGCCGGCAAGTACAAGTTCCGCCTGTTCCAGGGCGCACCGGTACAGTTCAGCGGCCAACACAAGCTGAACCTGCTGCTGGGCCTGGCCACACTGGGCCTGGGCGTGACCTTCATGCTCACCGGCGACTACACCGCTTTCGCCGTGATGCTGGCCCTGGCCTTCGTGCTCGGCGTGCTGATCATCATCCCGATCGGTGGCGCGGACATGCCTGTGGTCGTGTCGATGCTCAACAGCTACTCCGGCTGGGCTGCGGCGGGTATCGGCTTCTCGCTGAACAACTCGATGCTGATCATCGCCGGTTCGCTGGTGGGCTCAAGCGGTGCGATCCTCTCGTACATCATGTGCAAGGCGATGAACCGCTCCTTCTTTAACGTACTGCTCGGCGGTTTCGGCAATACGACGGATGCGGCCGGCCCGGCCGGTTCGAAAGAAGCCCGCCCGGTGAAATCCGGTTCGGCTGACGACGCGACCTTCCTGCTGACCAACGCCGACACCGTGATCATCGTGCCGGGCTACGGCCTGGCGGTAGCGCGGGCACAGCATGCGCTGAAGGAACTGACCGAGAAGCTGACCCATCGCGGCGTGACCGTGAAGTATGCGATCCACCCGGTTGCCGGTCGTATGCCCGGCCACATGAACGTATTGCTGGCCGAGGCCGAAGTGCCTTACGACCAGGTATTCGAGATGGACGACATCAACTCCGAGTTCGGCCAGGCCGACGTGGTGCTGGTGCTGGGCGCCAACGACGTGGTCAACCCGGCCGCGAAGAACGATCCGAAATCGCCGATTGCCGGCATGCCGATCCTCGAAGCGTTCAAGGCCAAGACCATCATCGTCAACAAGCGCTCGATGGCCAGTGGCTACGCCGGTCTGGACAACGAACTGTTCTACCTGGACAAAACCATGATGGTGTTCGGCGACGCTAA
>NZ_JAGYGI010000070.1:0-3287 GCF_019947365.1 Pseudomonas sp. GL-R-26 | reverse complement strand
CGCCCCGCCCTTGTTCTCGAAGGTCACCGCCTTGGCCGTATTGGCCTCGACCATGGCCTTGCCCAGTACCCGGGCGGTCTGGTCGTAACCACCGCCCACGGAACCTGGGGCCATGAATTTCACGGTATCCAGCGCGAACGCGGGTGCGACAAGCACGGCAGCGGTCAAACCGGCGGCCATGCAGCGACTGAAACGACGGATCAAAGCGGACATGGGCATCTCCTGATTGCATTGTTTTTATAGGTGCCGTTTGCCCATCGAGGTGTTCGATGAACATAGGCCTGCGAACAAGCTTAGGCCATGGATCCTTGGGTTGATTTGTTTTAAAGCGCTGCAACACCCTGTAGGAGCGAGCCTGCTCGCGATGGACGTAAATGCACCGCGTTTATTCAGGTAACACGCGTAATCGTTAGCGACCATCGCGAGCAGGCTCGCTCCTACAGGGTTTGAAGTGTTCCAACCGGCGTTTCATTACAACTTTGTCATCAAGCTGTTGGTCGGCTGTCCGGATCACTTCGTTAGCCTGAACTCACTGTCAGGCCAACCACCGGCAGCCACCCTGCCCTTGTAGAGAGAGATTCGTCATGAAAATGTTGATCGCGGGTTTTGCCGCCCTGCTCGCCACCGGTTCGGCATTTGCCGCCACCCAGCCCACCTCGGCGGTCATCCACGACAAGGACGGCTTCTATGTCCCGGTGGATGTGGCCAAAGTGCTGTCCATGACCGACCTCAACGGCCAGTGCGGCATTGTTCCGGCGCAGTTCAACTACCTCGACCACCAGGGTCGTGAGCACCAACTGGACTATCAGGTCCAGGGCGTAGGTTGCATTGGTGAGAACTGAGCGGATGCCTGTATTCACCGCCGACCGGGCTACACTTTCGCCACTGGCTCGCCCCTGTAGCCCGACCGGATCAGGCAGGTTTCCATGAACATCCTCGTTGTCGAAGACGAACCCAAGGCCGGCAACTACCTGCTCAACGGCCTGCAGGAACTCGGATACACCGTGAGCCTGGCGCGGGACGGCGTCGATGGCTTGCACCTGGCCCTGGAACACGATTTCGACGTGATTGTGCTGGACGTCATGATGCCGAAGATGGACGGCTGGGAAGTCCTGCGCCGCCTGCGCAAAGAAGCCGACACACCGGTGCTGTTCCTCACCGCCCGGGATGACATCGCCGACCGTATCAAAGGCCTCGAACTGGGCGCCGACGATTACCTGATCAAGCCGTTTTCCTTCGCCGAACTGGTGGCACGCCTGCGCACCCTGACCCGGCGCGGTCCTACCCGGGAAGAAGAACACCTGCACGTCGACGACTTGCAGATCGACGTGCTCAAGCGCCGCGTCAGCCGCGCCGGCAACCGCATCACCCTGACCAACAAAGAGTTCGCCCTGCTGCACCTGTTCGCCACGCATCAGGGCGAGGTGCTGTCACGTTCGATGATTGCCTCGCGGGTCTGGGACATGAATTTCGACAGCGACACCAATGTCGTCGATGTCGCGGTGCGCCGCCTGCGCCTGAAAATCGATGATCCGTTCCCGCTCAAGCTGATCCACAGCGTGCGCGGCATCGGCTACCGCTTCGACACTCAACCCTGAACGCCCCCATGAATGCGATGACGCCACTGCAATCCGCCTCCCGTCTCAGCCACTCCCTGACCCTGCGCCTGGCGCTGGTGTTTGCCCTGCTGGCGTTTGTCTCGCTGGCGCTGCTGGGCGTGGCGCTGTACCGCGACCTGGAGCGCGAGCTGATCCATCGCGACGACATTGCCCTGATCACCCGCATCGACCAGTTGCGTACCTTCCTCAATGACAGCAACACCCTGGACCTGATCAAGGCCAAGCCGGCGCTGTTCCAGAACATGATGGGCAACCGCGAGGCCCTGTTGACCATCGGCACCCCGGGCCAGCCGCCGTTGCTGGTGGTCAACCCGGGCAACCTGACGATGCCGGTGCTGACCCCGGTGGCCATGGATCATCGGCTGACCTTGAACGACGTGCAGCATTTGCCCAGCGTCAATGGCGTGCCGTTTTCCGCCCTGGCGGCGACCATCGATTCCGGTGACCTGGGCAGCCTGCAAGTGGTGACCGGGCGCCTGATGACCGAGCGCACCGCCGTACTCGCCGACTACCGGCTCAATGTGTACCTGTTCGCCAGCGTCGCGGCGATTCTGCTGGCGCTGTCCGGTTATGTGCTGGTGCATCGCGGCCTGTTGCCCGTGCGGCGCCTGGCCCGTCACACCCAGAGCATCGACGTCGGCAACCTCAACGAACGCCTCGACAGCCAGGGCGCGCCGCTGGAACTGCGGCCCATGATCGACGCCTTCAACGCCATGCTCGACCGGCTGGACAAAGGCTTCATCCAGCTGGGCCAGGTGTCGACCGACATGGCCCACGAACTGCGCACACCGATCAACAACCTGCTGGGCGAAACCCAGGTGGCCCTGCAGCAGAACCGCAGCACCGACGCCTATCAGCAGCTGTTGGCCTCGAATGTCGAAGAGCTCGAACGCCTGGCGCGCATGCTCGACAACATGCTGTTCCTGGCCCGCACCGATCCGCGCAGTGCCCTGCGCCAGCGTCAGGAGCTGGATGCCGCCGACGAGATGCAACGCATGGCCGACTATTTCGAAGGCCCGGCGACCGACGTTGGCATCTGCATCGATGCCCGGGGCAGCGGCTTGATCTGGGCCGAGCCGATGTTGCTGCGCCGGGCATTGGCCAACCTGTGCGCCAACGCTATCAAGTACGGCGCGCCACATTCCGAGCTGTGCATCCACGCCACCCCAACCGCCGACGGCATCCAGGTGCAAGTGCGCAACCACGGCCCGACCATCCCGGCCCGGCATCTGCCACGGCTGTTCGAACGCTTCTACCGGGTCGATGAGTCCCGCGAACGCTCGGCCCAATCCAATGGCCTGGGCCTGTCGATCGTGGCGACGATCATGCAACTGCACAACGGTGCCTGCCATGTCAGCAGTGCCGACGGCATCACCTGCTTCGAACTGTTTTTCCCGGCGCGGCAACAGCATGAGTAGCGTTTGAGCGAAAACCACATGGGGCACTTCCGACAAAACAATGCTCAAGGGTGCGTGTCATGACCTAACCTCATTGGCTATGTGACTAACAACCCGTCGAGTTCGCCGATGCGCAATGTCTTGAAGTCAATGATTTACGTCGCCTTCGCGGTTCTGGCGGCAAGCACGGGATGGCTGTTGGCGGGGGACATGGCCGACGCACCTGCTCCTATTCCTGCTCCTGCTCTTGCCCCCGCCCCCGCCCCCGCAG
>NZ_JAGYGI010000007.1:0-220991 GCF_019947365.1 Pseudomonas sp. GL-R-26 | reverse complement strand
CATCCCCCCCGGTTAACAAAACATAACGTGGCGTCGATTGTCAGACATTAAAAAACACCGATAGGATAGGCCAGCTTCCGAAGGGGCTCTGGATTGCGGGTTTCAGGACTATGCTCTGAAACAGCCGGTCCAGACACGCACCCTTGCGGCGCCCAGAAAGGTTGAACGACCTAACAATAATAATGGGGGAAGGTTTATGAGTGAGCCTGTCATGGGTGTGGGTATCTGCCGCCCGCCGGCACTACGCAAATTCGCGTTGCTGGCCACAGCGCTCTCGCTGTTGGGCTCTGCCATGCTGTCGGCGCCTGCGCTGGCCGCGTCGGCGCCAGCATCCGACGTTGTTTATTCCATTGAATCTGCCAAGGCTGCCAAAAGCCTGATGCTCGATGTCGTCCACGCCGGCAAGCGCCTGGTGGCGGTCGGGGATCGTGGGCACATCCTGTACTCCGATGACCAGGGCGCTACCTGGGCCCAGGCCAAGGTCCCGACCCGGGCCCTGCTGACGTCGGTGTTTTTCGTCGACGACAAGCATGGCTGGGCCGTCGGCCATGACGCGCAGATCCTCGCCAGCGAGGACGGCGGCGCGACCTGGACCAAGCAATTCGAAGATCTGAAACGCGAATCGCCGCTGCTCGATGTCTGGTTCAAGGACGTCGACAGCGGCTTTGCCGTGGGCGCTTACGGCTCGCTGATGGAAACCACCGACGGTGGCAAGCATTGGGAAGACGCCAGCGACCGCCTGGACAACGAAGACCAGTACCACCTGAACGCGATTGCCGCGGTCAAGGACGCCGGGCTGTTCATCGTCGGCGAGCAGGGCAGCATGTTCCGCTCCGCGGACTGGGGCCAGACCTGGGAGAAGCTCGAAGGTCCGTACGAAGGCTCGCTGTTCGGCGTGATCGGCACGGCGCAGCCCAATACGCTGCTGGCCTACGGACTGCGCGGCAACCTTTACCGTTCCACGGATTTCGGCACCACCTGGGACCAGGTCGAGCTCAAGGCTGAACGTGGCGACCTGGAGTTCGGGCTGTCCGGCGGCACGCTGCTCGATGACGGTTCCATCGTGATCGTCGGCAACGGCGGCTCGGTGATTCGCAGCAGCGACAATGGCGAAACCTTCAAGGTGGTCAACCGTCCGGACCGTATTTCGGTCTCGGCAGTGACGGCGGCAGGCAATGGCAATCTGGTTCTGGCCGGGCAGGGCGGCGTTCGCGTCACTTCGCCGAACGGCACCGAGTCGGGCAAATGAGCCGGGTTAATAATAAGAAGGCGGAGCTATGACTTCCTTGAGTACTCATCACCAGGACAAGGCGACGTTCCTCGAGCGCCTGATCTTCAACAACCGCCCGGCAGTGATCACGATCTGTCTGCTGGTCAGTATTTTCCTGTTCTGGCAGGCGACGCTGATCCGTCCGTCCACCAGCTTCGAAAAAATGATCCCGCTGGAGCACCCCTTCATCCAGAAGATGATGGAGCACCGCAACGATCTAGCGAACCTGGGCAACACCGTGCGGATCTCGGTGGAAGCCACCGATGGCGACATCTTCTCCAAGGAGTACATGGAGACCCTGCGTCAGATCAACGACGAGGTGTTCTACATCTCCGGTGTCGACCGTTCCGGCCTCAAGTCGCTGTGGAGCCCGAGCGTTCGCTGGACCGAAGTGACCGAAGAGGGCTTCGCCGGCGGCGAAGTGATTCCGCAGAGCTACAACGGCTCCCAGGCCAGCCTCGACTTGCTGCGCAACAACGTACTCAAGTCCGGTCAGGTCGGGCGGTTGGTGTCCAACGACTTCAAGTCGAGCATCGTCGACATTCCGTTGCTGGAGTCCTACCCGGACCCGCAGGACCAGGGCAAGCTGCTGGCGCTGGACTATCGCCAGTTCTCCCACGAGCTTGAGGACAAGATCCGCACCAAGTTCGAAGCGCAGAACCCGAACGTGAAGATCCACATCGTCGGTTTCGCCAAGAAAGTCGGTGACCTGATCGATGGCCTGGTGATGGTGGTGATGTTCTTCGGCATCGCCTTCGTCATCACCCTGATCCTCCTGCTGTGGTTCACCAACTGCCTGCGCAGTACCGTCGCCGTGTTGAGCACGACGCTGGTGGCGGTGGTCTGGCAACTGGGCCTGATGCACTTCTTCGGCTTCGGGCTCGACCCCTATTCGATGCTGGTGCCGTTCCTGATCTTCGCCATCGGTATTTCCCACGGCGTGCAAAAGATCAACGGGATCGCCCTGCAATCGAGCGAGGCGGACAACGCCCTGACGGCAGCGCGTCGCACCTTCCGTCAATTGTTCCTGCCGGGGATGATCGCGATCCTCGCGGATGCGGTGGGTTTCATCACGCTGCTGATCATCGATATCGGTGTGATCCGTGAGCTGGCCATCGGCGCGTCCATCGGCGTGGCGGTGATCGTGTTCACCAACCTGATCCTGCTGCCGGTGGCGATTTCCTATGTCGGCATCAGCAAGCGTGCCGTCGACCGCAGCAAGAAAGATGCGGTGCGCGAACACCCGTTCTGGCGCCTGCTGTCGAACTTCGCCAGTGCGAAAGTGGCCCCGGTTTCCGTTCTGCTGGCGCTGATCGCCTTTGGCGGCGGCCTGTGGTACAGCCAGAACCTGAAAATCGGCGACCTCGACCAGGGTGCCCCGGAGCTGCGTCCGGACTCGCGCTACAACAAGGACAACAACTTCATCATCAACAACTACTCCACCAGCTCCGACGTATTGGTGGTGATGGTCAAGACCAAGTCCGAAGGCTGCTCGCGCTACGAAGCCATGGCGCCGATCGACGAGCTGATGTGGAAGATGCAGAACACCGAGGGCGTGCAGTCGGCGATTTCCCTGGTGACCGTGTCCAAGCAAATGATCAAGGGCATGAACGAGGGCAACCTGAAATGGGAAACCCTGTCGCGTAACCCTGACGTGCTGAACAACTCTATTGCCCGCGCTGACGGCCTGTACAACAACAGCTGCTCCCTGGCGCCGGTGCTGGTGTTCCTCAACGATCACAAGGCCGAGACCCTGGATCGCGCGGTGCATGCGGTGCAGGAATTCGCCAAGGAAAACAACAAGGAAGGCCTGGAGTTCATCCTCGCTGCCGGTAACGCCGGGATCGAGGCAGCCACCAACGAGGTGATCAAGAAGTCCGAACTGACCATCCTGATCCTGGTGTACATCTGTGTGGCGGTCATGTGCTTGATCACCTTCCGTTCGTGGGCGGCGACCTTGTGCATCGTGCTGCCGCTGGTGCTGACCTCGGTACTCGGCAATGCCCTGATGGCCTTCATGGGCATCGGCGTGAAGGTCGCGACCCTGCCGGTCGTTGCGCTCGGGGTGGGTATCGGCGTGGACTACGGCATCTACATCTACAGCCGCTTGGAAAGCTTCCTGCGTGCCGGGCTGCCGCTGCAAGAGGCGTACTACCAGACGCTGAAGTCCACCGGCAAGGCGGTGTTGTTCACCGGACTGTGCCTGGCCATCGGCGTGTGCACCTGGATCTTCTCGGCCATCAAGTTCCAGGCCGACATGGGCCTGATGCTGACCTTCATGCTGCTGTGGAACATGTTCGGTGCGCTGTGGCTGTTGCCGGCACTGGCGCGGTTCCTGATCAAACCGGAGAAACTGGCGGGGCAGAAGGGCAACTCGTTGTTCGCCCACTGACCGTTTCGTTGCTCTGACACCGAAAGCCGCGACCTGAAAAGGCGCGGCTTTCGACGTTTCTGGCGGCGTAATTCGCAGCTGTCGACTCGACTAACGAACAGGCAGCAGGTCCAGGAACAGCCTTTGATCCCGTGGTGGGGTAATGGGGCTGTAGAGGTCGCGGATGATCACCTTGTTGTCCGGCCCGGCTTGGGCAATCAGATCCTTGAGGGTCATGAAGCGATGTTCGGGGCGTTTGAGGTGGGCGATGGTGTAGGTCGAGGGCGCGCTGTTCGCCTGGGCGTAGTGGAAATGCGCGTACCACAGCACCGTCTCCGAGTTTTTCTCCCGAATGGCGAATTCCGTCAAATAGTCTTTGGCGGCCGTCCGCTTGAGTGCCTGTACCAGCCCGATGTCCACCGCCTGGCGATCGCGAAGGTACTCGATGCTTTCCTGTCGGGGTCGTTGGGCCTTGTATCCCTCGATGCAATGTTGCTGGCCTTTGAGCCGGGTTTCGCTGGCGGTGTTGCGCAATGATTCAAGCTCGTTGCTGATTTGCGGATTGCCTGGCTGGGCGTGCTCCAGTTCGCTGGCCAGCGTTTCGATCCGTTCGGCCTGGTGTTCCAGCATATCGCTCCAGTCGCGGGGGTTGAGTTCATCCCGCCGTTGCGGATCACTGAGCTTTCTTTTCTGAAATTCGATTGAACGCTCAATGGCGGGGATTTCGTCGATCAGTCGCTGCCCCTCCGTGCGTAGCGCGGCAACAGTACGCGGTTGCGCGGCGTGCACGGGCCGCACCGGCGCGGCTTCGACAATTTCGACCCACCCCTCATTGGGGTGCTCCATGAACCGTCCACTGACCTGGAGGGTGACCGGGTTTCGGGTGACGATTGTCGGAAACGGCATGCCAGTGCTCGCCGGTTCCAGCTCTCCCACCAGGGCGCCGTTATCCCGTGACTTGAACACCCGTTTGGTCTTCGACGGTGCTTTGACGGGTTTGAGGGGGGCGGGCAATACCGGCAGAAATTCGTCCTCGCGCAGCAGATCGGCCAGTTCGCTCTCGGCATTGTCCCTTACGATCTCCAGACGCTCCATCAGCAGCGCCATATAGCGGGGTCGGATCAACGGCGACTCAAGCTCCAGCAGTGAAGTGTTGATCTGCAGGCGTCTTTTGTAGTGCCTGATCAGGTTGATCAGGACGTCCTTGCGCTCCTGGGAGGTAAAACCATCCGTGCTCAGCAGCTCCAGATGGGAGTCTTCGAGCGCTGACATGGCGCCCAGACGGTCTTCATGAACCTTGAGAAAGTACTGCTCCTGCGGGGTTTTCGCCTCGACGGTGGTGTCGATGCTCAAGATATTGAGTACGTCGAGCGACTCGAGGAAGGCGGTGACTCGGTTGGAAAACCTTCGGTCAGGATGGCTTTTGAGGTATTTCAGGCGTTGTGCCGGCCCGGTCTTGAAGTCCTGCGCAAGCTCTGTCAGAACCCCATCCTGCGTGATGATTGCCTGGGTATGTCGCTCGGAGGCGGCAAAAAGGTTTTCCAGAAGGTCGTACATGCGCTGGGCGGTTTCGATGTCATTGCTGTTGTGTTGCAACTCGATCAGCGACTCGCCTTGCTCGGAAACGAAGCTGGCCAGGTAGAGGGTCGCCAGCCGATAGATCCTCAGTCCGTAGGAGGACAGGATCGCGGTGTACTCGCCGATCGCTTTTGCCTCGTATTCGAAGCGCACGTCAACGTCCTTGAGTTGTCGATAGGCCTGGATCAAATCGCGACGGGCCTGGATCAACTGATCGACAATGACCTGATCTCTTTCCTGCAATACCTGGAAATCCAGTCGGCTGCGGGATCGATCAATGGCCTTGAGCCGATGGTCGCCCTGGAGGGCCTGATCCTCGGGCGATGCGCGAAGCCGTATGCGGGCGGTTTGCAGTTCGTTGTCGGCGCTGTCGTACGCGATTCTTGCGGCTTCCAGTTGCCGGTCCATTTCCTTTGCCTGTCTTGCCAGCGTCGATACGGTGCCACCGATTCGGTTGACCTCGACGGTGGCTTGCTCACGTTTCTTGTCTAATTCCGCCAGTTTGGCTTTGAGTCGATTCTTGGGACCACCGCCCTGCAGCTTCAGGCCCGTGTCCAGCGACCATCTGCCTTGTCCGTCGGTCTTGAGCTTGAAGCCGGGATGGAGCGGCTTTTCGGGGTGAATGATGTAAACGTCGCCGAACCCTGGAACGATACTGACCTTGAACAACAATCCGCCCAGCGAGGCATGCCATTGATGGTCGATACGGTACAGCCCCTTGAACATGCCGATTTCAACGGGGGCGGGCACCTGGACGGGCCAGGCGACCTTGAGCTCGAGCAATGCATTCAACAGGCGCTGGCTTGAGGAATCCCTGGCGGTGGAGTGAATGAAATCGATCCGGGTGTGGTCAGAGGCCGGCGGTTCTGCGGGCAAGCCGACCACACCTTGCTCGATGACGGCGGTCGCAGGAGCGACATCCTGGGGGGGACGACGCAGGCGGGCGAGGCGCGCTGGCTGCTCTGCCGGCCGGGGTGCTGGTGTCGAAAGCCCGGGCGGATGGGGTCGGGACGATACATGCAACAGGATCAATCCGACATTGAGCAGCAGATCGACCCAGGCCAGTTCCCTGGCGGTCGGGTCATTGCTGTGCAGCGCCGTCACATCGCTTTTCAGGGCGACGGCCAGCTGCAGCATCCAGCCGGCCAGCATCGCCGGGCCACGAAGCACTGGCAGGAGCAAGGCGTTGAACAGCAACCAGCCGCCCTCGCGCACGATGGCCCAGCGGTTTTCAGCGTTGGAAACCGACTCTCTGTCAGCCAGGTCAATGAGCGCCCGTGCGTTGCTGGCGTAGAGGTACTGCATCAGATTCCCGGTGGCCTGCGCCTGTACCAGCGAACCAGGTTCTTCATCGGTGCTGGAGCCCTGAGCCAACTGTGCGGGCTCCGGTTTTTCCCAACGGACGGTTTCGTCTCCCGGGCCGAAACGAAGGATGTGGGGGCTGTTGAATCCGTCATTGCTGTAGATCGGCCGGGCCCTGTCCGGCAGCCAACTCAGTACACTGTCTTGCAGGGGGCCGACTTGTGCAACGGCGTTGAGCAATGCTTCACGGCTGGAGAATTGCTGCAAGGCGTCCTGGTACACGGGCCGATACAGGATGTGCGGGCCGATGTCGGTGTCGCGCGGCTCAATGATGAACATGTTGTCGACGACATCGGCGGTCGCGCCGGCCTTGCGGGTAAAGGCAAGCGCGCGGACGACGATGTCCTGACCATCGACGACGCGCTCGGGTGCATGGGGGTGCAAGACGGCCTTTACATATCGGTATCCCTCGAAGCTCAGTCCGTGCTCGCCGCGGATCGTGTGTTCCAGCGCCTGAAGCGGCAGGTGTGCTTTGAGCGCCTGGCCAAACCGGATTTCGCGACGTTGCGATTCGCTGTTGTCTTCGAGCAGCAGGGTTTTGAGGGTATGCGGGTAACGTTCGCCGATGTTCACCCGGCTGATCAGCCCTTCGGTGCTGCTGAACAGACCTTTTTCACCCAGGATGTAGTCGGCGCTCAGCCAGGACGGGACGGCTTTGCCGGTCTTGTCCGTGATGGTCATGCTGCCCGAGGGCGTGGCGCTGAGGTTGTGGATGGCCAGTTCAGTCAGCGTCATGGGGACGCGGGTGATGAAACCGCTGCCCAGATCACCGGCCGCCACATGAAAATCGAGCAGCAGATCGCCAGGTTCGCAATCGGAATCTGGATGGTCCAGTCGCATCTGGTCACGCAAGGCGTTGTTGGTGAAATCATGCAGGTTTTCGATGCCGTCGAGGAAGGACTTGCCGCCTGTCTGTCGTTGCAACTGCGCCTGCTCGACCAGCAATTGACGATATTCGGTACGCTCGCTGTCGCTGGCGTCCTTGAGCCGTTGGGGCAGGGTCGCGCGTATTTTTTCGACAGATTGCTGGCCAGGTGCCGGAGCATGGCTGAAGTAAGGGGTCGGGTCGGTACTGGCCGCGAAGCGTTCTTCCAGTGCGCGAACCCCCTGGTCGGCGGGAAGCCGGATGGCGTCCAGGTTCTCCAACTGGCGCTCCAGCAGCAGCGCGGCCTGTGTATCGAAGATATTGCCATCGGGCTCGGAACGCTTGATGACGACTTTGTCGGCGATGAACTGGCGCTCCACCTCACGGCCCCATGCCTGATTGAACGCCTCCATGCTCGGGTACGACTCCAGACGACCTGAAACACGGTACAAAAAGACCCTGCTTTCTTGCACCACGAGCAGGTCCGGCGAGGTGAAGGACGTGCTTTCGCCGTTGCGTATCAAACAGGTTTCCAGGCAATAGGCATGCACAAAACCGTCAGGGTGGGGGATGGCCAGGCGCTCACGACGGTCGGGATATCGAGCCAGTTCGTAAAGTGCGGCCCTGTCATCTTGTTGAGCGGCGGGAAGAAGGCTCGCCGCACTGTTCAGACCGCTTGCCAGCAGGTCACCCAGCCATTGCCAATGGCTGACCCTGGTGTCGGGCGCCTGGTTCCAGTAGGCCGTCAAGGCATCCTGAAACCGGGTGCCCAGGGTCAACGCCAATGACTGGATTTTTTCCTGGATAACGCCCATGTCGGGACGCTTTGGCCCTTGCGCTTCGTAGGTCAGACGCGAAGGCGCGCGGTTGGTGAGGAAGTGTACGCGTCCGTCAATTTCTGCCGTGAGATTCAGCGATGTGTTGTTGCCCAGGTAGTCCAGGGCCACGTCGATCAATAGCTTGAGGTCCCATCCTCCCGTCCGGTTGGGAATGGCGAGCCGGGTGACATCCAGATCCAGGGCCAGAGGCGGGTAGTGCTCCAGGATACTGGCGTGAAGCATTTGTCCGGCGACCTGGCGCAACGTCGGTCGGCTGGCGAATCGACGGGCGACTGCTTGAGTGGGAGCGTCGCTGGTAGCGGGGCGTGTGGGTTGTTCCTGAGTCTCGTCCGGCGGGACGGTGGATTGATTCTGCATTTCGGATACCGTTCTGTAGCGAAAGAAGTGTCGTTTCGCTGCCAGAATGGCGAGTTTGTCGCGGGCGAGTGCGGTATCCGGCTACCACCGGAGTACTCGAATAGTGTGTTGCCTGGTGACCGGCCGAAATATCTCTCAGGGAAGCTCGGAGCCGAGTACGACATTCAGTGCGCTGCGGGCATCGTCCAGTTGCACCAGCGTCGCATGCCGCGCGCCGAGGGCATCGCGGTTTTCGATGGCGGTCAGGATTGCCTTGTGCCGGGGCAGCGCCAGTTCATGCAGGTTCGGCCGCTGGTTGGAATGCTTCAAGGCTTCGGCAATGGCCACCGAGAGCATGTTGCACAGGTTGGCCAGCAGGTCGTTGTGCGTGGCATCGGCGATGCGACTGTGGAAGTCCAGGTCTGGCTGCAACAGAGCCTCTGGCGTCGGCGCGGCTTCCATGCGCTGGTAGGCCTCACCGATGGAGGCAATGTCCGCCTCCGTGGCGAATTGCGCGGCGAGGGCGGCAGCGGCCGGTTCGATGATGCTGCGTACGCTGGTCAGCAGGTCAAAGAACTGATTCTGCGGACTACTCTGCATCAACCAGTGCAGCACGTCCGGATCGAGCATGTGCCAGTCCTTGCGCGGCTTGACCACGGTGCCGACCCGTGGGCGGGAATACACCAGGCCCTTGGCGACCAAGACCCGGGTGGCTTCACGCAGCACCGGCCGGCTGACCGCATATTCTTCGCACAACAGCGCTTCGGCGGGCAGTTTGTCGTCCGGCAGGAAACGTCCCGAGACGATCTGCATGCCCAGTTCCTGGACGATGCGCGAGTGCATGCTTTTGCGGTCGGAGGGTTTGCGGTAATCCATGGGGAGCGACGCGGTCCTGTGCGAATAGGTGTCGCGCATGATAGCAGGCGCGGCGGGATGCATCAGGCCTCAAAATCAGTGAGTATTTTGTGGCGAGGGAGCTTGCTCCCGCTCGGCTGCGCAGCAGTCGAAAAATCGGTGAATGCGGTATTTCTGGAAAAGCGCATGTTCCGGTTTTGGGGCCGCTTCGCAGCCCAGCGGGAGCAAGCTCCCTCGCCACAGTAGTTGATTCACACCTTCACGAGGGTGGTGTCAGTGGGAGTGACGCGGCACTTCAGCCCCGCGGCAACCGACCAGGAAGTCGAAGTCGCAACCCTGGTCCGCTTGCAGCACATGGTCGATGTACAGCTGGCGATACCCACCGACGATCAGGTTCTGCGGCGGTTGCAGGTCAGCCATGCGCGCGGCCAGTTCGGCGTCCGGAATATCCAGGTGCAAACGGCCGCTGGCGCAATCGAGTTCGATCCAGTCGCCTTCTTTCACTGCGGCCAGCGGTCCGCCGGCAGCGGCTTCCGGGGCGACGTGCAGGACAACCGTGCCGTACGCGGTGCCACTCATGCGCGCATCGGAAATGCGCACCATGTCGGTCACACCCTGGGCCAGCAGCTTGGCCGGCAGGCCCATGTTGCCCACTTCGGCCATGCCCGGATAACCCTTCGGCCCGCAGTTCTTCATCACCAGGATCGAGTCGGCATCCACGTCCAGTTCCGGGTCGTTGATCCGCGCCTTGTACATGTCGAAGTTCTCGAACACCACCGCGCGGCCGCGATGCTGCATCAGTTCGGGCGTGGCGGCGGACGGCTTGAGCACGGCGCCCAGCGGTGCCAGGTTGCCGCGCAATACACAGATGCCGCCGTCGGCCCGGATCGGGTTGTCGAGGGTGCGGATCACTTCGTCCTCGCCATAGATCGGCGCGTCCCTGGTGTTCTCGCCGATGGACTTGCCGTTGACGGTCAAGGCATTCGGGTTCGGGATCAGGTTGGCTTCACCGAGGCGACGCAGCACGGCCGGCAAGCCACCGGCGTAATAGAACTCTTCCATCAGGAAGCGCCCGGACGGTTGCAGGTCGACGATGGTCGGCATGCCGCGACCGATACGGGTCCAGTCATCCAGGTCCAACTCGACGCCAATGCGCCCGGCGATGGCTTTCAGGTGGATCACGGCGTTGGTCGAACCGCCGATAGCGGCATTGACGCGAATGGCGTTTTCGAAGGCTTCCTTGGTCAGGATCTTCGACAGCTTCAAGTCTTCACGCACCATCTCCACGGCACGCATGCCGGACATGTGCGCCAGCACATAGCGGCGTGCATCCACGGCCGGGATCGCCGCGTTGTGGGGCAGGGAAGTGCCCAGTGCTTCGGCCATGCAGGCCATGGTCGAGGCGGTGCCCATGGTGTTGCAGGTGCCGGCCGAGCGGGACATGCCGCCCTCGGCCGCGAGGAAATCGTCGATGCTGATGGTGCCGGCCTTGACCTGTTCGCTGAGCTGCCAGACCACCGTGCCGGAGCCGATGTCCTTGCCCTTGTGCTTGCCGTTGAGCATCGGCCCGCCGGTGACGACGATGGCCGGCACGTCGCAACTGGCGGCGCCCATCAGCAAGGCCGGGGTGGTTTTGTCGCAACCGGTCAGCAGCACCACGCCGTCAATCGGGTTACCGCGAATGGCTTCTTCGACGTCCATGCTCGCCAGGTTGCGGGTGAGCATGGCGGTAGGGCGCAGGTTCGATTCGCCGTTGGAGAACACCGGAAACTCCACCGGAAAACCGCCGGCCTCGATCACCCCGCGTTTGACATGCTCGGCAATCTGGCGGAAATGCGCGTTGCACGGGGTCAGTTCCGACCAGGTGTTGCAGATGCCGATGATCGGCTTGCCATGGAACTGGTGGTCGGCGATGCCCTGATTCTTCATCCAGCTGCGGTACATGAAGCCGTTCTTGTCGGCCGTGCCAAACCATTGGGCGGAGCGCAGGGTGGGTTTCTTATCAGACATGATCGGTTCTCTTATTGTATGACTATATTGTTCGAGGTGAGGCGTAACATAGGCGTAAATTGAGCGCTTTGGAAGTGTTGTTGAGTAAATAGTATTACTATATAGTCCGCTCAAACGGAGGAATGGCCCTGGCGAATTTTTCGCGAGAGGCGTCCCCCGAGGTTCTATAACAACAACAATCGGAGACCGATCTCATGAGCCAGGAACTGCGGCTTATCCGTCGCATCACGCTGAAACTGATTCCCTTCCTGATCCTGCTGTACCTGATCGCCTATGTGGACCGCTCCGCGGTGGGCTTCGCCAAATTGCACATGGGCGCAGACATCGGCCTGGGCGATGCCGCCTACGGTCTTGGCGCCGGGCTGTTCTTCATCGGCTACTTCCTGCTGGAAATCCCCAGCAACCTGATGCTCGACCGCTTCGGCGCACGCCGCTGGTTCGCGCGGATCATGATCACCTGGGGCGCCATCACCATCGGCATGGCGTTCGTCCAGGGGCCGAACAGCTTCTATGTGATGCGCTTTCTGCTCGGCGCCGCCGAAGCCGGGTTCTTCCCGGGCGTTCTGTACTACATCACCCAATGGTTCCCGGTGCGCCATCGCGGCAAGATCCTCGGGTTGTTCATCCTGTCGCAACCCATCGCAATGATGATCACCGGCCCGGTGTCCGGTGGCTTGTTGGGCATGGACGGCGTGTTGGGCCTGCACGGCTGGCAGTGGCTGTTCATCGTCATTGGCTGCCCGGCGATCCTGCTGACATGGCCGGTGCTGCGCTACCTGCCGGACGGCCCGCAGCAAGTGAAGTGGATGGACCAGGCGGAAAAGGACTGGCTGAGCGGAGAGCTGAAAAAGGATCTGGATGCCTACGGCCAGACCCGTCACGGCAACCCGTTGCACGCCCTCAAGGACAAGCGTGTCCTGCTGCTGGCGCTGTTCTACCTGCCGGTAACCCTGAGTATCTATGGCCTGGGCTTGTGGCTGCCGACCCTGATCAAGCAGTTCGGTGGCAGCGACCTGGTGACCGGTTTCGTTTCCGCGGTGCCGTACATCTTCGGGATCATCGGCCTGCTGATCATTCCGCGCAGTTCCGACCGCTTGAACGACCGCTACGGCCACCTCGCCGTGCTTTACGTGCTGGGTGCGATTGGCCTGTTCCTCAGCGCCTGGCTGTCGGTGCCGGTGCTGCAACTGGCGGCGCTGTGCCTGGTGGCGTTCGCATTGTTCTCCTGCACGGCGGTGTTCTGGACCTTGCCGGGCCGCTTCTTCGCCGGCGCCAGTGCGGCGGCGGGGATCGCCTTGATCAACTCGGTGGGCAACCTCGGCGGCTACCTTGGCCCATTCGTGATCGGTGCACTCAAGGAATACACCGGCAATCTGGCTTCGGGCCTGTACTTCCTGTCGGGGGTGATGGTGTTCGGGCTGATTCTGACTGGCGTCGTCTATCGCCTGCTGGAACGCAAACACGTCCTGCCAGCCGATCAATTTGCAGCAAGTGCACGCTAATCCAATGTAGGAGTGAGCCTGCTCGCGATAGCGTCGGCACATCCAATGTTGTCGGTGACTGATACATCGCTATCGCGAGCAGGCTCACTCCTACAGGGATCTGCGGTGTTTTGAAGGAATAGGAGAAAATTCATGCGTTTGGTTCAGTTCGAATTGAGTAACGGCGAACGCCGTGTCGGTGTGGTCGAGGCAGGGCTGGTCCGTGAAGTGCAGGATGCGCGCACCGTTCGCGATCTGGCATTGGCGGCGATCGAGGCGGGCGCAAGCCTTGAGCAACAGGTACAAAGCCTGGGGCTGGGCATCAGCCACGACTATACCGAACTGCTTACGCAGCGACGCATCCTGCCGCCGCTGGACCACGCGGACCCGGCGCACATGCTGGTCAGCGGCACGGGCCTGACCCATCTGGGCAGTGCGTCGGCCCGGGACAAGATGCACCAGCAAAGTGGCGACGAAACCGCGATGACCGACACCATGCGCATCTTCAAGTGGGGTGTGGAGGGCGGTAAACCGGTGGCAGATGAAGCCGGTGTGCAGCCGGAATGGTTCTATAAAGGCGATGGCAGCATCGTCGTCCGGCCCGGCCAGCCGTTTCCCCTGCCGCCGTTTGCCGAAGATGCCGGTGAAGAGCCGGAGATCGCCGGCCTGTACGTGATCGGTCACGACGGCAAGCCGTATCGCCTGGGTTTTGCCGTGGGCAACGAGTTCTCCGACCACGTCATGGAGCGCAAGAACTACCTGTACCTGGCCCACTCGAAACTGCGCAGCTGCAGCTATGGTCCGGAGCTGCGGGTCGGCGAACTGCCGCAGCATCTGGCGGGCACCAGCCGCATCCTGCGCGACGGCGAAGTGCTGTGGCAGAACGAGTTTCTCAGTGGCGAGGCGAACATGTGCCACAGCCTCGCCAACCTCGAATTCCATCATTTCAAGTACAGCCAGTTCCTGCGCCCGGGGGACGTGCACATTCACTTCTTCGGCACGGCGACCCTGTCCTTTGCCGACGGCATTCGCACGCAACCGGGTGACGTGTTCGAGATCACCCAGGCTGAATTCGGCGCGCCATTGATCAACGGCATCGCACCCGTCGCAGCGGCTTTCGAACCCGGCACCGTCGGCACACTTTGAGGAGTTACCCATGACCCGGATTCTTGGACACAACTACATCGGCGGCCAACGCAGCGCCGCCGGCAGCGTCAAGTTGCAGAGTGTCGATGCGACGACGGGCGAGGCCTTGCCCGACGATTTTTATCAGGCGACCCCGCAGGAAGTCGATGCGGCGGCCAACGCGGCGGCGGCCGCGTATCCGGCCTTCCGCAGCTTGAGTGCGGAGCGGCGGGCGCAGTTTCTCGAGGCCATTGCCGATGAACTGGATGCCCTCGGTGATGATTTTGTCGCTGTGGTCTGTCGCGAAACGGCGTTGCCCGCAGGCCGAATCCAAGGCGAGCGTGGACGTACCAGCGGGCAGATGCGCCTGTTTGCCAAAGTCCTGCGTCGCGGTGATTTCTACGGCGCACGGATCGACCGGGCATTGCCGGAGCGTCAGCTGCTGCCGCGTCCGGACCTGCGTCAATACCGTATCGGCCTGGGACCTGTGGCCGTGTTCGGTGCCAGCAACTTTCCGCTGGCGTTCTCCACCGCCGGCGGCGATACCGCCTCGGCGCTGGCCGCCGGGTGCCCG
The DNA here is from genome assembly GCF_019947365.1 of Pseudomonas sp. GL-R-26. Classification (NCBI taxonomy): domain Bacteria; kingdom Pseudomonadati; phylum Pseudomonadota; class Gammaproteobacteria; order Pseudomonadales; family Pseudomonadaceae; genus Pseudomonas; species Pseudomonas sp. GL-R-26. The sequence continues at coordinate 206,325 of NZ_JAGYGI010000007.1, read as the reverse complement.
GTGGTGTTCAAGGCCCACAGCGGTCACATGGCCACGGCTGAATGGGTGGCGGATGCAATTATCCGTGCCGCCGAGAAAACCGGGATGCCGGCGGGCGTGTTCAACATGATCTACGGTGGTGGCGTCGGCGAGGCACTGGTCAAGCATCCGGCAATTCAGGCCGTGGGCTTCACCGGTTCGCTCAAGGGCGGTCGTGCCTTGTGCGACATGGCGGCAGCCCGTGCGCAACCGATTCCGGTGTTCGCCGAGATGTCCAGCATCAACCCGGTGATCGTGTTGCCCCAGGCGTTGCAGGCGCGGGCCGACACGGTCGCCCGGGACCTCACGGCATCGGTGGTTCAGGGCTGCGGCCAGTTCTGCACCAATCCGGGCCTGGTGATTGGCATTCGCTCAGCGTCATTCAGTGCCTTTGTGCAGCAAGTGGCCGGGATGATGGGTGATCAGCCGGCGCAAACCATGCTCAATGCCGGAACCCTGAGCAGCTATGGCCAGGGCGTGCAAAAGCTCCTCGCGCATCCGGGGATTGAGCATCTGGCCGGCAATCCGCAGCAGGGCAAGCAGGCACAGCCACAGTTGTTCAAGGCCGATGTCAGCCTGCTGCTCGATGGCGATGAAGTGTTGCAAGAGGAAGTGTTCGGCCCGACCACGGTGGTGGTTGAAGTGGCGGATCCTGTGCAACTGATGGCAGCCTTGAACGGCCTGCACGGTCAGCTGACCGCCACCGTCATTGGCGAGCCGGAAGACTTCGAGCAGTTCGTCGGGCTGACGGCGTTGCTGGAACAGAAGGTCGGACGCATCCTGCTCAATGGCTATCCGACCGGTGTGGAAGTCTGCGATTCGATGGTCCACGGCGGGCCTTACCCGGCAACGTCCGATGCGCGCGGTACGTCGGTGGGCACACTGGCCATCGATCGTTTCCTGCGCCCGGTGTGCTTCCAGAACTACCCGGACAGCCTGCTGCCGGATGCGCTGAAGAACGGCAATCCGCTGCGCATCCAGCGACTGGTGGATGGGCAGTCGTCCCGCGAGGCGCTGTAGCAGACAAGCACAATCCCTGTGGGAGCGAGCCTGCTCGCGAATGCGGACTACCCGTCAACATCTACATCGACAGGAATACCGCTATCGCGAGCAGGCTCGGTCCTACATTGGATCGGGACACAATGAGCTATCATTGCGTTTTTCTCATTTAAAGACTGATTGCCATGACTGCCCCAACCGACACCTTGCTCAATGCCCTCGAACACTGCGGAATGGTCGAAATCGACGGGCTGCATGCCTTCGAATTCGCCCTCGACGAGTTTGATAACCTGCACGTTGAATGCATGGATGGCCGTGCGGCCAAACACTGGGAGTTCACCCCGGCACAGATCCAGGCTGCAACCTTCGACACCATGCTGCAAAGCTGGTTGATCACCGGTGACTCGGGTGAACACCGTTTGGTGTGCCTGGCCGATGTCGTCAGCGGTGACAACGAAGATGACGACCAGGACGATGCGTAACCTCTGGCCACTGTTGATGGCCGGCAGCATCGGTGCCATGGGCGTCCAGGTCGCATCCGCCGATGACTATCAACTGCTGGTGGGCTCCTACACCGCCGGTCAAAGCCAGGGCATCTACCGCCTGGCTTTCGACAGCCGCACCGGGCAGATCGATGCCAGCCCCCTGCAAGTGATCAAGAGCGAAAACCCGTCGTGGCTGACCCTGTCGAAGGATCAGCGACACCTGTTCGTGGTCAACGAAAACGGCCCGGGCCAGGCCGATCCGGTAGGGCGCGTCAGCAGTTTTGCGATCGATCCCAAGACCCATGCGCTGAACCTGCTCAGCCAGGTGCAAAGCCTGGGCAACGAGCCGACCCATTCCAGTCTCAGCACCGATGGCAGCCATTTGTTTGTCAGCAATTATTCGGTGGCCGAAGACCCGGGCGGCACCCTCGCGGTATTGCCGGTGGCGGCCGATGGCAAGCTCAAACCGGTGGTACAGATGAGCAGCCACCCGGCGAGCCGGGTCAATCCCGAGCGCCAGGCCTCGGCCCACGTGCATTCGACCATCCCATCGCCGGACGGCAAGTACGTGTTCGTCAATGACCTGGGCGCCGACAAGGTGTTTGCCTACCGCTTCGACCCCAAGGCCAATCCAGAACTGCCGTTGACCCCGGCCACCCCGGCGTTCGTGCAACTGCCGCCGGGCAGCGGGCCGCGCCACCTGCTGTTCAGCGCCGATGGCAAACATGCCTGGCTGACCATGGAAATGAGCGCGCAAGTGGCGGTGTTCGATTACCACGACGGCCAACTCGAACAGACGCAGATGGTCGATCTGGCGGCTGGGCAACCGGTCCCGGACAAGGCTGCGGCGGCGTTGCATGCCTCGGCTGACGGCAAGTTCCTCTACGTCAGCAACCGTGGCACGGCCAATCAACTGTTGGTGTTTGCCATCGATCCGGTGACCGGCCACCTCAGTGAGCTGCAACGGCGGGCGGTGGAGGGCGATCATCCGCGGGAATTCAGCCTCGATCCGAGCGGCAAATTCCTGTTGATCGCCAACCAGAAAAGCAACCAGATTGTCGTCGTCGAACGCGACGCCAGGACCGGTCTGCTGGGCAAGACCGTGCAAAAACTGCCGATGGACGCCCCGAGCGACCTCAGGTTTTTGCTGCGTCAATAAGCCGCAGGCCCCGGTTGATGGGGCCTGCCTGCTTTTATTAATGACGCTGATATCTGGTACTGCTACAAAGCATTTCAAGGCACGAACCCTCGAGGGTTAAGTTTGCTTCACGGCCCCACCGGGCAAGCAAGCCAACTGAATCCGAGGAATACCGCCATGAACTTCAACATCTTCTCTGTCATTGCCGCTTCCGCCATTTCTGCCACCGTTGCGCTGCCAGCCAGTGCCAACGTTGAAATCAGCGACAAAAAAGCCCACACCCAGAGCTACACCCAGAAGTACCTGCAACAGAGCGCCAACTTCTACGCCGCGCTGGATCACAAAACCCAAGCCTGAACGTTCAGCCCTGCCTTTATGCAGGAGCGAAGTCACTGATGATCGAAGACCCTTATGTTGAAACACGGGTGTTGAAAACGATCAGAGTGATGTCGCTCCTGCATAACGCATTTGCGACAGCGTCACTTTGCCATCAATGTCGCGCTTGATATCACATTGCCATGTGTTTAAATTGACGCTGATTTTTTGACTCCTCCTCACGGCAAGGATCGGCAGCATGGTGACGCGTCTGGCATTGGTTCTACTGTTTCTCTATTCCACCCCCATTCTGTCGGCGGCCGACCCTGTTCCGGGTGAGCCGGAGGCTGCGCGCGAGCGCTTGATAAGTTTTATTGAAGGCTGAAATAGTCTGGCTTAATGATCAACGAGGCTGATGGTCACTATGGATAACCCTGAGTGGTTATCCAGGCTTTTTTGATCGATTCTGTGGGCATTGAAACATGCCTGCGGAGAACATCATGGCCAGCGCAATTCTCACTTCTGCCAAACACGGCGCCTATGTGGCGATCGGTCTTTACCTTGCCATGGTGCTGGTGGTCAGCCTTTCAGCCCAGTCGCAATCCACCTTCGAAGCACCGATCCAGGTCGCTCATCCCGGCATCCAGTTTGAACACCGTGGGCAAAACGCGAGCGTTGATCAGGCAGAACTCGCAGGAGTTGTCGGCGCATGAAAGGGCACAGACTCTGGGTCATCGCCTTCCTGGCGTTCATGACCAACGGATCTTCCCTGTTGGGAATCGGCCAGGGCTCGGCGGGCTCGGTGGCACGGGCCATCGAAGCCAATCACAACATTGCCCGCAGCATCGAAAACGCCAATGCCCAAGGCATGCTGGCCGGCAATCCGCCGATCAGGAATGAAGGCGTGGTTTTCGGGTCGTTCCAGGTGGATTGCTCGGCGATCGGGATGTGTGAGGTGTTGGCGTAAACCCACAGCTAACGGGTTCTTCTGTGGCGAGGGAGCTTGCTCCCGCTCGGCTGCGCAGCAGTCGTCAACCGGTTGATGTGGTTTACCTGAAGAGTTGAGTGCACAGGATTTGGGGCCGCTTCGCAGCCCAGCGGGAGCAAGCTCCCTCGCCACAGTGACGGTGTTCTTACTTGCGCATCACGCCCGTAAACAAGTCCGACTCCAAAAAACGCTGCAACCAGCCCTGCAACCGCCGATACGGCGTCTGCGCAAACCATTCGCGGTTTACATGGGCGAACTGGCGTACGAAGGGCATCAGCGCCACATCGGCCAGGCTTGGATGATCGGCGAGCAAGTAGTCGCGTCCCTCCAGCAACGCCTCCAGCCTTTGCAAAAACACCTCGCCCTCGGTGCGATAAACCTCCATCGGCTGCTCGGGATAACGTTCGGCGTATTTGTAGCGATTCAAATGCACCTTGAACACCTGATCGTTGTGTTCGATCAACGGGGCGATTTGCGCCGCTGCCACAGGATCGTCCTTGAGCAGCCAGTCCTGCGGGTCGTTCTGTGCCAGGGCCCAGCGCATGATGTCGAGGCTTTCGTCGATCACCCGGCCATCGGCGCTCAGCACCGGCACCGTGCCTTTGCCCGATAGCGCGAGCATTTCGGCGGGCTTGGCCTTCAGGCTGACTTCGACAATGTCCACGGCCACGCCCGAGTAGCGCAGGGCCATGCGTGCGCGCATGGCGTACGGGCAGCGGCGGAAGGAATACAGGGTGTTCATTTCACCTCCAGGGTGCTCAGGCCGTTGCCCTGGCGCTGGACCTGAATCTGCACCGGAATCCGTTCATGCATTTCCTGTACGTGGGAAATCACCGCGACCTTGCGGCCCTGGGCCTGCAATCCGTCGAGTGCGTCCATGGCCAGTTGCAGGGATTCCGGATCGAGGCTGCCGAAGCCTTCGTCGATGAACAACGACTCGATTTTCAACGTGCTCGACGCCATCGACGCCAGGCCGAGGGCCAGCGCCAGCGAGACCAGGAAGGTCTCGCCACCGGACAGCGAATGCACCGAGCGCAGTTCGTCGCCCATTTCGGTGTCCATCACCAGTAAGCCGAGCATGCTGCCGCCGCGCTTGAGGCGATAGCGGCGCACCAGTTGGCGCAGTTGCACGTTGGCGTGATGCACCAGCAGGTCGAGGTTATAGGCCTGGGCGATCTTGCGGAAGGTGTCGCCGGTGGCGGAGCCGATCAACGCGTTCAGGCGTGCCCAGCGTTGGTACTCGCTATAGGCATCGGCAATCTGCTGCGCCAGGGCCTGATTGGCGTTCTGTCGGCGCTGGTCCTCGGCCTGTTCGGCGCGCAGTTCGGCGCAGTGTTGCTCGCTGGTGGCGGCGAGGTTTTGCAGGTCGACCAGTGCACTGGCCAACTGCTCGACGTCAAGGTTGCCGTTTTGTTGAGCCTGATGATTGAGCAGGTGTTTGTTGCGCTCCTGCACCAGGACGCTGGCCTGTTCGATGGCTTTTTCGCTGTGCTGCAAGCGCTGGCGCAGTTCGCTGACCTGAGTGTCGTCGACGCGCAGCAGGACTTCGAGGCCACCGTCGTCCAGTTCGGGATGACGGGCACGCCAGTCGCCGATCTTGCCGGCGAGCTCACGTTCTTCGCCTTCCAGTGCGTGCAGGCGTTCCTGCTGTGCCTTGAGCTCGGCGGCGATTTGCACAGACTGCGTGAGGACGCTTTGCAGCGACTGCGCGGTGCTGGTTTCGGCGCTGCGCGCCTGTTCCACGGCCTGTTCCAGTTGCTGCTGCCAATGCTCGGCGCTGCTGTGTTCGCCGAGTAATTGCCCGAGCGTGTACTGGCTCGCCTGTTGCTGCTCGGCCAGACCGGTGAACTGCTGTTCGGCGGCGTGCAATTGCTGCACGCGGCTGTGCTGGCGATCCTGTTCTTTCTCCAGGTTTTGCTGGCGCTGTTGCTGCTCGGCCAGTTCTTCCTTTTGTTGCTCGAGTTGCGCCAGGCGCTCGACGATCTGCCGGTCGAGATGCATGAAGGTCGCGGCCGGTTCGACGCGCAGTGCTTGCAGGGTTTCGGCCGGCAGCAGGTTGGCGAATGCGCTGAGTTCTTCGTCCAGGCGCTGGCGGTCGTTGCCCAGTTCGCGCTGTTGATTGCTCAGGTGCTGGGCTGCTTGCTGGTGCGCGGTTTCAGCATGGCGCAGTTGCTGGGTCAGGCGCGCGGCATCCTGTTGCAGGGTGAGCAGCGCGCTCTGCCGTTGCTCGTCCTGGCTGATGCTCTGGTTAAGCTGGCTGTTTTGTTGGATGAGCCAGGCATCGCGTTTGGCGGCATCCTGGTTCAGCAGTTGGGTCGCCAGCGGATGCGCTTCCAGACTTGGGGCGAGGGCCTTTTGCTGGGTTGCCAGTTGCTCTTGCTGTTGCAGCAGTTCCTTTTGCTGGGCGATCAGCCCGCCGACCTCGGCACGCAGATCAGTGAGTTTTTCCTTGAGCAGGTCGACGGCCTTCTGCGCGTTGGCCTGTTCGCTTTCATCAAAGCGACCGAGGCTCTGCAGCAGGGCTTCCGGCTGATGATAGGGATGCTCGTTACTGCCGCAGACTGGGCAAGGCTGATCGTCCTGCAACTGCGCACGCAGCTCTTCGACACTGGCACTGCGCGCCAGACGCTGACGCTCCAGCAGTTCGCGCGTGACGTTGAGGGTCTGTTCGGCAACGCTCAGATCAGCCTTGGCCTTGACCCCGTCCTGGGTCAAACGTTCACGTTCCTGCTGCGCGGTGAGCTGGCGTTGTTGCAGCTCGGCGCTGCGCTTGTCCAGGTCCTGCTGGCTGGCCCACAGGCGTGCAAGGTCTTCGACGGCGCGCAGTTGCTTGCGGTTGTCCTGCAACAGGCTGCCCAGGATGCCGATCTGCTCGGCGACGGCATCCGGTTCGGCGCCGGCCTCCTTGAACAGCACTTCAAGTTGTTGCTTCTGCGCGGTGAGCGCTTGTTCAGTGTTCGCGGCGTTTTGTTCGAGGCTGGCCAGTTCGGCCTGGCCCTGATTCAACCGGTTGCCGATCAACATCAACTGTTGCAGGCGATCACGGTAGGCATTCCAGGCATCGCTTAACGGTGCCAGATGCGTGCTTTGCTCCAGCCCGCTGGCGATGCGCTGTAAGTCCCCGGCGCCACGGGCTTGCTGATCGAGCAAGGTCTGAATCGTGCCCTGGCCCTGGGTGCAGGCCTGTTGCGCCTGTTGCCTGGCTTCGGCGCTGAGGGCGGTGTCCTTGGCCAGGCGGGCGAGGGTGCTTTGTGCTTCGAAGGCCTGACGCAGCAACGGCGTGCTGTCGGCTTGCCGTTGTTGGGTTTCGCTCAAGGCGATCCGGGCGCTGCCGAGCTGTTGCTCAAGCTGCGTCTGACGCTCACCGAGTTCGCCATGCTGCTGCGTGTGCAAGGCAATTTGCGCCGCCAGGGGTGTCAGCAGCGCATCGACCTCGGCCTTACGAGCGAACTGGTGCCGTTGTGGGGCCAGCTGTTCGAGGCGGGTGAGCCTCAAGCGCTCACTGGCCAAGGCCTCCCAGTGGGTCTGTGCCGATTGCAGTTGTTCGCTGGCGGCCAGATGTTCGTCCTGCAAGCGACGCAGGTCCTTGAGCCAGGTGTCCTGCAGTTCAAGCTGTTTGAGCTGCGCTTGTTGGGTCTTGAGTTGCTGCTGCGCCTGGTTGAAGCGCTCATCCAGTTCCGCGCGGGCTTCGGGTGACAGCGGCGTCACACCGCTGGCCTGATCCTGCAGCAGCTTGTGCGCCTCGCGAGCCTCTTTGGTCTTGTCGAAGGCGCGACGACCGAGGCGGGTGTAGAGCGCCGTGTCGGTGAGTTTTTCCAGCAGTTCGCTGCGGTCGTTGTCATCGGCCTTGAGGAATGCGCTGAACTCGCTTTGCGCCAACATCACCGCGCGGGTGAACTGTTCGAAATTCAGCCCCAGCGCGGCTTCGAGCTGAGTCTTGTATTCGCCTTTCTGGCTGGCGAGCAATTGATCCTGATCGATGTCACGCAAGCTCTGGCGGCTGGCCTGCAGCTTGCCGGCGGCCTTGTCCCGGGCGCGATTGGCTTCCCAACGGGCGCGGTAGCGGCGACCGTCGACACCGACGAAATCCACCTCCGCGTAGCCTTCACCCGTGCCGCGACGCAGCAGGGTCCGCGGGTCGCCGGTAGCGATTTCGCCGTCGGCATCCGGTACCTTGGCGTCGCGGCCGGTGTTGTTCAGGCGCGGTACGGCGCCAAACAGCGCCAGGCACAGGGCATCGAGCAAGGTGCTTTTGCCGGCGCCGGTGGGCCCGGTGATGGCGAACAGTCCGGCACTGGCCAGGGGTTCAGCGGTGAAGTCGATTTCAAACGGCCCGGCCAGCGAGGCGAGGTTTTTCAGGCGGATCGCGAGGATTTTCATGGCTGTTCGCTCTCCATCTGCACATCCTGCAACAGCTCGGCAAAGTCCTTGAGGGTCTGCTCGTCGACCTCGCTGCCGTAGTTGTCCTGCCAGGCGCGGCTGAACAGTTCCTGAGGCGTGAGCTGGTCCAGTTCGATCAGCGTGCTGCCTTCGTCGGCACCCTCACGGCCGCCGTTGCCGGCGTATTCGGCGGCGATGCGCACCAGGCGCACGGCCTTGCCTTGCAGGGCGGTTTCCACTTGATTGCGCAGGTCGGGCTGCGGTTCGTCGAGGCGCACCCGTACCTCCAGCCATGGCTGGCGCTGGATGTCGGCCAACAGGTCGATGTTCGGCAGGTCCGCCAGTTGCAGCAGAATCTCGCTCAATGGCGCCGGGCCGATGCGTTGCAGGTTGACCGCGCGGGGGATCAGTTTCGGCTCGACGCTGACCAGGGTCTCGCCGTCGAGCTTGATGTCGAGAATCTGGTGCTGATAGCTGATCTCGGAGAACGACAGCGGAATCGGCGAGCCGCTGTAGCGGATGCGTTCCTCGCCGTTGACCTTCTGCGGCTTGTGCAAGTGGCCGAGGGCGACGTAGCTGATGCTCGGCCCGAACAGGCTGGCGGGCAGGGCTTCGGCGTTGCCGATGATCAGGCTGCGCTCGGAGTCTTCCGACACCGAACCGCCGGCCATGTGTGCGTGGCTGATGGCGATCAGCGCCTGGCCCGGCTGGCGCTTGGCGTTGGCCGCTTCGATCAGCCACTCGTGCACCTGACCAATCCCGCGCAAGTAGTTGTCACCCAAGTGCGCGCCGGTGACTTCCGCCGGGCGCAGGAATGGCAGCGCCAGGCACCAGCCGGCGATTTCACCACTGGCATCCGGCAAGGGCAGCAACAGGCGCTCGGCATCCAGTTGCCCGTCATCCAGCCACAACACACGACCGAGGGCATGGGTGCGCAAACGGCGCATCAAGGGCGCGGGCAGTTCGATCCGCGAGCCGGAATCGTGGTTGCCGGCGATCATCACGATGGTCAGCAACGGCTGCTGTTCGTGGGCGCTGACGATGAAGTCGTAGAGGCGTTCCTGGGCTTTGACCGGCGGATTGACCGTGTCGAAGATATCGCCGGCGATCAACAGCACATCCGGTTGATCCAGTTTCAACTGGCGCAACAGCCAGTCGAGAAAACAGCCGTGTTCGAAATCGCGATCCTGGCCGTGCAGGTTCTGCCCGAGGTGCCAGTCGGAGGTGTGAAACAAGCGCAAGGCGGACTCCGCTACGAAATAGGTAATGGCCGCGGGAAAAATGAAGGCGGCGAAAGGGGAGAGAGTTTACTGGTTTAAATGGCCGATCGCGCGATGGAATGTTTTGTGGCGAGGGAGCTTGCCTGTGGCGAGGGGGCTTGCCCCCGTTCGGTTGCGAAGCGGCCGTAAATCCTGACAGCTCGGTATGCCTGAAGGAATTAGGGGACCGCTTCGCGGCCCAACGGGGGCAAGCCCCCTCGCCACAAATGCATCTTTGTCTCTAGGTCGGTGTTTACTTGGGATAAAGCGGCGGCAGCCCACTGTCACCAACCGGGTCCTGCACCCGTTCAGCCATCGGGATCGCCTTGATCGCCCGCCACAACTCGTCACCTTGCCAGTACTGGCCGGTTTCGCTGTACAGCGCGCCGTTCAGGCCGTCGAGAGCGTTGGACAGTGGCACGAAGCGGGCGGCCATGTCGGCCAGGGTCTCCGGCTGCTGGCGGGCCCAGGCGTCGAGGGCCTGGCGGGTGGCGTGGGAGTCGTTGGCCTGGCAGGCGCGCTTGAGGTCGTCGAGCACGGTGCGCGGGCTGGGGCCGGTTTGAGCGACACGCGCCACCGCCGGTTGCCAGCGGCCACGCCACCAGAGGCCGAAGCCGAGCAGGGTGGTGCAGGCGAGGATCAGGGTGCTGATCTTCCAGCGCCAGAGTGCTTCGCTATCGGCATTGGCATCGATCGGTGCACCGGACGGGGTGTCGACCACCAGGCTCTGATTGGCCGCCACGTGCAGCGTGCGAGCGGGCAGGCTGCTGTGTTCCAGATGGTCCTCGAAGGTGTTCCACCAGATCACGTCGACAGTAGGCAATTCGATGGCGCCGGTCCGTGTCGGCACCAGGGCTTCGCGGTCTTCACGGCTGCCGACCAGGCCGCGTTCGCTGTTCTGGTTACCGAGTACCGGTTGATCCGGGTAGCGACGCAGGCCGCCGACATCGGTGCCGGGCAGCGGTGGCAGTTGAGTGCTGGACAAGCCTTCGGCGTTCACCGTCAGGCTGCGGGTCAGTGAATCGCCGACCTGGGAGTGATCCGGCTCCGGGTTCCAGCTTTCGCTCAGGGTCAGGCTGCGTGCAGGCAGCCAGGGGGCATCGGCTGGATAAGTGATGGGCTTGGCCTTGACCGTCAACAGCAGTTCGGCCGAGGTGACGCGCATCAGCTTGCCGGCTTTCGGCCCCTGGGCGGCGTTCTGTACGGGTTGCGGGTCGACCAGCGCGGCGTTGAAGACCTGCGCCGGAATGATCAGTTCGCCGCTGTGTTGCGGGTAGATCGCGTAGCGCATTTCGATCACGCCATGGCGCAGGCCGTCGATGTCCTTTTCGTAGGTGCGTGAGTCGCCCAATTGTTCGATGCGTGTGTCAGGTATCTGCAAGGGTGGCAGGCTGCTGTCGTCGTACAGCGACACCGAATGGTAGATGCGCAGGGTCAGGACCGCCTGAGCCTGTACGTACACGCTGGTTTGATCGAGGCTGGCATCAATGAACACTGCGGCCCGCTTGTTCGGGTTGTCCGGTGTTTCGCTCTCGACCACTTGCAGGGTGATCGGCTGGCTCTGCAGTTCGCCCAGTTGCAGTGACGGAATCACCACGCTGCCGTTTTGCCGGGGCAGAAGGGTGACGATCCAGCGGGTGGTGGCCTGGTTTTCACCGCTCAGGGTGTTCAACTGGTTGACCTGGCGTGTGCCGCGCACTTCGAACAAGGGCTCCAGCGCTGTCAGGTCAGGTTTGCCGAACTGAGTGACATCGCTGGATTCCAGGGTGAGCTCGACCGTCTCGCCCGAGCTCAGGCGACTGCGATCAACACTGGCGACCAGTTCTGCTGCCTGTGCCTGAACCGTGCAGAACAACAGGCCATGCAGCAGCGCGAGCAATAATACGGTGAAGCGGGTCATCGAGTTTCTTCCTGATCCTGATGTTGTTGCTGTTCGTACCAGAATTTGCGCCTGAGCAGTTCACCGGGGTCATCCGGGATCTGCCGCAGCCACTGCTCCAGTGCCTGGCGCTGTTCACCTTCGATGCTGTCGGTGGCCGGGCGCAAGGGCGGTGTGGTGTGTTGTTCGTCACCCAGTTCGCTGCCTGGTACCTCGTTGGTCCCCGGTTTCGGCCGTGTGGTGGGCGATTGTTCCTCACCCGGGCGAGGCGGTTGCCCTTCGGTTTTCGGTTCGCCGCTGCTCGAGGGCTGGGCGGCGGCACCGGGCGGTGGCTCCTGGGATTCGGTTTCGGGCCGGGCGTTGTCGGCTTCGTCTGGCTCGGGAGCGGGTGGCGTATTTTTCTCCTTGAGCAGACGTTCGACCAGCGCTTTGTTGGTCAGTGCCGGACGCAAATCCGGTTGACGTTCCAGAGCCTGTTCGTAAGCGTCCAGGGCTGCCTCCAGCTCACCGCTTTTTGCCAGGGCATTGCCTCGATTGTAGTGGGCGTGGGCGTCGTCGCCTTCGGCAAACCGCTCGGCGGCGCCTGCGTAGTCGCCGGCCTCATAGAGCGCCACGCCTTGCCACTGGTGGTTTTCGAAGCGTCGGGAGGCCTCCGCAGGGCGCTTCTGCTTGAGTAAATGCACGCCTTGTTGATCAGGGCGCAGCCATAGGTCTGCGAGGTCGAAGGCGTAGCTCGGTTGAGGCAGCGCCAATAGCAGCGGCAGGCATAGCAGCCAACCGCGACGTCCCGCGCAGGCCGCGAGCAGCAACAGTGGCAGCAGCAGCCAGTAACCCTGATCGGCCCAGGTGTCCAGGCGCAAGGTCTGACCGTCGTTGCGCAAGTTGCGTGGACCGTCGAGCAGGCCAAGGGCGTGCAGGTCGCTATCGTCCAGGCGCGCCTGGCGATAGCGGCCATCCAGGTCGTTGGCAAAACTTTTCAAACCAGGCTCGTCGAGGCGCGGCACGAGAATGGCGCCTTGTTCATCCTTGAGGAAGCTGCCGTCTTCCTGGGTGATGGGCGAGCCTTCGGCGGTGCCGATGCCGAGCATCAGGAATTGAGTCGATTTGCCGCTCAGCGCGCGACGGATGCCAAGCCGCTCCTGGTCGGTCAGGGACGAACCGATCAGCAGGATCCGGCCGTCGCCCAAAGCAGCCTGTTCGAGCAACGCCAGGGCCTTGAGCACCGCCAGATCGGCGCGGTGACCGGCCTCTGGCATCAACGACGGTTTCAGTGCATCCAACAGATTGCGGCTGGTGGAAAGATCATCTGATAGCGGTACCAGCGTGTGGGCACTGCCGGCGTAGACGACGATGGCGGTTTGCGCGTCGCTGCGAATCTGCAGCAGATCAAGCAGCTTGCGTCGTGCCTGTTCCAGTCGGTTGGGCGTGACGTCGGTGGCGAGCATTTCCGGGGTCAGCTCAAGTATCACCACCAGCGGGTCGGCGGGCTTTTGACTGGTCTGCTCGACACGCTGCCAGCTCGGTCCCAGCAGGGCGAGCACGGTCAACAGCCAAGCGAGGCCGAGGGCGATCCAGGGCAATTTACTGTCGCGACCACTGCCACCGCTGAGCAGTGCCGTATGAAAGGCTGGAGGCAGGATCATCTGCCAGCGCCCGGCGCGCTTCTTGCGGTGCCAGAGTTGCCAGAGCAGCCAGCCAAGCACCGGCAGCAACAACAGCCACCAGGGGCGGAACCAGTAAGGCCACAGCGCGCTCATCGGCGTCTCCGCAGACGCAGGCGTTTGAGGCGCTGGCGCCAGTCGGGCAGCAATTGCGTTTGCAAAAACAGATCCTTGGTAAACAGACGCTGCAACGGGTTGTCCGGCCAGAGTACGGGGGCCAGCAGCAGCATGCTCAACCACAGCGCCAGGGCTAGTGGCCAGTGGTACAGCGCTTGGACCGGGCGGGCCTGCGTCGGTTGCTGGGCCACGGGCTCCAGTTGGTCAAGGGTGTCCTTGATCGATTGCAGTTCCTTGCCATCGTGGGCGCGGAAATATTGGCCGCCGGTGGCTTCGGCGATGGCTTTGAGGGACGGTTCGTCGAGGTCCAGGCTCGGATTGAGGCCGAGAAAGCCGACCGTGCCACTTTGCTCCGGATCGGCGCCGATGCCGATCGGGTAGATTTTCACGCCTTCCTTGGCCGCCAGCCGTGCAGCGGTGAGCGGGTCGATCTCACCGCCATTGTTGGCGCCGTCGGTGACCAGAATCAGCACGCGGCTTGTTGCCGGACGCAAGCGCAGGCGCTTGAGGGCCAGGCCGATGGCATCGCCGATGGCGGTGTTTTTGCCGGCAATACCGATGCGCGCTTCGTCGAGCCAGACGCGCACGGTGTGGCGGTCGAAGGTCAGCGGGGCTTGCAGGTAGGCCTGGCTACCGAACAGGATCAGGCCGACCCGGTCACCTTCGCGGCTTTCGAGGAAATCGCCGAGCAGGTGCTGGACCAACGCCAGCCGGCTGACATCTTCGTCCTGCCACTGCATGTCAGGGAAGTCCATGGAGCCGGAAACGTCCACCGCCACCAGCAAGTCGCGGCCACTGGCGGCAATCGGCAAGGGTTCGCCGAGCCACTGCGGGCGCGCCGCCGCGACCAGCAGCAACAGCCATAGCAGTATGAAGGGTGCCTGCTGGCGCCATGCCGGCAGGTTGGCCCGGGCGCGACGCCCGGCGAGGCCTTCCAGATCGCTGAGGAAACTGACCTTGAGTGCCGGTTCACCACTGTCGGCCACCGGCAATACGATGCGCATCAGCCACGGCAGCGGCAGAAGGGCAAAAATCCACGGCCAGGCGAACTCAAACATGCTTGCGAATCCATGTGTCGACGGCCTGGGTCAGGCCGGCGATGGCCTTGTCGTCGAGTTTGCATTCGGGTTTGTAGGCGCCTTCGACCAGCACCATCCAGCGGGTCAGCCCGGCGGCCGGACAGCGGTTGTCGAGGAACGCCAGCCACTTGCGACCGTTGAGGGTATGGCTCTGGCTGTAGGGGTAATGGTTGCGGCACAGGCGCTTGAGCAAGCCGTTGAGTTGCTGCAGCCAGGCACCGGCCGGCGCGCCGTCGTAGGGTTTGGGCATCATTGCCAATTCGGCCAGTGCGGCCAGTCGCACCGGGTCAAGCGGCTGTTCCGCACGTACCACGGGGCGTTTGCGTGGAATGAAGCGCCGCAGCTTCCACAGGCCCAAACCGATCAGTGGCACCAACAGAACCAGCAACCACCAGCCCGGTGCCGGAGGCCAGAATTCCACCGGTGGCGGAGATATCAGTGGTTGCAGTTGATCAATGCCGCTCATCGACCTTTCCCCGGTTTCTGTGGGTTCAGGTATTCGCGCAATTGCTCTACCATCTCGCTCTGGGTGCTCAACGGCATCATCAGCACCCGCAGTTTCTGCGCGAGCAACTCCCAGCGCGCGATGCGTGCCTCGGCCTGGGCCCGGTAAGCCTGGCGCAGGTCGAAATTCAGCGTATCGAGTTCCAATTTCGCTCCACGCTCGGCGAAACGTAAAAGGCCAGCAGCGGGCAGGGCATGATCCAGCGGATCGGACACCGGCAGCAGCAACAGGTCGCAATGGCGCGACAACAGGCTCAACTGTTGCTCGGCGCTTTCCGATAGCGCGCGTTCATCGCAAATCACAATGACAAGGCTGCCCGGACGTGACACTTCCCGCGCTCGGCGCAAGGCAATGCCAAAGGCGTCGCGGTCCGGCTCGCCTTCGGTGGTCAGCGACTGGTTGACCCGCACCAGCCGGTTGAGTAACTGCAGCAGGCTTTGCTTGCTGCGCCGAGGCTTGATTTCGTAGTGCACATTGTCGCCATACACCAGGCCGCCGACCCGGTCGTTGTGCCCCAGGGCCGCCCAACCGATCAGGCTCGCGGCCTGGGCGGCGAGCACCGACTTGAACATCAGGCCCGAGCCGAAAAACAGCCGGCGGCTTTGTTCGACCATGATGAAAATCGGCCGCTCACGTTCTTCGTGGAACAGCTTGGTGTGAGGCTCCTGGGTGCGCGCGGTGACACGCCAGTCAATGGTGCGCACATCGTCGCCGGCCTGATAGACCCGCACCTGATCGAAGTCGACGCCACGCCCGCGCAATTTGGAATGGTGCAGGCCGATCAGCGGGCTGCGTTGGCTCGGCGTGGAAAACAGCTGTACTTCGCGCACGCGATGGCGCATCTCGATCAGGTCGGCGAGGCTGACACGGATGCCCGGTTCGGGCGGCAGGCTGGCGTTCATCAGGGTCAAGCGACGGCTACGACGTCGAGAATCCGCTGGACCACACGGTCCTGATCGATGCCAGCGGCTTCGGCTTCAAAGGAAAGAATGATGCGATGGCGCAGCACGTCGAACAGCACGGCCTGGATATCTTCCGGGCTGACGAAATCACGCCCGGCCAGCCAGGCGTGGGCGCGGGCGCAGCGGTCCAAGGCAATCGAGCCACGCGGGCTGGCGCCGTAGGCGATCCACTCGGCCATCTCCGGATCGAACTTGGCCGGGGTGCGGGTGGCCATGACCAGTTGCACCAGGTATTCCTCCACGGCGTCGGCCATGTACAGACCGAGGATTTCCTTGCGTGCGACAAATATCGTCTGTTGAGTCACCCGACGCTCAGGCTTCGTTTCACCGTTCAGGGCTTCTCCACGGGCTTGCTGCAGAATCCGGCGCTCAACGGTGGCATCGGGAAAGCCGATTTTCACGTGCATCAGGAACCGGTCGAGTTGGGCTTCCGGCAGCGGATAGGTACCTTCCTGCTCGATGGGGTTTTGCGTGGCCATCACCAGGAACAGCGGCGACAGCTCATAGGTGCTGCGCCCGACACTGACTTGCCGCTCGCCCATGGCTTCGAGCAAGGCCGACTGGACCTTGGCCGGGGCGCGGTTGATTTCGTCCGCCAGTACCAGGTTGTGGAAGATCGGACCTTGCTGGAACACGAAACTGCCGGTTTCCGGGCGGTAGATTTCCGTACCGGTAATGTCGGCCGGCAACAGGTCGGGGGTGAACTGGATGCGGTGGAACTGGGCCTCGATGCCTTCGGCAAGTTCTTTGATGGCCTTGGTCTTGGCCAGGCCAGGAGCCCCCTCGACCAGCATGTGGCCGTCGGCGAGCAGGGCGATGAGCAACCGCTCGATGAGTTTTTCCTGGCCGAGAATCTGCGTTGAAAGAAAGGTTCGCAGCGCCAGCAGCGCTTCACGATGTTCCATCGATGACTGTTCCTGCAAAAGGGTGGCCGAGAACGTTTGAAATACGCCAGGGCTGGGGGCGTTACTTTAATCCATCGCGGGCGCCGCCGACTAACGGCATTTTGCGCAAAGTGCGGGAAATGATTGGGGCAATTGGCGGTTTTTTATAGCGGGGGTGTGATTGGGTAGCTTTGCTGGCCCCATCGCGAGCAGGCTCGCTCCTACATTGACGGGGTACGACGATCAATTGTAGGAGTGAGCCTGCTCGCGATGAGGGCCGATCAACCATCTCAAATCTGGCTGATAAAGGTGCCAGTGCCTTTCAGAATGTTCTGCAAGGTTTCTTCCACTTCGGCCAGATCCACCATGTCCGGATCAAAAGTGATCTCCAGCACATCATCCCCATTCAGCGCATCGGCATCCGCCGCCGCAATTTCGATCTTCAGCAGGGAAGGGCTCAGGGTGACTTTCACACCGTCCAGGGTCGAGGGTTCGCCGTCGAGGGTGATTTCCAGCTCGTCTTCATCCGGGTAGCGGCTCATCAGGAACATTTCGCCCTGGTCGCTATGGCAGCAGAGCATGGCCATGTTGTCTTCTTCGTCGTCGCAAGGGTTGACGATCAAGAGGGCGGTGGTCATTTGCATATGAGAAGTCCTGGCGCTGGGAGCGGAGTTGGCGGGCGAAACGTGATTTTGCCAGTCTCGACGAAATTTTGCTGGACTGAGTTAAACCTAGCAGTTCTGCTAGTTGTTGTTTTCGTCACAACGATCGACAGTAGTGGGCGTTTGCTGATCCCGGTTTCGGAGGCTCGCCATGTCCAATACGTGGAAAACGCATTTGATCCATTATCGATACGACGCACTGGATCGCTTGGCCAGTCATGTTGAACTGAATAATCCAGAGTGTCAGCGCTTCTACTGCGACAGCCGTCTGGTCACCGAAATAGAAGGGAGTGAGCGACTTTCGATTGTTCAGCACGGCGATCAACTGTTGGCGCAGCAACAACGTCAGAGCAGTGACATCTCTAGCACGTTACTGGCCACCGATCTGCAGCGCTCTGTCTTTAATGCGCTTCAAGCGAGCTTACAGCAAACCACCGCCTACTCGCCCTACGGTCATCGCTCCTCCGCAAATGGATTGCTCAGTTTATTGGGTTTCAATGGTCAAAAACTGGATCCAGTGACCGGGCATTATTTGTTGGGAAATGGCTATCGATCTTTTAACCCTGTACTGATGCGATTTAACAGTCCAGATAATTTAAGCCCTTTTGATAAAGGCGGGTTGAATGCGTATGCGTATTGCGCAGGAGATCCGGTTAATAGGAACGATTCTACGGGGCATTTTTTTTCAGCGGTCGCGACTGCATTCACTAAAGTTAAAGCCCGATATCTATCGTTTGTATCCGGTGAACATGTAAAGCCGGTAAAAAATTTCACAAGGATTTCCGAAGGGTTGGTTGTTTTTGTAGATAGATACAAGGGTGGCCCTAGGCTCAATATCTATGGTCACGGGGCAGAAATAGGAGGAGTTCTGAAGGAGAAAAACATCCTCTTAGGTCCCAAAGGCCTTTCTGATCATATAAAAAGTACCGGTTTTCAGTTTGAGTCGTTTGATAGTGCTCGCCTGTTGACCTGTCATTCAGGCAACGGGTTTATACATGAACTGAATCCGTCGGCAGCACCATTCGGCCAACTGTTCTCTGACTATTCAGGGCTCCCCGTAAAAGCCTATAAGGGGACGTTTTTAGGGGGAGGGGTCACGTCTCGGATTCATCAATTAAAAGTCGGTGAGACCTCTGCCCGTATCGAGTATTTCAGAATCGATAAGAACCCTGAATCCAAGCCATCTAAATTGTTTGATGTGGTTTACGATCCCGTCAGCTTTCAACCTACAAAACACAAACAAAATCTTCGAACTAAATGATTTTAACGATGCAACTCGGATCGTCGTCGAGTCGTGGGATGTTGATGCAGCTCCCGCTAAGGAAGGTCTGAAGTAGTCACGCTTTTCTGGCTGACTTCAGCCTCCGCTGATTTTGAAAACGGCGAATCGACCAAAACGATCAGATCATCCGCTTATTTCTGAGCTTTTAGCCGCCGCGAGCACCTCGCAACGGTCATTTCCCACATTACAGGCGCACCTCTCCTGTACTGGTCAGTAAATGTCGGCGTGCCATCCACAGATTCGACAGAGCGAATAGCGTCACCAGTTGCGCGGTGTTTTTGGCCAGGCCACGGAAGCGCGTTTTCACAAAACCGAACTGGCGCTTGACCACCCGAAACGGGTGCTCGACTTTGGCGCGTACCTGGGCCTTGGCCTTCTCGATCTTGCGCTTGGCTTTGTATAGAGCGCTACGCTTACCCAGCTTCTTGTAAGTACTGCGGCGTGCCGCGATCTGCCAGATCACCTCGCGCCCATCATGCTCGGTACGTTTCTCGACGCCGGTATAACCGGCATCGGCGCAGACCACGTTCTCCGCACCGTGTAGCAGTTTGTCGACCTGAGTGACATCCGCCACGTTGGCGGCTGTGCCCACCACGCTGTGCACCAGACCTGACTCGTCATCCACACCGATGTGCGCTTTCATGCCGAAATAGTACTGGTTGCCCTTCTTGGTTTGGTGCATTTCTGGATCGCGTTTACCGTCCTTGTTCTTGGTCGAGCTGGGCGCATTGATCAGCGTGGCATCGACAATGGTGCCTTGGCGCAACGACAACCCTCGGTCACCCAAATAGCCATTGATCACGGCCAGGATGCCGGCAGCTAGCTCGTGTTTCTCCAGCAGTCGGCGGAAGTTGAGGATGGTGGTTTCGTCGGGAATACGCTCCAGATTCAGCCCGGCGAACTGCCGCAGGATGGTGGTCTCGTACAGCGCTTCCTCCATCGCTGGATCGCTGTAACCGAACCAATTCTGCATCAAATGTACACGCAGCATCGTCATCAACGGATAAGCCGGACGACCGCCTTCACCCTTCGGGTGGAACGGCTCGATCAGTTTGATCAAGCCGTTCCACGGCACCACCTGATCCATCTCGATCAAGAACAACTCTTTGCGGGTCTGCTTACGCTTGCCTGCGTACTCGGCGTCAGCGAAGGTCATCTGTTTCATCGGAAAACTCGGCGGGTGGAGTCCTGGTATTTTGCCAAAATCAGGAAGTCTTCTTCAGAATTTCCCTAAGAATTCGCCAGCCCAAGAACTGTATAAACCCAGGTCTGGATTTCTGGCACATCCGTGCCATAAGACGGACAAAAATCGCCAAATTTTTCGAGCGACTGCTAGTGTTGTTCGATGCGCATGCCTTGAACTGCGTACCGTTGACCGAATATGTCGCAGCATCGCAAGCACGGGCCTTGCCGCACTGGTTAAGCTGCGCAACGGATGAGCACCCGTAAAGACATTGCGCTGCACGCAGTCCAGTCGTTTTTGCAGATGCCCATTCACGGAAGGTGAATGTGACCCGAGTGTCCCGTCCAGCTTCACCCACCTGTCACCCTGTTTCCTCTGCCCGAGAATCAGGAACGGGGTGACGGGTAGCCCCGAACAGGGGTTTTGCACGCGACGCTTCCATCAATAACAAGCCCAAGCGGAGTACCACAGATGGCGTTCTTCACCGCAGCCAGCAAAGCCGACTTCCAGCACCAACTGCAAGCGGCACTGGCGCAGCACATCAGTGAACAGGCACTGCCACAAGTGGCGCTGTTCGCTGAACAATTCTTCGGCATCATTTCCCTTGACGAGCTGACCCAGCGTCGGTTGTCCGACCTCGCTGGCTGCACCCTTTCTGCATGGCGCTTGCTTGAGCGCTTTGATCACGCGCAGCCGCAAGTGCGCGTCTACAACCCCGATTACGAACGCCACGGCTGGCAGTCGACCCACACCGCGGTCGAAGTGCTGCACCACGACTTGCCTTTCCTGGTCGACTCGGTGCGTACCGAGCTGAACCGCCGCGGCTATAGCATCCATACCCTGCAAACCACCGTGCTGAGCGTTCGTCGTGGCAGCAAGGGCGAGTTGCTGGAAATCCTGCCTAAAGGCTCCCAGGGCGACGACATTCTGCAAGAGTCGCTGATGTACCTGGAAATCGACCGCTGCGCCAACACCGCCGAGCTCAATGTGCTGAGCAAAGAGCTGGAGCAGGTGCTCGGTGAAGTCCGTGTGGCCGTCGGCGATTTCGAGCCGATGAAGGCCAAGGTCCAGGAAATCCTGACCAAGCTGGACAACAGCCAGTTCGCCGTCGATGGCGACGAGAAGAGCGAAATCAAGAGCTTCCTGGAATGGCTGGTGGGCAACCACTTCACCTTCCTCGGTTATGAAGAGTTCGTGGTCAGCGATGAAGCTGATGGCGGCCATATCGTCTACGACAAGGACTCCTTCCTCGGCCTGACCAAGCTGCTGCGTGCCGGCCTGACCTACGATGACCTGCGCATCGAAGACTACGCCGTGAACTACCTGCGCGAACCGACCCTGCTGTCGTTTGCCAAGGCTTCGCACCCAAGCCGTGTCCACCGTCCGGCTTACCCGGATTTCGTGTCGATCCGTGAAGTTGACGCCGACGGCAAGGTCGTCAAGGAATGCCGTTTCATGGGCCTGTACACCTCGTCGGTGTATGGCGAGAGCGTGCGGGTGATCCCGTACATCCGCCGCAAGGTCGAGGAAATCGAACACCGTTCAGGCTTCCAGGCCAAGGCTCACTTGGGCAAGGAACTGGCACAGGTGCTCGAAGTGCTGCCGCGCGACGATCTGTTCCAGACCCCGGTGGACGAGCTGTTCAGCACCGTGATGTCGATCGTGCAGATCCAGGAACGCAACAAGATTCGCGTGTTCCTGCGCAAAGACCCGTACGGCCGTTTCTGCTACTGCCTGGCCTACGTGCCGCGTGACATCTATTCCACCGAAGTGCGCCAGAAGATCCAGCAAGTGCTGATGGATCGCCTGAAAGCCTCGGACTGCGAGTTCTGGACCTTCTTCTCCGAGTCCGTGCTGGCCCGCGTGCAGCTGATCCTGCGCGTCGACCCGAAAAACCGCCTCGACATCGACCCGCTGCTGCTGGAAAAAGAAGTGGTGCAGGCCTGCCGCAGCTGGCAGGACGACTACGCCGCGCTGACCGTTGAAAGCTTCGGTGAAGCCCACGGCACCAACGTGCTGGCCGATTTCCCGAAAGGCTTCCCGGCTGGTTACCGCGAGCGTTTCGCAGCCCACTCGGCTGTGGTCGACATGCAGCACCTGCTGAGCCTCAACGAAAAAAATCCGCTGGTGATGAGCTTCTATCAGCCGCTGGGCCAGGTGTCCGGCCAGCGCATGCTGCATTGCAAGCTGTACCACGCTGACACCCCGCTGGCGCTGTCCGACGTCCTGCCGATCCTGGAAAACCTCGGCCTGCGTGTGCTGGGTGAGTTCCCGTATCGCCTGCGCCACAACAGTGGCCGCGAGTTCTGGATTCACGATTTCGCGTTCACCGCTGCCGAAGGCCTGGAGCTCGACATCCAGCAACTCAACGACACGCTGCAGGACGCCTTTGTCCACATCGTGCGTGGCGAAGCCGAGAACGACGCGTTCAACCGTCTGGTACTGACCGCCGGTCTGCCATGGCGCGACGTTGCACTGCTGCGTGCCTACGCCCGCTACATGAAGCAGATTCGTCTGGGCTTCGATCTGGGCTACATCGCCAGCACCCTGAACAACCACACCGACATCGCTCGCGAGTTGACCCGGTTGTTCAAGACTCGCTTCTACCTGGCGCGCAAGCTGACCGGCGACGATCTGGACGACATGCAGCAACGCCTGGAACACGCGATCCTCAGCGCCCTGGACGACGTCCAGGTACTGAACGAAGACCGCATCCTGCGTCGCTACCTGGACCTGATCAAGGCCACCCTGCGCACCAACTTCTACCAGACCGACGCCAACGGCCATAACAAGTCGTACTTCAGCTTCAAGTTCAACCCGCACTTGATCCCTGAACTGCCGAAGCCGGTACCGAAGTTCGAAATCTTCGTTTACTCGCCGCGCGTCGAAGGTGTGCACCTGCGTTTCGGCAACGTGGCTCGTGGCGGCCTGCGCTGGTCCGACCGTGAAGAAGACTTCCGTACCGAAGTCCTGGGCCTGGTAAAAGCCCAGCAAGTGAAGAACTCGGTGATCGTGCCGGTGGGTGCGAAGGGCGGTTTCCTGCCGCGCCGCCTGCCACTGGGCGGCAGTCGTGACGAGATCGCGGCCGAGGGCATCGCTTGCTACCGCATCTTCATTTCGGGCCTGTTGGACATCACCGACAACCTGAAAGACGGCGCCCTGGTGCCACCGGCCAACGTCGTGCGTCATGACCACGATGACCCGTACCTGGTAGTGGCCGCGGACAAGGGCACTGCGACCTTCTCCGACATCGCCAACGGCATCGCCATCGAGTACGGCTTCTGGCTGGGTGACGCGTTTGCGTCCGGTGGTTCGGCCGGTTACGACCACAAGAAGATGGGCATCACCGCCAAGGGCGCGTGGGTCGGCGTACAGCGCCACTTCCGCGAGCGCGGCATCAATGTCCAGGAAGACAACATCACTGTGGTGGGTGTCGGCGACATGGCCGGTGACGTGTTCGGTAACGGCTTGCTGATGTCCGACAAGCTGCAACTGGTCGCAGCGTTCAACCACCTGCACATCTTCATCGACCCGAACCCTGAGCCGGCGTCGAGCTTCGCCGAGCGTCAGCGCCTGTTCGACCTGCCGCGTTCAGCCTGGTCGGACTACGACACCAGCCTGATGTCCGAAGGTGGCGGCATCTTCTCCCGTAGCGCGAAAAGCATTGCGATTTCCCCGCAAATGCAGGAACGCTTCGACATCTCGGCCGACAAGCTGACCCCGACCGAACTGCTGAACGCCTTGCTCAAGGCACCGGTGGATCTGCTGTGGAACGGCGGTATCGGTACTTACGTCAAGGCCAGCACTGAAAGCCACACCGATGTCGGCGACAAGGCCAACGATGCACTGCGCGTGAACGGCAACGAACTGCGCTGCAAAGTCGTGGGCGAGGGCGGTAACCTGGGCATGACCCAACTGGGTCGCGTCGAGTTCGGTCTCAATGGCGGTGGTTCCAACACCGACTTCATCGACAACGCCGGCGGCGTTGACTGTTCCGACCACGAAGTGAACATCAAGATCCTGCTGAACGAAGTGGTTCAGGCCGGCGACATGACTGACAAGCAACGTAACCAGTTGCTGGCGAGCATGACCGACGAAGTCGGTGGTCTGGTGCTGGGCAACAACTACAAGCAGACTCAGGCCCTGTCCCTGGCAGCCCGTCGCGCCTTGCCGCGGATTGCCGAATACAAGCGCCTGATGAACGACCTGGAAGGCCGTGGCAAGCTGGATCGCGCCATCGAGTTCCTGCCGGCCGAAGATGCAATCAACGAGCGCATCGCGGCAGGCCATGGCCTGACCCGTGCCGAGCTGTCGGTGCTGATCTCGTACAGCAAGATCGACCTCAAGGAGCAATTGCTGGGCTCCCTGGTGCCGGACGACGACTACCTGACCCGCGACATGGAAACCGCTTTCCCGCCAACGCTGGTGAGCAAGTTCTCCGCGGCCATGCGTCGTCACCGTCTGAAGCGCGAAATCGTCAGCACCCAGATCGCCAACGATCTGGTCAACCACATGGGCATCACTTTCGTTCAACGACTCAAAGAGTCGACCGGCATGAGCCCGGCGAACGTAGCCGGCGCTTATGTGATCGTTCGCGACATTTTCCATCTCCCGCACTGGTTCCGTCAGATCGAGAACCTGGACTACCAGGTCTCCGCCGACGTGCAACTGGAGCTGATGGATGAGCTGATGCGTCTGGGGCGTCGCGCCACGCGCTGGTTCCTGCGTGCCCGTCGCAACGAGCAGAACGCTGCCCGTGACGTCGCGCACTTCGGTCCGCATCTGAAGGAGTTGGGCCTCAAGCTCGACGAACTGCTGATCGGCCCGATCCGCGAAACCTGGCAGGCGCGTTACCAGGCCTACGTCGAAGCCGGTGTGCCGGAGCTGCTGGCGCGCATGGTGGCTGGCACCTCGCACCTGTACACCCTGTTGCCGATCATCGAGGCCTCCGACGTGACCGGCCAGGACCCGGCGGACGTGGCCAAGGCGTACTTCGCCGTGGGCAGCGCGCTGGACATCACCTGGTACCTGGCGCAGATCAGCGCTCTGCCGGTTGAAAACAACTGGCAGGCCCTGGCCCGTGAAGCGTTCCGCGATGACGTCGACTGGCAGCAACGCGCGATCACCATCTCGGTCCTGCAACAGGGCGACGGCACCCAGGACGTGGAAGCACGGCTCTCCCTGTGGATGGCGCAGAACGAAAGCATGATCGAGCGCTGGCGTGCCATGCTGGTGGAAATCCGTGCCGCCAGCGGCACTGACTACGCCATGTACGCGGTGGCCAACCGCGAACTGCTTGACCTGGCGTTGAGCGGTCAATCGGTAGTGCCTGCCGCTGTCGCCGTCGAGCTGGAACCAGCTGCCTGATCAGGCGTTGAATGAAAAAGCCCCGCATTGAAAGATGCGGGGCTTTTTTTTGTTCAAGAGGTAGCGATTGGTTTGAATACACGTCGATACATCAAGGATAAGGTGTCGAGAGTCTCGGTGAGACTGTATGCCTCTCGAGGATATTTAACTGGAATTTCACAATGTCTCCTGCACGGTCAGTAAAAGTAGAGTAGCGGTGGGTGTAGCTGTCCGTGCCCCCGTTTATTTGTTTCCTGATTATTCCTGCATTGCGAGCTTTCAAGTAAACAGTCGATGTGTCAGAGCTCAAATCATCGAGGGTGATGATGTTGTGATCAGCATCCAGCAAGTTGAATGACGCGGTGTTCGCTCCAGCGGGCGGAAGGGCAAGCAGACAACCCTCGTCGTTTCTGCTGATGTATTGTTGATAATAAGGGTTGCTGACTATTTTCATATTGTAATGGTCGTCGTAGCACTCGAAATGTACAACCACGGTGTTTTTGGTTCGGATGGAATACGCAACGCGAACCATTTTGTTAGTGGATGGGTCAAGAACGAATACGGGTGGACGATAGTCGCTTTGAGCTGTAAGGATTTGTTTCAGTATCGGTTCTCTATTGAAAAGCTTGTGTGGCTTGAATTCCTGAAGAAAAGTAATGGGGCTGCCACCGCAAGTAAGGCGTGCGATAAATGAGCGTTTTTCACCTGTGTTCATAAATAGTCCTTTATTTAATGTGTTGCATTCCCTAGGTGGACGCCCAGAATATCGCCAGTCAGATCGATCGCGCTGTAGTTAATTGTTTCGTGTGTTTTCGCAGCGCTATTTCGTGAACCTGCAATTACATTGATGTGGTCAGCCCCGTCGTTTGAAGAACAAGGCTGATCACCATAAATGTGCGCTCAGAAGGTCTTGCGGTTTGTTGCGGTTTCGGTTGACGAAAGGTTGTTTGTCGGGTGGGTCATCATACTGTTGAGCGACTGGTCAAACTTCTGCAATGCCCGTACCTGCACATTCTGTTGCTCGTTGATATCGGCAACGATCTCTTCGCTGCGCTTGTAGTCGGCCCATACCGGACTCAGCGCTTTGCCGTCATGACCTTGTGCAGTCCCGATGTAGTTGAAGTTGCGATCATAGAAGTCCGCGCTGACTTTGGACTCGACATCCGAACTGCGTGAGGTGATCAATTGGCTGCGGCTGTCGACGATGGCCACCACATCCGGTTTAGCGGCCTTGAGGCTTTGCATGTCCGGGTAAACCGTCACTGAACCAAACTGGCGTTGCAGCGAGGCCTTGACCCAGTCCACCGCCAGGTCGGGTTTCGAGGTGGCGACATAGGCATCGTGAATCGGTTGTACCAGCAGGCTCTGGCCGAAACCGGTGCCGGCGTTGGCCTGGTAGTCCTGAAGATAGGCACGGTTGGCCTGGGTGTTGCGGCTGTACACGACGCCCAGCGACACCTGGCTGCCGTTGGGGATGCGGGTCGCGTTGCTGCGGCCCACCGGTTCGGTGAAGACTCCGTCCAGTGAAGACACCGCGGTAGGTGCGGTAGGAATCGAACAGCCAGCCAGGAGAGCGGTCATCGTCAACGTACTGACAAGCGCAAGTTTCATGGTGTTTCTCCAGTGAAACAACTTGGTCGAAAGTTGAAGTTGCCGGCGATGTGCCGACGGAGACTCAAGACTAAACCCTGGATGATTTATTTAAATAGCCAATGTCCGCACTTGTCAGGCGACCAATAGTTTTGTTTGGTTTAAACGTCTTCGGTTAATTGCGTGAGGAAATAAAAAGGCCCGAATTCGCGATTTGAGCCTTTTTATTTATAGCTGTACGTTCAGCCATCAGTGTTCCAGTGGGATCAACACCTTCTGGTCGGGGGCCAATACCATGAACACCAGCAACTTTGCCGGCTGGGTCGCGCTGGCGTTTTTCGACACCATGTGCTCCGAACCCGCCGGCTCATACCAGAACTCTCCGGGCTTGTAGGTTTTCGCTGGCTGGCCCTTCACCTGGGAGGTGATTTCTCCGGAAAGGACATAGGCCATGGTGGTGCCGTCGTGTTTGTGGGCGATGGAAGACTGACCGGGTTGGTAGTCGACTTCGATCATCATCGCTTTTTGGCCAGGGATGTTCTTCAGCATTTCGTCCTGCAAAACGGTGACCTTTTCCGAAGGATCATGGGCAAAGGCCGATGTCGACACAGTCAGGGCCAGGGCAGCGAGGGGGGCAGCACAGAAACGCAACACGTTCATGGTTCTTTACCTGCGGTGGGTTAGTTGTCGAAAACAACAGTAGTCCGCAAGCAGTAGAGGTTAAACAGCCAATATTCTGGAAGGCGAGGGGACCAATTGCAGAAGGGCCAATGGAGAAAAAAAGATGGTGAGGGAGCAAGCTCCCTCGCCACAGGAAATGGTTAAACGATCGGAAAACTGTTGAAGTCCACGGCATTGGCCAACTGGCTATCGATCAGGCTGATAAAGCCCTGGACTTCCGGGCAGTTGAAATGCGATCGCATGGCCGCTTCCGATTGCCAGTGGGCGCTGACGGTCCAGCGATTGGTGTCCTCGGGGCAGCGGTCGACCATATAGGATTCACAGCCAGGAAGTTCACGCAGGGTTTCGACAATCTTCTGCAGTTGCTTACCCAGTTCATCCGAGCGGCCGGCGGCGGCCTGCACCTGTACGGTATTGATCACTTCATGGGACATTGCTCACACTCCTGAATCAGGTCGGACGAATCCTGCTCATTGAGGGATAACGCCTATGCAGGATAGGCCCGGCCCCCGGGACCGCCAATAGCCAATTGCCAGATAAAACCGCAGGCCAATCCGTCAGGCCACCTGCTGCAGGATGTCGCGCAAACGGTCCAGGGCGATGTCGATGTCGAGGGTTTCGATGGCGCCAAAACCGAAGAAAAGCCCGGCCTTTGGCGCTTGCTGATAGAAAAAGCTGTCGATGGCATAGAGCCCGACTTCGACTTTTTTCGCCAGTTCGATCACCAATGGAATATCCATCGGCACTTTGCACATCACCACCATGTGGAATCCGGCGGTGGACGGCACCGCCTCCAGCCAGGGCGAAAGATCGCCCGCCATCCGCATCAGGATCCGTTCGCGGCGCCCGGCATAGACCGTATGGCAGCGCCGGATGTGCTTGAGCAGGCAGCCTTCGGCGATGAACTTGGCCAGCGCCCATTGTGGCAGGGTCGAAGTGTGCAGGTCGGTGAGCTGTTTGGCGCGTACCACGGCCTCGAGGATCGCTGGCGGCAGGATCCCATAGCCGAGCCGCAGTTCCGGCAACAGGGTTTTGGAGAACGTCCCGACGTAGGCAACGATCCCCCGTTCATCCATGCTCTGCAGGGAATCGGTGGGGCGGCCTTCATAGCGGAACTCGCTGTCGTAGTCGTCCTCGATGATGATCGCACCCAGCTCATGGGCCTTGGCCAGCAGCGCTTCCCGGCGCGCCTGGCTCATGGGCATGCCCAGCGGGAACTGGTGCGACGGGGTGACATAGATCAGGCGAGTGCCGCGAGGAATCTGGTCCACCACAATGCCTTCGGCGTCCACTGGCACGCCAATCACCGTGGCGCCGTGGGTGCCGAACAGCAGGCGCGCCGGCGGGTAGCCGGGGTCTTCCATGGCGACCAGGCTGCCCGGACTGATCAGCACCCGGGCAATCAGGTCCAGCGCCTGTTGCGCGCCGTTGCACACCACCACATCCTCATCCTGACAATTGACCCCGCGGGAGAACGCGATGTGCTGCGCAATGGCGTTACGCAGCGCCGGCAAGCCCTCGGGCAAGCTGTATAAGCCCTTGGAACTGGAAATCTGGCGCAGTGCATGGGAGGTGCAGCGCCGCCAGTCATCCTGGGGAAACTGGCCCTTGCTGGTGGCGCCACCAATGAAGTCGTAGCGCAGCGAGCCTTCCAGGGTCGGATGACGCAGAAACACCGGAAGGTTGCGCCAGGACTCGATCACCTCGAAGCCGCCCAGCTCGGTATGGCTCTGTTTACGCTGCACCTTCGACGAGCGCGCGTTGACGTAGGTACCTTTGCCGACCACCCCGGTGAGGAAGTTTTCGTAGGTCAGCTGGGCGTAGGTGTCGGAAATGGTCTTGCGCGAAATACCCAGTTGTTCGGCCAGCAAGCGGCTGGGCGGCAGTTGCGTTCCGGCGGTCAGGCGACCGGACTCGATGGCGCTGCGCAGTTGGTTGTACAGCTGGCCGGCCAGGTCCTTGCGGCCGTTGATGACAACATGTAGTTCCATACCGGCGAGGCTCCGGGGTTGTTGAGGCGCGTGTGCGTCGCGCAAGATTACCCTTATCCGCTCGTGGTACAGAAGTTGTGCAGTGGAAAAACCGTCGATTGGTCTGGTGGCGGTGGTCCCCGGGGAAATCGCCCGATTGGATCTGTCATGCCTGCACGCCAGCGACTACCGTGAAGTTCACCTAACGGTTGCACGAGATCGATCCATGAACCCCCGTCTGGATTACTACAGCGCGTCCCCCAAGGCGATGAAAGCCATGATCGCCATGGAGGCCCTGACCAGCAGCCTGAGCATCGAGCAGGGCCTGCTGCATCTGATCAAGATTCGTGCTTCGCAGCTCAATGGCTGCGCCTTTTGCACCGACATGCACTCGGTGGATGCACGGCGCCTGGGCGAAAGCGACCGGCGTCTGTATTCCATTGTGGTTTGGCGCGACAGCAACTTTTTCAATCCCCGGGAAAGAGCAGCGCTGGCCTGGACCGAGGCGGTCACGTTGCTCTCCGAAGGCCATGTGCCGGACGATGTCTACGCGCAAACCCGGGAGCAGTTCAACGCAAGCGAAATGGTCGACCTGACCATCGCCGTCACCACCATCAATAGCTGGAATCGCCTGGCCGTGAGCTTCCGGCAGACACCCAGCGCCTGAGTCATTGTCACAGCAGCTTCATGAACGATCCGCAGGATGCACCTGTCAGTGTCAGATCGACAGGGAGTCCTCAATGTCATTCATGGAAGCCAGCACCCACCAGGGGGCTGCGGAGTATCGTGTCGCTTTCGATAAAAACGCGTCCTGGCGCCAGTTGGCGGCGGCTATCGACCCCGAACTGGCGCTGTGTTTCACCGTCAGCGCCCGTTGCGGTTGCTTCATGCAGGCCGCCCGCAGTCTCAACATCAAGGCCACCCGCCTGCGCAGGCAACTGGTACTGCTTGAAACGCAACTCCAGTGTTCGCTGTTCAACCATTCTGACAATGGTTTCAGCCTCAGCCGCGACGGCTTGCGCTTGCACGCCCAATTGATCGCCCTGGCCCATGAGCGCAATTTTCCGGTGATCCAGCAGCCGTTGATTCGCCTGGCCGTGGCGGATTCGATCCTGCATGACATTCTCGGACGTGACCTGGTTGCATTGCTGCGGCGCAACGCCAGCGTGCGCCTGGACATCATGACCCTCGACAGCGAATTGGCATTGCAGGCGGTCAGCGCCGACGTGGTGGTGTGGCTGGGCGAGAGCGGATCGCCGTTACCGGGGCCTAGCTTTGTCACCACAGAACCCCGGCACCTGGCGCAACTGGAATACCTGCCGCATATTGCCAAGCGCTACTCGCGGGTTGCTTCCAGGCCGGAATGCCTGGATGAACTGGCCGATTTTCTCCTGGTGCAATGGCGGCAGGACTGTCAGGTTGAGAGCTTCCGGCCATGGAATGCACTGGTGGACCAGCGCTTGGCCGGGGCGGTGCAACTGCAATCCAAGGAACTGATGCTGGAGATGATCCGTTGCAGTGCCTGCATCGGCCTGTTGCCGCACTACATGAGCCATTTCGACCGTGGGCTGATTGCCTTGCCGGGGCTGTTTGAACAGCCAATGCGGCGTCAGGTGTGGATGGCGGTCAACGCCCATTCCGGGGACGACGTGCAGGTACGGATGATCGTCGAGTTGATTGAAAACACCTTCAGCGAGCGCCGGGAATGGTTCGAAAGCTGAGCGCGATCAAAATGTGGTTCTCGCCACACTGGAAGGTAGCGTTATAGAGTGAACGGCCATGTCTGCTTCAAGGATGATTCACCCATGCCAGCCACCGAACCCGTTATCACCCTCGAACGCTTCAACGAATCCCACATCGAAGGCATTACGGCGCTGTACAACGATCCCGCAATCGCCCGTCAAACCCTGCAAATGCCGTTTCAGTCCACCGAACTCTGGCGAAATCGCCTGGCGCTGGATAACGAACGCCTGGTGAAAGTGGTGGCCCTGCATCAAGGCACGGTCGTCGGCAATATTGGCCTGGAGCAGTTCTCACGCATTCGTCGCAGCCATGCCGGCAGTTTCGGCATGGGCGTTGCGGTGGCGTGGCAGGGTAAGGGCGTGGGCTCGAAGTTGCTTGCGACGGCGCTGGATATCGCCGACAACTGGATGAATCTGCAGCGCATCGAGCTGTCGGTGTATGCCGACAACGAAGCGGCCATTGCCCTGTACCGCAAGTTCGGCTTCGAAACCGAGGGCCTGTTCCGTGATTACGCCGTGCGTGACGGCGTATTGGTGGACACCTTGAGCATGGCGCGCCTGCGTCGCCCGCCCAAGGGCAGGGTGCTGTGATCAGGCGAGTGTCCCGTGGATCCGCATTTCGATCTCTCAGAAAATGTCGAATGCATCTCTCTGACCCCCAGCCAGTACCGTTCGCGCTTTTAGTCGTACGTTGGCAACGCGCATCTGCCATTCTGAAACTCCGCAGTACTGCTTCAACCAAAGGACCACCGCAATGGACGACGTACAGCAACTGGGCGAGATGCTTCGTCACTACGCAGAAAGCGAAGCGCACAAGAAACAGCTGTTCGAGTCGCAATCGGCACAATGGGTAGCGCGCATCGCTGGACTGTTCGATCAAATCCAGCAGTGGCTGGAACCGGTCAAGGCGCCTAACCTGCTCGAAGTGAACCGCGAAGTGTATGTCGCGTTGGGGCCGAGTGTTCCGGTGGAGACCTCTCCATTCAAGACCGAAAAGCTCAGCATCCTGATCGCTGGCAAACCGGTGGAGTTCGTGCCGGAGGTGATGGGTGTCGGCGGGCAGATTTCCGTGTCGGTGATGGGCTTTACAGCAGCACGTTATGGCAGCGTGTCACTGGTGTGCCTGCCGCCATCCACTAGCTGGCAGTGGCGCAAGACCAATGGCTTGAAAGACCCGGACACTTTTGAGTTCGATGCAAACTTCCTGGCGCAACAACTGCAAAGCCTGATTCCCCGGGAGCGTACCTGAAATCTCGACATACAACCCTGTGGGAGCGAGCTTGCTCCCACAGTCATCGGTGCTACATCAAATATCGAGGGTTCCCCAATCCGGATTCGCCTCTTCCGGCGGCAGTGTTCTAACGGTTTTCCCGGTCGCCAATTCCACCCGTCGCGCCACTTCCGGGTCATCCGCAAACGGGATCAGGCTCGCATCGTCCAGGCTCTCGGCGGTCTGGTGGTGCAGACAATACTCGATGGCGAACCACAAAAATGCCACACCCAGAATGTTCAATATGACTTCAATCATCAGGCTAACCGCGCCTCGCGTTCGGCCATCGCCACGTCCGTTACCTGCACCGTGCGCCACACGTTGTAGGCCATCAGCAGCATGCCGCTGAGGAAGAACACCCCGCCGGCAAAGCGCACGACGAATCCCGGATGGCTGGCCTGCAAGGCTTCGACGAAGGAGTAGGTCAGCGTGCCGTCATCGTTGATCGCGCGCCACATCAGACCCTGGGTGATGCCGTTGACCCACATCGAGGCGATGTACAGCACGGTGCCGATGGTCGCCAGCCAAAAGTGCAGGTTGATCAGCGGCGTGCTGTGCATCTGATCGCGTCCGAATACCTTCGGCACCATGTGATAGGTCGCACCGAAGGTAATCATCGCCACCCAGCCCAGCGCCCCGGCGTGCACGTGGCCGATGGTCCAGTCGGTATAGTGGGAGAGGGCGTTGACGGTCTTGATCGCCATCATCGGCCCTTCGAAGGTCGACATGCCGTAGAAGGCCAGGGACAGCACTAGGAAACGCAGGATCGGGTCGGTGCGCAACTTATGCCAGGCACCGGACAGGGTCATCATACCGTTGATCATCCCGCCCCAACTCGGCGCCAGCAGGATCAGCGACATGGCCATGCCCAGCGACTGCGCCCAGTCCGGCAGCGCGGTGTAGTGCAAGTGGTGCGGGCCGGCCCAGATGTACAGGGTGATCAGCGCCCAGAAGTGCACAATTGACAGGCGATAGGAATACACCGGCCGGCCCACCTGTTTCGGCACGAAGTAATACATCATCCCGAGGAAACCGGTGGTCAGGAAAAAGCCCACGGCGTTGTGCCCGTACCACCATTGCACCATGGCGTCGGTGGCCCCGGAGTACACCGGATAGGACTTGAACCAGCCGACTGGAATCGACAGGTGATTGACCACGTGCAGCATGGCGATGACTACGATGAATGCACCGAAGAACCAGTTGCCGACGTAGATGTGTCTGGTCTTGCGTTGCACTACGGTAGTGAAGAACACCACGGCGTATGCAACCCAGACCACGGTCATCCACACCGCGCCGGTGAATTCGATTTCGGCGTATTCCTTGGTGGTGGTGTAGCCCAGCGGCAGGGTGATCAGCATCACCACAATCACCGACTGCCAGCCCCAGAACGTGAAGGCGGCGAGTGTGTCCGAGAACAGCCGCACCTGGCAGGTACGCTGCACCGCGTAATAGCTGGCGGCGAATTGCGCGCTGCCGGCGAAACCGAAAATCACCAGGCTGGTGTGCAGCGGGCGCAAGCGGCCGAAGGTGGTCCACGGCAGGTCCAGGTTCATCTGCGGCCACACCAGTTGCGAGGCGATCCACACGCCCATCGCCATTCCCACGACGCCCCAGATCACGGTTGCCACGATGAATTGGCGGACGACCTTGTAGTTATAGGCCTGTCCGATAGTTGTTGTGCTCATGATCGATGCTTCCACGGTTGCAATGACGTGCACTGTAAAAACCGTGGCGAAAACAAAACAGGCTCAGGAATATTTCATTTATGCGGATCAGATAAGTTGCAATGCTGCGGCGATCTTGCGCGCTCTGATACGGTTTTTAACGATTCAGGTGAATCTGTAACACGCTGCACCGCTGGCGCATAGTCGCTCTTGTGAACGAGCCACAGAGCCCGATGCCCCGCAATCCTGATGAGGTAGCTATGTATCAATACGATGATTACGATCGGGCACTGGTGCTCGAACGGGTTGCGCAGTTTCGCGATCAGGTCGAGCGCTTCATGGCCGGTGAGCTGAACGAAGAAGAGTTCCTGCCGTTGCGCCTGCAGAACGGCCTGTACATGCAAAAGCACGCCTACATGCTGCGGGTGGCGATTCCCTACGGCACGCTGAGTGCCCGGCAAATGCGTACGTTGGCGAGCATCGCCCGGGATTACGATCGCGGCTACGGCCATTTCACCACCCGGCAGAACATGCAGTTCAACTGGATCGAACTGGCTCAGGTGCCGGACATCCTCGAACGCCTGGCCGAGGTGGAAATGCATGCGATCCAGACCTCCGGCAACTGCGTGCGCAACATCACCACCGAAGCCTTTGCCGGGGTTGCGGCCGACGAAATGATTGACCCGCGACCGTTGGCGGAAATTCTGCGGCAGTGGTCGACCATCAACCCGGAATTCCTGTTCCTGCCGCGCAAGTTCAAGATCGCCATCTGCTCGGCCGAGCAGGACCGCGCGGCGATCATGATGCATGACATCGGCCTTTATCTTTACCCAGGCTCCGAAGGACACATGCTCCTGCGAGTCATGGTGGGTGGCGGCCTGGGGCGCACGCCGATCCTCGGCTTGCAGATCCGCGAAGGCTTGCCGTGGCAGCACCTGCTGTCTTACGTAGAGGCGGTGCTGCGGGTGTATAACCGCCATGGCCGGCGGGACAACAAGTACAAGGCGCGAATCAAGATCCTGGTCAAAGCCTTGGGCATCGAGGCCTTCGCCCGGGAAGTGGAGCAAGAGTGGCAGTTCCTCAAGGACGGCCCGGCGCAACTGACCCTTGACGAGTTCGAGCGTGTGGCCAGTGCGTTCGTCGCACCGCCATATCGTGATCTGTCCGACACCCATCTCGATTTCGGCACGCACCTGGCCGAAAACCCGGCGTTCGCTCGTTGGGTGCAGCGTAACGTGCAGCCGCACAAAATATCGGGCTATGCCAGCGTGGTGTTGTCGACCAAGCCCGGCAGCGCTGCGCCACCGGGCGATGTCACTACCGGACAGATGGAGGCGGTGGCCGAGTGGTCCGAACGCTTCGGCTTCGGTGAAATCCGCATTGCCCATGAGCAGAATATCGTCCTTCCTGACGTGTCCAAGGCCGATCTGTTCACCCTGTGGCGCCTGGCCTGCGGACACAATCTGGGCAGTGCCAACGCCGGATTGCTCACCGACATCATCGCCTGCCCCGGTGGCGACTTCTGCGCGCTGGCCAATGCCAAGTCGATCCCCATCGCCAAGGCTATTGCCGCACGCTTCGAAGACCTCGACTACCTGCACGACCTGGGCGACATCAGCCTCAATATCTCCGGCTGCATGAATGCCTGCGGTCACCATCACATCGGCAACATCGGCATTCTGGGGGTCGATAAGAACGGTGCCGAGTGGTACCAGATCACCCTCGGCGGCGCCCAGGGCAAGCACAGCGCGTTGGGCAAGGTCATTGGCCCGTCCTTCAGCGCCGCCGAAGTGCCCGAGGTGATCGAGCGCATCATCGACACCTTCGTGCGTTATCGCGAGAGCGAAGAACTGTTCGTCGACGCTTTCCAACGGATCGGGCTAGAGCCGTTCAAGGAGGCGGTATATGCGAAAGTGCTGGAGGTGTCGGCATGAACAATCTGTTGCGGTTGGAAGAGGGCATGGCGCGGATTGTCGCGGATGATCCGTGGAAGCTCGTGCGCGACCCGCAAGCACCGCTGCCCGTGGGTGCCGCGATTCTGCCGCTGAGCCGCTGGCTGGAAAACCCGTCGCAAAGCGGCGTGTGGCTGGGGCCGGACGATGAAGTGGAAAGCCTTCAGCCATGGTTTGCCCAACTGCCTTTGATCGCCCTGGATTTTCCGAGCTTTCGCGATGGCCGCGGGTACAGTCAGGCGTATCTGCTGCGCACGCGATTGGGCTGGGCCGGCGAGTTGCGCGCCATCGGCGATGTCTTGCGCGATCAACTCAGCCACATGCGCCAATGCGGTTTCGACAGCTTTGCCGTGCGTGAAGACAAATCCGCAGAAGATGCATTGAAGGGATTGGCGGGGATGAGCGTGTTGTACGGGCGTTCGGTGATTGAGCCGCGGCCGTTGTTTCGTCGCAGAGGCTAGCTGATCAGCAAAAGGGCGCATCCCGAACGGCGGAATGCGCCGGGTGCTGTCAGTTGATGCGAACCAGCGTCGCGCGCTCGATTGGCGACAGCTGATCGATTTCCAGCAGCGTCAGGTTTTTTGGTGCTTCGCCGGCCACCGGACTGCCGAGGTTACCCGCGGCGCCTTCAGGAAGTTTGTACATTGCGCCGGTCAGTGGATCGACTACCAGCATGCCGATCAACCCGCCAAGCAGGATGTTGCCCCAGTACCAGCCGCTCATGCTGGTTTCCAGCGTGGTGCTGCTATCGGCATATCCTTCTTTTTTGAAGGTGACGGTGTAGGTCTCGCCCTTGAAGTAACCACGACCGGAAGGCAGTGTCACGGTGTTGGGCGTGGAGCCGTTATGTACGACGACACCGGCTTTGTTGGTAATGGTGAAGTTGGCGCCGCTAGGCGTGCTCGATACGTTCACCGGGTATTTGCTGTCACCGACGATGCTTGCACAGCCCGAAGTCAGGAGTGCTGTGGTCAGGGCTGTAACGGTGAACAGCTTGCGGAGAGCTTCCATGGTTGATCCTTGCGACCGGTCATTGCCGTCATTGGCCGAGGCGTGCTTCATGTCGCCTCGAAATGTAATGGGGGAGAGGTTTTTCAAGCGCCGCGAACCTTATCACTAGTGGCGTAGTGATATCACCAAGAATATAAGGGGTTCGCATTGTTTGCTGACCGATACAGGGCAAACGGGGAAGGGGCATGCCTGGGATGGGCGTTGCTCACACGGCCGTCATCGCGGGCACGCCCGCTCGCACAGGGTTAGCGTCGTACACAGATTCTGTCGACGACGCTAACCCCGTGGGAGCAGGATTGACCGTGAAGGGGCGTCCGGTTCAGCCCCGATCATTTCAACGCCGGATCCCCCATGTTCATTTTCTTCCAGCCCTGCAACAGCACTTGCGCCTTGGGCTCCTGGCCGTTGTCCAGGTAGTACTGGATCAACGACAAGCGGGCATTGCGGTTGGCTGGCTGTTCTTTCAATAGCCGTTCCAGCTCTGCGCACGCCTGGTCAATCTTGCCGCTGTCATGCAGGGCCACCGCCAGCACATAACCGAACTGTCCGCTCTGTGGCTCCAGTTGCGCAGCCTTGCGCAGGTACGGCATGGCTTGGGCGGCCTGGCCCGCACGAATCAGTGCCAGGCCTTGGGTGTGTTGCAGCAGGCCCGAGTCGGGGTGGTCCTTGAGGCTTTGCGCCAGCAGGGCATGGGCTTCCTGACGGCGACCGTTGGCCTCCAGCCATTGCACCAGGGTGACCAGCGCCGGGTAGAAGTCCGGATCGCGCTGCAGGGCGGTACGCAGCAAAGCTTCGACTTCTGCGCTGCGGCCATCGGCCTGATAGAGCATGGCCAGGTTCAGGTTGGCCTCGGCGCGCTCGGCCAGGTTCTTTTGCACCGCCTCGTATTCGGCGATGGCGGCATTCCAGTTGTCCTGGGCGCTACCCAGACCATTGCGTGCCACGCTGAGCAAGTCCCGGGCGACGGCGATGCGCACGGCCCGCACCGGGTCGCTCAGCAATGGCGTGAGCAATGGCGCACGCTCTGCTGGCGGCAGGAACGCACTGACCGCTCGCACCGCGCTCTCGCGGACTTGCGGCGCCGGGTTGCCCAGGTCCTTGGTGGCCAGTTTCAATGCCTGTTCGCTTGGGTACGCCGGCAGTTCGGCCAGCAGCGTCGCCCGTTGAATCGCCGGCAGGTTGCTGCGTTGCAATTGCTCGAACATTGCCTGCGCGGCGCCGGCCTGACCGTTGCGAATCAGCCACAGGCTTTCGTCGTAGCGCGGGGCTTGTACCGCGCTGGCGTTGGCGGTGTTCCACAGCTTGAACTGCTCGGTGACCTTGTCGCCGGCCTTGCCTTGGTGGCAAGTCAGGCAGGCGTCAGGCGTCCCCAGTTTTTTCGCCCGCTCGGGGTTGGGGATGCTGAAGCTGTGGTCATGGCGGAAGTCGTTGCCCATGTAGAACTTGCCGGGCATGTGGCAATCCACGCACTGCGAGCCCGGTTGGCCCATGGTGTGGCGAGTGTGTTCGACGGAATCGTAGTTTTTCGCTTGCAGGCCTTTACCGTCGACACCTTCCACAGTGGTTTTGCCGGCGGTGTTGTGGCATTGCAGGCAAACGCCGTTACCGGGGGCCTTCAACTGAGTGCTATGGGGGTTGTGGCAGTTGCTGCAACGCACGCCCTTGTCGAACATTTTGCTCTGGGCAAAGGAGCCGTGTTCGAACACTTCATCCTTGATCTTGCCGTCCAGCGCGTACAACTCGCGGGTCAGGACGCTCGGCAGGTAGTCGTCCATCAGCCGTTTACCGACCGTGTAGTCATCGTCCAGGGGCGCGCGGCGCGAGTGGCAGCGGGCGCAGGTTTCGATTTCGACGGTGGCGTTCTTGTCCTTGAGGTCGACGGCAAAGCCGGCATGGATCAGGTCGGTTTTCTTCGCGGTCCACTCCAGGTGATTGGACGCCGGACCATGGCAGGCCTGGCAGCCGACACCGAGGCTGTTCCAGTTGCTGTCGAAGGTGTTTTTCGCCGCATCGAAATTGCGCTTGTAACCGGTGGTGTGGCACTCGACGCACATGAAGTTGGCGTTCTGGCTCGGTTTGCTCCAGTGCAGCGGGTTCTTGAAGGTCACGCCCTGGCCCGGATAGAGGTGAAACCAGCGGTGCTTCTCGGTATCCCAGGCCACGGCGAGGGCCTGCAAGCGGCCTTCGCCGACCTCGATCAGGTATTGCTGCAAAGGGGCGATGCCAAAGGTGTAGGCGACCTTGAAATCGGCGGTCTTGCCATCGATTCCGGGCGTGTTGACCCAGAATTCGTCGCCTTTGCGCGAGAACACCGTGGTCTCTTTCTCGGCCTTGAAGGTGACGTTGTTGAAGTCGCCGAGCAGGGTGTCCGCGTTGGCTTGCTGCATCGCCAGTTGGTGATGGGAGCCTTGCCAGTCCTTGACCTGCTCGCCGTGGCAGCCCTGGCATTGTTGCTCATCGACCATTTTCGCAGGCGCGACAGCGACCTGTTGCGGTTTGGCCGGTTGCACGGCAGGGGCGCTGACGGGGACTGGCTTGGGCGTCGTCGGTGTGCTGCCCAGCAAAAACCAGCCGATGCCCGCCACGGCCAGCAGCAGGATGCCGATGGTGACAGGGAACAGGTAGCGGTTGATCAGGGTCGGTTGCGAATCAGGGTTTGGGGTTGCAGCTTTATTTTTATGTTTCGGCATTACGACTTCCATGGTCCAGGTGCGTTTGCCTTGCGGCGCGCGATGAAGCTTGATGCAGCTTTGTCGGATGGTCGGCGTCTGTCAAATGGCAGATGCTGTGAAGCGGATGGCCCCTTCGCGGGCAAGCCCGCTCCCACAGGGCTTGGTGTTGTTCACAGCAATTGAGTACGACACAACACCTTGTGGGAGCGGGCTTGCCCGCGAAGGCGATCTATCCGGCACCCAATCACTCCCCGACAAACCACCGGTAATACGGATTCCCGGAATCCCCGCGCATCACCTCGCGCATATCCCGGGCCCAGGCGTCACGGTTTCCGTCGTAGGCATACAAGCTCGCCCGATAGAACTGCATCAGGCGTTGTTGCTGGATGTTCATGCGTTCGATGAACCCGGCGTCGGCGTTCAACACGGCTGGCGGCTGGTGCAAGTCGAGCAGGGCAGGCAACACGCGGCTGATCTCTTTCGAGCGAACCCAGGGTGCGTATTCGATCTTCGGCTGGTCGTCCGTCACCGGTTGCGCATCGCCAGCGAAGCGTTCAAGCCCCGCACGGTCAGTCACCCAGGTGGCGAGCAACGCGGCGGCCGAACCGACACCGACATCCTGCAAGGTGCTGCGAACGCTGTCTTGCTGGAAGCGCGCGTTGATCTTCGCCGCATCCAGTTCAATCGGCTCCATCGAGCCTACCAGCAGCATCTCGTGGAATTCACTGGTCCACAGGGTCGCGTACGGGAACACGTCGAGGAAGCTGCGCACCAATGAGCGCGAGTCGTCGATGTTCTGCGTCGGCAGCGGCAGCCATTGGGCGACCAGGCCTTGTTTGTGCAAACGGCTGGCGGCCAGTTGATAGAAGTCCCGGGAATACAGGTTGACCACGCCGGCAGCGGAGGGCGGTGGTGGTTCGAGGGTGATCAGGTCGTAGCGCTGCGGATTGCGCAGCAGTTCCTGGCGACCGTCACGCAAGCGCACATCGACACCTGGATCGGCCGCGGCATTGAAGTTGCCCTTGAACAAGGGGGCCGCCTTGACCACCGAAGGCAGCAGTTCGGCGACCACGCGATGTTCCAGGCCGGGGTAGCGGGTCAGGGCGCCCGCGGTGATGCCGGTACCGAAACCGATCACGAGGGCCGAGCGCGGCTCACCGTTGTGGATCAACAGGGGCAGCAGCGCCTGGATCCGCATGTAGCGCAGGGACGGCATGGCGTCGCCGGTATTGGACACGCCCTGGATGTACAAACGCTGGAAGGCTCTGTCGCCTTTGCCCTGGGTGACCACGGCGACGGTCCCGCCACGGCCTTCTTCGTAGAACGTCAGCGTGCCGTTGCGCGCACCCGGCAGCAGGCTGGCGAGCTTGTTGACCGGCGTGAACACGGCGAGTGCCAGGGACACCAGGCCGATGGCAACCACCGCCTGGCGCCGGCCTTTCTTCACGCCATGGCCCTTGCCCACGGCGAGGTACGCGATACCGGCGGCAATCATTGCCAGCAGACCCAGGGTCCGCACCAGGCCCAGCATCGGGATCAGGACAAAGCCGCAGAGCATCACGCCGACAATCCCGCCAAGGGTATTGAACGCGACGACTTCGCCGACGTTGCGCCCCACCTGTTCGCCGCCGACGCTCAAGCGCAGGGCCAACGGGAACGCCGCCCCCAGCAACAGGGTCGGTACAAACACGATGCTCAAGGCGGCCACGGCGAACCGTGTGCTCATGCCCGCCAGTTCACTGCCGCCCAGTGACAATACCCAGCTTTCCGCCAGGGTTTGTGCAAGCACCAGCCAGCGTCCGAGCAACGCCACTTCCAGCAAGGCAATGGCACCGGCTGCGGCGATCAGCAAACCGAATACCCCCCAGGGATCGCGCAGACGATCGACCCGACGTGCCAGCAGCATGCTGCCCAGGAACAACCCGGTGAGGTAGGTCGCCAGCACCACGGCAAAGGCGTAGGTGCGGGTGCTCATGAATTGCACGATCGATTGCGACCACACCACTTCGTAGCCCAGGGCCACACCGCCGGCGATGGAATACAGCCACAGGGCCAGGCGGTCGGGGGCTTTGTCGGTGTGATGTTTCACCGGGGCATCGATGGGTGCCACGCGCTGGCGCTGGAACCACAAGGCCCCTGCGGCGGCCAGCAGGTTGAGCATGGCGGCGGCCAGCGCGCTGCCGCGCACGCCGAGGGTGGCAATCAGCACGAACGCGGCGAGCAGAGTGCCGGCGATGGCCCCGGCGGTGTTCGCCGCATACAGTTGCCCGCCGGCCTTGCCCAAGTGTTGCGGGTCAGTGGCCAGGGAGCGAACCAGCACCGGCAGGGTGCCGCCCATCAACAGCGCGGGAATCCCCACCAGCGCGAACGGTAGCACCCAGGCCAGCAATCCGACCTGTTCTTCCAGCCAGGCAAACGGGCTGGCCGCCAGGCTCATGGCGAACGTCGCGCCGACACCGAGTATCGCCACCAGCACTTCCAGCCCGGCGTACAGCACAACCGGTTGTTGCATCCGATCCGCCCAGCGCCCGAACAGCAAGCCACCCAAGGCCAGCCCGGCAAAGAACGCGCTGATCCCGGTGGTGATGGCATAGACCTCGACGCCAACGACCAGCGACAGCTGCTTGATCCACAGCACCTGGTACACCAGCGCGGCGGCGCCGGAGACAAACAGCAACAGGGCGGGGATCAACAGCGCCGGTGAGGCGACTTGTTGGGTAGGTATGGCCGACGACTTGCTGGCGACACGTGAGGTCATTGCGGATTGCCTTGTTCCGGTACGTAAAAACAATGACTGCTGGGTCTGAGTCAGTCAGATAATTTCAAACCTTACAAACCTATTGTGGCGAGGGGGCATTCCGACAAGCCCCCTCGCCACAGAGTCCAGTGTTCGCCATGAATAAGTCCGCTCGCCGGTGAGGGCGAGCGGCAGTCCAGCGGTCTTACTGTGCAGCTTTCATTTTTTCAGCGATTTTGGCGTCTACCGCAGCACGGATCTGGTCGATGCTGAAGCTGGCCGGTCTCTGGCTAGGTGGATAGTCGATGAAGGTTTGCAGGAATGCCGCCGACTTGCCCACGGCAACCGCAGCCAGGTAGACGTTCTTGGTTTGCCAATCGTAATACTGATCGGAAACCACGTCGGCACGTTCATACGGGTCCATGCGCAGGTTGAAGATCTTCGGTACGCGCAGGCATACGAACGGTTCGCTCCAGACCTTGAAACCACCCGGCGCACGCTGCTCGCAGAACACCGCTTTCCAGTTGTCGAAACGCATGGAAACCAGCATGCCGTCGTCGTTGAAGTAGTAGAACTCCTTACGCTCGCCTTTAGGCTGTTGGCCGGTCAGGTAAGGCATTTGGTTGTAGCCGTCCAGGTGAACCTTGAAATTGTTGCCGCCAGACGTTGGAGCCCAGCCCTTGAGCAGTTTTTCCTTCACCTCGGCATCACCTGCCGCCGCAAGCAAGGTCGGGAACCAGTCCAGGCCCGAGAACATCTCGTTCGAGACTTCCCCCGGCTTGATCTTGCCAGGCCAGCGAATCATCGCCGGAACCCGGTAGGCACCTTCCCAGTTGGAGTTCTTCTCGTTACGGAACGGCGTGGTTGCCGCGTCCGGCCAGGAGAACTGGTTCGGGCCGTTGTCGGTGGTGTAGACGACGATCGTGTTGTCGGTAATTTTCAGGTCGTCGAGGGTTTTCAGCAGTTTGCCGACGTCACCGTCGTGCTCGATCATGCCATCGGCGTAATCGTTGCCGGGCATGCCGCTCTGGCCCTTCATCGACTCGCGCACGTGGGTGAACAAGTGCATGCGGGTGGTGTTCATCCAGACGAAGAACGGTTTGTCCGCCTTGGCCTGTTTCTCGATGAACGCCTGCGCGGCGGCGGTGGTTTCGTCGTCGATGGTCTCCATGCGCTTGGTGTTCAGCGGGCCGGTGTCTTCGATCTTGCCGTCGGCGAAGCTGTGGATCACGCCACGCGGGGTGTTGGCCTTGACGAAGGCAGCGTCGTCCTTGGGCCAGTAAGGGCGCTCGGGTTCTTCTTCAGCGTTGAGGTGGTACAGGTTGCCGAAAAACTCGTCGAAACCGTGGTTGGTCGGCAGGTATTCATCCTTGTCGCCCAAGTGGTTTTTGCCGAACTGGCCGGTCGCATAGCCCTGGGACTTCAGCGCCTGGGCAATGGTGATGTCACGCTTTTGCAAGCCCACCGGAGCACCCGGGATGCCGACTTTCGACAAGCCGGTGCGCAATGGTGTCTGGCCAGTGATAAACGATGACCGTCCGGCCGTGCAGCTGTTCTCCGCATAGTAGTCGGTGAACATCATGCCTTCTTTGGCGATGCGGTCGATGTTCGGAGTCTTGTAGCCGACCACGCCCATGGAATAGGCGCTGATGTTGGTCTGGCCGATATCGTCGCCGAAGATCACGAGAATGTTGGGTTTTTCAGCGGCCCCGGCGGTTGCCGAAAACGCCATGACCGTAGTCGCCACCAGGGCGAGTTTCGGTATCCACTTACGTATGCGAGTCATCTGACTGGCTCCTTATGCTCACTTGCGTCGCGTACTGCGACAAACGTTTATTGCGGTCCTGCGTTACGTCTTTTTATTGCACTTGCTCGGGTGTGGCGGCATCGAACGGGTAGATCCGACGCCACTCGGACGCCATGTCGACGACTGTCCAGCCACGTTTGTGTGCTTCGTCCAGGGCCTTGTCCAGGCGACCGATCTGCGACTGCCGGTCGTAAGCCCATTCGCGTTTGGCGTCGGTGTGATGCACCAGGCCCATGAAGCGTTTGCCGGGACCTGCGGCGGTCCACTGGAGCATTTGCAGGTCGCCGTCGGAATTGCCGAAAGCGAGGATTGGCCGACGACCGATCACCGCGTCGATGCTGACCGGTTTGCCCGGGCCATCGTCGTTGTGGGCCAGTTTTGGCGTGCGCAGGATCGACGCCTTGCCATCCTTGTAGTCAAACGTTGTGACGAATGTGGTGCCGATAACCTGCTCGGGTGGAATGCCGTAGACCTTCTCGGCGAAGGCGCGCATGAACCCGGTGTCGCCGCCGGAGACGATGTAGGTCTTGAAGTCCTTGCCGCGCAGGTAGTCGAGCATTTCCAGCATCGGCTGGAAGATCATTTCGGTGTACGGCTTGCCGGTTTTCGGATGGCGGGCCTGGCTCAGCCAGGTCTTGGCGTAGTCATCG
This sequence comes from Pseudomonas sp. GL-R-26, assembly GCF_019947365.1. Classification (NCBI taxonomy): domain Bacteria; kingdom Pseudomonadati; phylum Pseudomonadota; class Gammaproteobacteria; order Pseudomonadales; family Pseudomonadaceae; genus Pseudomonas; species Pseudomonas sp. GL-R-26. Next base: position 161,437 of record NZ_JAGYGI010000007.1, on the reverse strand, counting down.
AAGGCTTCGGTGGTCATCCCGGTGTGGGTGGCACCGAAAATTTTCATCATGCCCTCAAGGCCACTGGCAGCCAGGGCCTTGTGATCGTTTTCCAGCACTGCCTGGAACGGCTGGGTGGTTTTCCATTCAGGGTGCTGCGGCGCGGTGCGTTTGACTTCCTCCAGGGCGAACAGCAACTCGAAGTACATCGGCTGCTCGCTCCACAAGGTGCCGTCGTTGTCGAACACGGCAATGCGCTCCTCGGGCTTGACGAAGTCTTTGCTGCTTTGATCGGTGACCGTCTGCACGAATTCGATGATCTGCTTTTTCGACGGCCCGTCGTTCCACGAGGGCAGCGGTTCGGCAGCCTGCACCAGCAGCGGCAGGCTCAAGGCCAGGGTCAGCAGGAAACTGAATCCGCGATGATGGCGTAGCGATATCGAATTCGTCATGGGAAATCCTTCTCGTGAACGGGGTTGAGCGGATGCAGTGCAGAAGAGACTGATTCTCTGTTGCGCTCGGCCTGACTATGCAGCGTAGACAAGGATTCCCCGATTTGGCGCAGCGCCTGTTCTTTGTCCGGATCGCGGCCATAACAGGCGCGCAGGAAGGTTTGCAGGCGCGGGCCGAGACCGGTCAGTTTCAGGCCGTGGCGGCTGCGCCGGGTCCACAGGTACAGGGCACTGAGTTGCGCCGGTTTGCCTTCGATTTGTGCCGGGATCTGCCGCCACGCGTAGTCGGCGGACTCGAGCCAGGCGGCGTGCCGGGCGCGGCGTCGGGCTTGCCAGTTGAGGTACGTGCGGTGTACGAGCGGGCGACTGAACCAGCCGAGTGCCACCACCGCCAATACCAGTGCCAATAGTCCGAACCAGTGCCCGGAAAGGTGCAGGCGATTCTGCTGGCCGAGCTTCTTCAGGTCCTCGGTGATTGAAAACACCGGCTTGTAGGCGCTGTTGGCGGCCGCGTCGAAGGTCACGGCAGGCACCGTGGCCGTGCGGGTTTGCTGGGTGCCGGCATCCCACCATTTCAGTTCGACGGAGGGCAGGGAGTAGTTACCTTCCTGGTCGATCCGGTAGGTCACGCTGTCGATGCGCTGGCCGCCATTGAAGTTGCCGCGACCGTCATCCAGATTGCGGATTTGCGTTGCTTTCGGGTAGCGGCTCAGGCCCTTGATGTCGTCCAGCGTCGGTGTCGGCAGTGACATGGCCAGGGCACCGTCGGCCTGCAAGGTCAGCTCCCGGGTGATGCTGTCGCCGACCTTCAGCGGCGTGGCCGAATGGATGGTCTTCTGGGTAAACCGCAGCCCTTGGGCTACCAGCACCGCCTCACCGGGCTTGAACCCCGGAGGTTGCGCGGCGTTGAAATGCAAAGGCTGGCTCTGGGCGCTGAGTGCGTGGCTGGCCTGACCCGGTGTGGCTTGTACCGTCAGTGCCGGAATGTCGAAGCCCTGGGCCAGGTTCGGGGTGATCAGGTAGCTGTAGCGCATGCCGCTGAAGGATTGGCCGTCGAAGGTCTGGTTGATGTGCTCGGCATGGCCGTCCGGTGGCATCACCAATGCGCCGGGCAGTTTCAGGTCGGGCAGGGTGGGGGCACTGGTGAACCAGGAGTCGGTGAAGACATCGAGTTGCAACTCGACCAGGCTGCCGACCATGACGGGGCCGGCGGGTTGCAGGGTGGCCTGGACTTTCAGCTGAGGGTCGGCGGCGAATGTGTTGAGGCTGATCAGGCCGATGAGCAGGGCGCCGAGTGTTGTGGGAGCAGGCTTGCCCACGATGGCGGCGACTCGGACTTTCAGGCTGATCATGGTTTAGCCCCCGCCTGATCCTGCAAGCTGAATTTCTGCTTGAGGAATTTCGCCGGCGATGTGGTGAGGTTCTGCAGCCATTGCTCATCCGAGGCCGCTTGCTGGGTTTCCACCTTTTTGCTTTGACCTTTACCCGGCGCCTTGTCCATCTTGATTTCGTCGGGTTTGACCTCTGGCGTGTTTTTCTCGGCGCTTTCGGTGTCTTTCTGCAAGGCAATGGCCAGGGCCAGATTGGCCGTGGCTTGCGGGAACTGCGGTTGCAACTTCAGCGCCTGGTTATACGTAGCGATGGCCTGATCGAACTTGAATCGACGCACGTAGATGTTGCCCAGGTAGAAATACGCCTGCGGTGTATCGAGCCGCGCGAAGCTGGCCAGTGCCAGGTCGAAATCGGCCGAGTTGTAGGCGGCCACGCCTTTCCAGTACGGATCGACAAACAGCGCCGCGGCCTGAGGGTAGTGCTCATGTTCGAAGGCCCAGCGACCTTGCTGGTCGCGGGTGAAGAAAGCATCGGTCAGCGCGTTGGCCTGTGCCGGCGCCGGTTGCAGGCCCAGGCCCACCGCCAGCAGTAGGCCGGCCATCCAGTTCAGGCTCCAGCCCTTGCGTACGCTGAAGAAGGCGATCAGCAACAGCGGCCAGCACAGCCAGTAACCGGCGTCCTTCCAGTGCAGTTCACGCTGTTCGTCACTGGCTGCCTGGAAGTGCTGCTCGGCGTGCAGTTCGATCCAGTCCAGATCGTCATCGTTGAGGGTCAGGCTGCCCAGCGGGGCATCCAGCGTTGAGGCAAGCTGCTTGAGGGCGTCCTGATCGAAGCTGCCCATTTGCGGGCGACCGTTGCTGTCGGTGCGTGGCTGGCCGCTGGCATCGCGGATGATCCCGCCGTCGGTGCTGCCAGCCGCCAGTATCAGCACTTGCAGCGCACTGTCCGCCAGTTGCTTGCCTAGCCCGGCCAGTGCCGAGGTGTCGGCGCCATCGGTGATCAGCAGCAGGGTGCCGGGTGTTTTCTCGGCGGCGAGCAGACGCTTGGCCTGATCGATGACCGCGCTGACGTTTTTCCCCGGTTTGTTGATCAGGTCGGTGCTCAGGGCCTGAATGAATGTATCGAGCAGCGCCGGATCGTCGGTGGCGGGCAACACTAGATGCGCGCTGCCAGCGTAGGCAATCAGGGCATTGCGCGAACCGGCGCGGCGCTGGATCAAGTCGTGGAGCTTGTGCTTGACCGCTTCCAGGCGACTGGGGGGAACGTCGCTGGCGTCCATGGAGGGCGACAGGTCGACGGCGATGATCAGCGGCGCACGGTTTTCCAGAAAGTCCGGCCGATCCTGTTCCCAGGTCGGTCCTGCGGCGGCGATGGCGCCCATTACCAGCAGCGCACACACCAGATGCACCGGACGCAGGCGTTGCCGGTCTTGCGGGGTGATCAGCAGATGCGGCAGCAGGTGCGCGGCGATGTTGCTGCGCAGGCGTCGTTGCAGGTCCTGGTTGCGCCGCCACAGCAGTGGCAGCAAGGCGCCGAACACCGCGAGCAACAGCCACAGGGGGCGCAGGAAATGGAAGTCGCTGAGGTTGATGTCCATGTCAGGCCTCCTGCCGTTGACGGGCAAGCATCAGCCGTGGAAGCAGCAGGGCGCCCAGGTGATAAATCGCCAATAGGGCAATGGCAGCGCCCAGCGGCCACCAGAACAGATCGCGTTTGGGCTGGTGGCTGAGGGTTTTCACCTGATGCGGGGTGAGTTTGTCGAGGGTGCTGTAGACCTGATCCAGGGCGTTGCGGTCTTCGGCGCGGAAGAAGCGTCCGCCCGTGGCGTGGGCAATGTCCTGCAAGCCTTGCAGGTTGACCTTGGCTTCGCCCTCGGCATTCGGGTCGCCGATGCCGATGGTGTGAATCACCACGCCTTTGGCCGCGGCCATGGCGGCCGCGTGATCCGGGGTGATGGCGCTGCTGGTGTCGTTGCCGTCGGTGAGCAGGATCAGCACTTTTTCCTGCTCGTGGGCCTGGTCCAGCAGTTTCAGGCTCAGGCCGATGGCGTCGCCGATGGCCGTGTTGGGGCCGGCCATGCCGATGCCGGTGTCGTCCAGCAGCAGTGACAGGCTGGCGTGGTCGAGGGTCAACGGCGCCTGCGGATAGGCACCGGTGCCGAACACAATCAGTCCGATTCGATCGTCTTTACGTTTGTCGATGAACCCGTGCACCACTTCCTTGACCGCGGCCAGGCGATTGATTTTCTGGCCATTGGCGTCGGTGAAATCGGTGGTTTCCATCGACTGGGAAATGTCGATGGCCAGCATCAGGTCGCGCACCGGCTGCTGGCGTTCGATGGGTTTTTCCACCAGCACCGGCCGGCTCGCCGCCACCAGCAGCAGCGTCCAGACCAGCAGGTTCAGGAGCAATTGCCAGCGGTTGCTGCGGGTGCCAGCCTGGCTCGGTGTCTGGCCGACAGCACGGCTCATCGCCGCAAAAAACGGTACACGCACGGCGCTGCGCGCCTCACGGTAATCGGGCAGGTAGCGATAGCCGAACCACGGCAGCGGCAGCAGGATCAACAGCCAGGGGTAATCAAGCTGCCACATGATGACGCTCCACCCAGGTTTTGCAGGTACTGAACAGCTGCTGGCGTTGTTCGGTGGGCATGGCCCGCAGTGTTGCGTCGGGGGCGTAGGCCAGCAGCGAGAGTTGTTGGCTGAAGTCGGCGGGTAGGGGCTGTTTACTGTGCCGCTGCAAAAATGCCTGCCAGTCCTCTTTCCCCAACGCCGCAGGAGATCCCACAGGTTTCGCGTTCGGCATAGAGATCGCGACCCGCTTGAGCAATTCGGGAAGCTCGCGCAACGCGCTCAGGTCATTACTGCGCTGCTGCAACTCCTCCAGCCGTACCAACGCCTCGCGCCGATAGCGATCGCGCCGCCATTGCCAGTATCGCCGCGCACCCAGCACCAGCAGCGTAACGTTCAACAGTGCGAGCAACGCCCACCAACCCCAGGTTTGCGGTGCATAACTGACCGGTGCTGGCAGTGCCATTTCCTTGAGTTGGTCGATGCTCGGGATAGCGGGGTTCATCGGCGCCCTCCGGCAAACTTGCCCAGTTCGGCACGCAGTTGTTCGTGGGCTTCTGTAGCCGTGCTGAACATCATCAACGGCACCTGGCTGCGGCGCAGCAAGGTCGCGACGTCCTTGAGCCGTCCGCTGAGGAAATCCCCGAGCGGCTGATGCACCTGTTGCCGATCCACCGCCAGCTCCACCTGCAATTGGCCTTGGGTGACCAGCACGCGTCCGTTTTTCGGCAGGTTCAGCGCCAGCGGGTCGTAGACCTGCATGGCAATCACATCGTTATGGGCCGCCAGTTGTCGCATCAGTTGCAAGGTGCGTTCGCCGGCCCCGGCGAAGTCGCTGACGATGCAGATCAGGTGATCGTGACCGGCCACGGCCAGGCAGTGCTGCAGGACCTTGTCGAGCTGGTCTTCGCCTTCGGCGTCCGGGTTGGCGGCATTGAGTGCCTGGTTCTGCTGGGCGATGCGGCTGCACAGCGCTTCGATCCGTTTGCGGCTGCGCAGCGGGGCGATGCTGTCGATGCGTTGATCGTTGAAGACCAGTCCACCGACGCGGTCGCCAGCGTTGAACACCATCCACGCCGCCAGGGCGCCGAGTTCGGCGGCGATGGCGGATTTGAAGCTGCGTTGCGAGCCAAAGAACATCGACATGCGCTGATCAACGAGGATCAACGCCGGGCGGTCGCGCTCTTCGGTGAAAGTCCGTACCACCGGTTTGCCGGTGCGCAGGGACGCGCGCCAGTCGAGGTGACGCAAGTCGTCTCCCGGCTGATAGCGCCGCAGTTCATCGAAGTTCAGGCCCCGACCACGCAAACGCGAAGCGTGGTTGCCGGCCAGGATGCTGCCCTGGGGCTGACGCGCCAGAAAACTCAGGTCACGGGCCTTGAACTCCAAGGCCATCAACTGCGCCAGAGAGACATACACCAGGCCGTCGGCGCTGTTCATGGACATCAGGCAGGAATCGCCACTTTATCGAGCAGGCGGTCGAGCACTTGATCGGCGCTGACGCCATCGGCCACTGCGTCGTAGCTCAGTTGCAGGCGATGGCGCAGCACCGGGTGCACCACGGCGCGGACGTTGTCCGGAGAAACGAAATCCTGGCCCTGCAACCAGGCGTCGGCCCGGGCACAACGGTCCAGGCCAATGCCGCCGCGGGGGCTGGCGCCGATGCTGATCCAGCGCCCGAGGTCGGCGTCGTAATCGGCCGGGTGGCGAGTGGCGTTGATCAGGTCGATCAGGTAGCGGTCGATGGCCGGGGAGACGTGCACGGCACTGACTTCACGGCGCGCGGCGAATACCACGTCCTGAGACAGGGAGAAGCCCTGCACGGCAGCGGTCTTGGCGCCGAGGGCCTGTTCTTCTTCGCGCAGCAGACGCAGCACCTGGCTTTCGTTTTCCGCGCTCGGGTAATCGAGCAGCACTTTCATCAGGAAGCGGTCCATCTGCGCTTCCGGCAGCGGATAGGTGCCTTCCTGTTCGATCGGGTTCTGGGTAGCGACCACGATGAACAGGTCCGGCAGCGCATGGCTGTTGCCGGCCACGGTGATCTGGCGCTCTTCCATGGCTTCGAGCAACGCCGCCTGGACCTTGGCCGGCGCACGGTTGATTTCGTCGGCGAGGATCAGGTTGCCGAACAGGGGACCTGGCTGGAAGCGGATTTCGTTCTTGCCTTCGACCTGATGCAGCACCTCGGCGCCGGTGATGTCCGACGGCAGCAAGTCCGGGGTGAACTGGATGCGGCTCATCTTCGCGTCCAGGTGTCTGGCCAGTGACTTGACCGTGCGGGTCTTGGCCAGGCCGGGCAGACTTTCGAGGAGCAAATGTCCGTTGGCCAGCAAACCGACGAGCATCTGCCGGATCACCTGGTCCTGGCCGAGCACCGCTTCGGCGATGCTGGCTTGCAGGGCATTGAGGTCGTCGAGTGTGCTCATGGGGTCTCCTAGAAAAACGCCAGGGTCATGTTGACGCTGATGCCATTACCTTCAGGGCGGTTCTTGGTGTCGAACTCCGGCACCCAGCGCGCATTGAAGTTGGCCTGGGCGTCGGCGAACTTGCCGGTCCAGCCCACTGTCGGGCCGGCACCCACGGAACGTCCGCGGAAGCCGCTGTCGGCGCCGGACCCCGAGTCATCGGTGATCTGCTGGATGTAACCGGCGGCGATACCGGCGTTCCAACCGTTGCCAAAGCCGTGGGTCCACAACGCATCGAGGGTGTAGATGTTGCCGTTGCGATAATCGGTGGCGTCGTTCTCGGTGTAGAACTCCAGGCCGCTCGACAGCGTGAATTCGCCGCCCTTGCCGTCCAGATGAGTGAAGGCCACGGTCGGCATGAAGGTGTAGTTGTTCTGCCCGGGGTTGGCCAGGCGATCGTCGTTGTAGGCGCCGGTGGGCACGTAGATCGGCAGCGAGAACGCAATGTGGTTGAGTTCGTCGAAGTGATAGCCGGCGGCAATCGGCGTCACCAGCATGTCGGCGAACTGGGTGCCGGTGTCCGAGGAGCCCAGCGTTCGGCCGCGGGGCCCGGTGATGTTGGCCGAGATGTCGGTGTACTGCACCGGAACGCCGACGGCCGATGCATAGTTCCAGCGACCCTTGCCGGTGTCCCAGACATGGGTGAAGTTGGCCATGGTGTAAGAAACCTTCATGTCCAGCGCGGTACTGGCGGCACCCACCAACGGAATTTGGGCGTTGCCCTTGAGATCGCCGTCGTACCAGATGCTGGTCAGGGACATGACCCAGCCGGGCTCCGGCGGCACGACCCCGGCATTGGAGAACACTTGCTGGCCGGTAATCGGCCGTCCGACACCACCTTCAGCCGCCAGTACCAACGGGCTGCCGCTGACCATGCACAGCGCCAATAACAGGGGGCGCACTACGAAAGGCCTGATCATGACTGACTCCACTTATTGTTTTTGATTGACGGGGTTCAACAGCGGCATTTTCCATTCGCCGTTGCTGACTTCCGGTTTTGGCAAATACAGGCGCAATATCCCGTAGAAGGGTCCGTTCGGTGCCGGCAGCCAATTGCTTTGCAGGTCTTTGGCTGGCGCCTTGTGCTGCACGTACAGCGTCAGGCCGCCATCGGCATCGAGCTTGAGGTCAGGCAGCATGCGCGAGTTGATCAGGTAGCGATTGAGCGGGTTGGCTACCAGCAGCTTGTTCTTGCCGTCGTACATGGTCAGGGACCAGAACGCATCGGCCGGGGGCAGGGCGCCCTTGTCGAAATGCAGGGTGTAGTCATTTTTCGAGGCATCGACCGGTTTGCCGTCCTTGTCGACGAAATAACCGATGTAGTTCGCCTCTTCGGCGGAGTTGCCGAAAATCCCCATGTTGGCGCCGGCATAGCGGTACAGGTAATTGCCCTTGAGGTGATCGCGGGTGCCGAAGAAATCACCGCTGGTGACCTCGTGGGTATCGACTTTGGTTTTCTTGAACTCGGCAAACCCGGCCTTGGCGTCGCTGATGCCGTCTTCAAGCGCCTTGCGCTGCTCGGCGCTGAGTGTATTCACGTTGAAAGGCTTGCCTGCCTCGATACCGATCTTGGCGAAGCGTGCCAACAGTTCCTTTTCCACGTCCTGGGCCGGGGCGAACGCCAGCATGAAATTCAGGTAGCGGAACAGGTCCGGGGTTTCGCTCATGGTCGGCGTGGGTTTTGGCCAGTCGATCTTCGGTGCGGCCGTCGGCGCCTTATGTTTGTCGTAATGACTCAGGGGTTCAACCTTGTAGCCCTTCTGGATCTGCTTGACCTTGGCCAGATCCTTCTCATCGAACAGTTGTGTGCGATACAGCGCGTAGGCGATGTTGCTTTCACTGCGCAGCAAGCGGTCGATGTTCAGCGGTTGCTGGCCCTGCCAGTTGGGCCCGGCGATCATGAAATGCCCGCCGTTGTTGCCGGTGCTGCGGGTGCCCAGGTAGGCAAAGTTCTGCGTATAGGCATCGATCAGTTGCACCGAGTAGTAACGATGCTCTTCGATGGGCGGCAGGGTCAGTACCAGTGGCTCGGCGCGCAAATCCATCCAGACGAAGGAGTAGGGCGTGTCGGCGTTCGGCGTGACAAACGCAGTGTCCCTGGCGGTGAAGGCCTTGGCGGTGTTGCCGATCTGGTTGAACGGCGCCTTGAAGTTCGGGCTCTTCTTGTCCACGGCCTGGGTATAGAGCGTCTTGTACATCTCTACTACCGGAAAGCCGTACAGGTAGGCTTCCCTGGCGATGGCCCGGGCTTCCTCCGGGGTGGCGGTGAAGTCGGCCCAGGCGCTGGTGCTGAGGGTCAGTGCAAGGCCGGTGAACAAAATGCGGTGATTCATATACATCCCTTATTGAACGTCCGGCGTCATTGCACAGCCGTGATGTCGTCGAGTTTCCAGCTCTTGTCGAAATAGGCTTCTGTCGGCGCATACAGGCGGAAATAGCTGAACCAGTGTTTGCCCGGCAGGGTTTGCACCCAGTTGTCTTCGAAACCTTTTGGCGCGGTCGGGCCGAAGTACAGGTCCACCGAGCCGTCGGCGTTTTTCTTCAAGTCCTGACGGGATGACAGGTCGGCCTTGCGCTGCGGGTTATCGATCAGGCAGCGGCTGTCGATGTCGTATACGGTCATCGACCAGAACTGCCTGGCAGGCGGGTTGGCGCCGACGTGCAGGCGATAGCTTTTGCCGCCGTCGAGCCAGTTGCCCTTGTTGTCGGTGTAGGCGCCGAGGTAGGTCTGGCCCAGCCCCGGGGTTTTCGAGACCATGCCTTTGGTGTTGGTCACCGCCTCGTAGAACCAGGCGCTGCGTTCCCACAACTGGTCGTAATAGGCCACGCGCTGGGACGGATCGGCGATGTTCAGCACGCTGTCCCATTGCCGGTCCGGCCAGAATTGGGCATTGGGGAAACGCTTGGCGAAGGTGTTGGCCTTGGCGATCAGTTCACCGACCTGCGCACCCTGTTCCAGCGCCGCGCGTTGCTTGTCGTTGGGGTTGAACGGTTTGTCCTTCTCGATGCCCAGGCTGGCCAGCATGGCCATGTAAAAACGGTCGCGTTCATTGACCGGTTCTTTCTGGATGATCTGGTGCAAACGCTCCCAGTACGCCAGGCCACGAGGCTGGGTACCGGACCAGGCTTTACCACCGGGAGACAGCAGTCTGGTTTTGGCAGGTTCCGCTCGCTTCGCATACGGGTACATCTTGAATTGCTCGACCAGCGCCTTGCCCTTGGCCGGGTCTGGGTCCAGCACGCGAAAGCCCACCAGCACATTCATGGTTTCGGATTTGGCCAGGTAGTATTTATGGGCATCCGCCGGCAGCTCGGCACCCGGTGGCAATACCAGGTACTTGCCGCCCTTGCCTTTGTCCGGACCGGTCTGGCCCATGTCGATGATCGCCCGCTGCCAGAAATCGCCTACGCCACCGGCAGTCGGGCCAGGTGGTAGTTCAATCACCAGCGGCCCGGTTTCGTTGAGATCGACAAACCCGAGGATGTACGGCGTGGTGGCGTTGGCCGTGATCACCCCAAGCTTGTCTTCGTAACTGTTGAGCACCATCAGGTCGCCGCTGTGGGCGCCCAGTTTTTCGCGAAACTCTTCCTGCCATTGCGCATAGGACACCAGTGGCAAGGCCCACAGATAACTCTGTGTGGCCTGCTGGAAGTCCAGTTCGGCATAAAGCCTGGCAATCGACTCATGGGCCGGCAGTTCGCCGTCCATGGCAATTTTGCCGATGCGGGTATCAAGTTCCTGGGCGCCCACGCCGCAACTGGCGAACAGGGCCATCAGGCTGAAACCGGCTGTGCGAATTGCACCGTGCATATATAAGTCCTTATTTACCGAAGGTGACGTTGATCCCGGCGTACAGCGTGAACTGTGGCAAGCCGTCGCCTTTGCGGTCGACGGTCCACTGCGGCTCGATAAAGGCGTTCAGGATATTGGACCCGGATTTCCAGGCTTTGCCGCCACCCAAACCGAGTGGGATGTAATGGGTGTTGTTCTTCAGGTCGAACGTCCAGGTGCCTGTGGAACGCAGGTACCAGCCTTTTTCCAGGTTGTGGATGATGAACGGCTGGAAGGTGGCGGATTCCACGTGAGGGCGGTCGTGATCACCGGCGAACGAACTCTGGTACTGCACCAGTGCGCCAAGCAGCCCACGCGGTGAGGAGTCGATGGCGATGGCGGACAGTCCGGCCTGCCATTTGCCGGTTCCCAACTCATCCTGCTCGGCGGTCGGCGCAGTGATTTGCGGGCCGACGCCCAACTGCACGCCTTCAGTCTTGAGCAGGAAAATATCAAACACGTTGAGGTCGCCGATGCCGGTGCTGTAGCCGTTATGCGGATCGGGACGAGTGCTGACGGGGAGCGTGACGCGCAGCAACTGCGGGACGCCTATGACGTCATTGGCTGCCATCGGAAGGGCGCCGCGCAGCAGCGCATCGTTGGTGTGAGCGTTGGTATCGAACAGCTTGGGGGTGTAGTAATCCTGCAGGTTGACACCTGGTGCCAGGTTCAGCGGGTTGTTGCTTTTGTTGGCCGTCTCGGCGTTATCCGCGTGAGCACAAAAAGCAGGCGCGAGTGAAGTCACCCAGACAAAGGCGTACTTCCCCAAATTCTTAGACATTAATCCCCCGGTTCCCTGGTGGCTGACTGGGCCTACGGCCCCTTATGTTCAGCCATAACTGCGTAATCCCTTTCCGATCAAGCCTGTAGGACTCGTCGGATTAAGTTAGCAGTTAACCACGGGTTATCCAGTTGAATGGATTAATTCTTTGGTTTTGTGTGCGGTTTCTCGTTAATTTCGTGTACTAGAAAGTTAATACGGATCAAGGGCTTGCCCGAACAAGTTAAGTGGCTATCTAGCCAATGTAGGAGCGAGCCTGCTCGCGAAGGCGGTCTGTCAGTCAATATTGGTGTTGAATGTGACGACCACTTCGCGAGCAGGCTTGCTCCCACAGGAAACTGAAGCGATAGCCGGTTCAGTCAACCTCAGTTCTTCTTCGCTTGCTCCCAAACCCGCTCTTCCTGCTCGCGCAGTTCCGGCGTGAACTCGGCACCAAAATCTTCGGCTTCAAACACCTGGCGAATCTCGATCTCGGCCTCGGTGCCCGGCATCGGGTTGGGGCAGCGCTTGACCCATTCGATGGCTTCTTCCCTGGACTTCACTTTCCACAACCAGAAACCGGCAATCAATTCCTTGGTTTCGATGAAAGGGCCGTCGATCACCGTGTGTTTGTCACCAGAAAATTTTACCCGTGCACCTTTGCTGCTCGGGTGCAGGCCTTCGCCCGCGAGCATGATGCCGGCCTTGACCAGTTCTTCGTTGTAGTTGCCCATGGCCGTCAGCAGTTCCTGGCTGGGCATGACGCCGGCTTCGGAATCCTGGCTGGCCTTGATGATGATCATGAATCGCATGGTCTCGTCTCCGTTGCAGTTGAGTGGCTCGATTTATAGTCGAACGACGGTGGAGCAATTCGACAGAGTGTTAACAAAAGTTTTCGTCGATGACGTGTCGCGTGCCTTTCGTCATGAACATCGGTTAGCGGCGGGTGAGGGCGTACTCTGTACTTTTGCCGACTTGTTCGGCTCACACACGAACCCTGGAGTGAGCCTGCTCGCGATGGCGTCAGATCAGACACTAGCGATGTTGAATGATATTTCGCTTTCGCGAGCAGGCTCGCTCCCACAAATTTGTAGGTTGTATCCAGTTTTGTGCCCTGTTACATGACAATTTATGTTTGGCCATAGGTCGTAGGACAATTTCATGGTTAACTTCGGCCTCGTCAAAATTCTCCACCACAACGTTCAGAAGGACTCCGTTCATGGCTCAAGTCACCCTTAAAGGCACCCCGGTTCAAGTCAACGGCCAACTGCCACAAGCCGGTTCCAAGGCACCAGCCTTTTCCCTGGTTGCCGGCAATCTGTCCGACGTCACCCTGAAAGACTTTGCCGGCAAGCGCAAAGTGCTGAACATCTTCCCAAGCGTTGATACCCCGACCTGCGCTACCTCGGTGCGCAAGTTCAACGCCCAGGCCAGCGACGTGGCCAACACCGTTGTGCTGTGCATCTCCGCTGACCTGCCATTCGCCCAAGCCCGTTTCTGCGGCGCCGAAGGTCTGGAAAACGTACAGAACCTGTCGACCCTGCGTGGCGCCGAGTTCATCCAGAACTACGGCGTTGCCATTGCCGACGGCCCGCTCAAAGGCCTGACTGCCCGTGCCGTGGTGGTTCTGGACGAAAACGACAACGTGCTGCACAGCGAACTGGTTGGTGAAATCGCTGACGAGCCGAACTACGAAGCGGCACTTGCCGTTCTCAAGTAAGTTAGCTCCATTACAATTGTTAACGGCCTGGCTCTGTCCAGGCCGTTTTCATTTGTGCTTCAGTGTCTTACACAAAACTCCTGTTACGTAAGCCGAAGGTAAATTGCCGGTAAAGGCGCTTTGCTTAAGACACGCCAGTGCTTATCGTTCAGCCTCATGTAAAAAAGCCCACGCGCCCAATGGTTGATCACTCAATGCAATCCTCCGCTTCCCGTAGTCCTCGTCGCTGGCTGTTCGGCCTGCTTGTCCTGTTGGTCATCGCCGCCCTGTGCTGGAAGTTCTGGCCCGGCAGCGCTGCACCCAAAGAGGCTGCGGGGCAGAAAGCCGTCGCCGGGCATACCGGCAGGTCGGGCGGGATGCGACCTGGATTCGGTGGCGCGTCCGGGCCGGTACCGGTGCGAGTGGCGCCGGCGGTCAAGGGTGATTTCCCGCTGTATTTCAAGGCACTGGGCACGGTCACGGCGCTGAACACCATCAATGTGCGCAGTCGCGTCGGCGGTGAGCTGGTCAAGATCTATTTCGAAGAAGGGCAGATGGTCAAGGCCGGCGACCTGCTGGCCGACATCGACCCGCGCCCTTACCAGAATGCCTTGCTTCAGGCCGAGGGCACCTTGCTGCAGAATCAGGCGCAGCTGAAAAATGCCCAGGTCGACGTCGAGCGCTATCGCGGTCTGTACCGTGAAGACAGTATTGCCAAGCAGACCCTGGACACCGCCGAAGCGCTGGTCGGTCAATTCCAGGGCACGGTCAAGACCAATCAGGCGGCGGTCAACGACGCCAAACTTAACCTCGAATTCACCCGGATCCGCGCACCGATCACCGGACGCGTCGGCCTGCGTCAACTGGACGTCGGCAACCTGGTCGCGGCCAACGACACTACCGCATTGGCGATCATCACCCAGACCCAACCGATCAGCGTGGCCTTCACCCTCCCGGAAAACAGCCTCGACACGGTGCTGACCCGTTATCGCAGCGGCGCCAAACTGTCGGCTGAAGCCTGGGATCGCGGTGATACCAAACTGCAAGCCACTGGCGTATTGCAGAGCCTGGACAACCAGATCGACGTCACCACCGGCACCCTGAAATTCAAGGCCCGTTTCGAGAACCGCGATCAGTCGCTGTTCCCCAACCAGTTCGTCAACGTGCGCCTGCTGGCCGACACCCTCAAAGACGTCGTACTGGCGCCCTCTGCCGCAATCCAGTTCGGCACCAATGGCACGTTCGCCTATGCCATGGACGGTGACAAGAAAGTCAAGATCCGTCAGTTGAAAGTCGGCGCCAGTGACGGCGTGAACACAGTGATCACAGAAGGCCTGTCGGCGGGCGACCGGGTCGTGCTGGAAGGCACTGACCGCCTGAAGGAAGGCAGCGACGTGGAGGTGGTCAATGACAGCCAGGACGTGCCGACCACGCCAACCGAACACCTGCAAGGCAAGTCGGCGGTCAATGCGGCTGAGCCTGCGACCACCGACAAGGCGAAAAAGGGCGGCGCATGAATCTCTCGCGGCTGTTCATCCTTCGCCCGGTAGCCACCACGCTGAGCATGCTGGCCATTATCCTGGCCGGCGTCATCGCCTATCGGCTGCTGCCGGTGTCGGCATTGCCCCAGGTCGATTACCCGACCATTCGCGTCATGACCCTGTACCCCGGCGCCAGCCCGGATGTCATGACCAGCGCGGTGACCGCGCCGCTTGAGCGGCAATTCGGGCAAATGCCCGGCCTGACGCAAATGGCCTCTACCAGTTCCGGCGGGGCGTCGGTGCTGACCCTGCGTTTCAGCCTCGACATCAACATGGACGTGGCTGAGCAACAAGTGCAGGCAGCGATCAACGCCGCGACCAACCTGTTGCCCAAGGACCTGCCGGCACCGCCGGTGTACAACAAGGTCAACCCGGCCGATACGCCGGTGCTGACCTTGGCCATCACCTCCAAGACCATGCTGCTGCCCAAGCTCAACGATCTGGTCGATACGCGCATGGCGCAGAAAATCGCCCAGATCAGCGGCGTCGGCATGGTCAGCATTGCCGGCGGCCAGCGTCAGGCCGTGCGGATCAAGGTCAACCCCGAGGCCCTGGCCGCCAATGGCCTGAACCTGTCGGATGTGCGCACCCTGATCGGCGCCTCCAACGTCAACCAGCCCAAGGGCAACTTCGACGGCCCGACCCGGGTCTCGATGCTCGATGCAAACGATCAACTGACGTCGCCCAAGGACTACGCCAACCTGATCCTGGCCTACGCCAATGGCGCACCGCTGCGACTCAAGGACGTGGCGGAAATCGTCGACGGCGCCGAGAATGAGCGACTGGCTGCGTGGGCCAACGAGAACCAGGCCGTGCTGCTGAACATCCAGCGTCAGCCCGGCGCCAACGTGATCGAGGTAGTGGACCGGATCAAGGCCCTGCTGCCGAGCATCACCGACAACCTGCCGGCCGGCCTCGACGTGATAGTGCTGACCGACCGCACCCAGACCATCCGCGCCTCGGTCAAGGACGTGCAGCATGAATTGCTGATCGCGATCGCCCTGGTGGTCATGGTCACCTTCCTGTTCCTGCGTCGCGCCAGTGCCACGATCATTCCGTCGGTGGCCGTGCCGCTGTCGCTGATCGGTACGTTCGGCGTGATGTACCTGGCAGGCTTCTCGGTCAACAACCTGACCCTGATGGCCCTGACCATCGCCACCGGTTTCGTGGTGGACGATGCGATCGTCATGCTGGAGAACATTTCCCGATTCATCGAAGAAGGCGACAGCCCGCTGAACGCCGCGCTCAAAGGCGCCAAACAGATCGGTTTCACCCTGATCTCCCTGACATTGTCGCTGATCGCCGTGCTGATTCCGCTGCTGTTCATGGCGGACGTGGTCGGGCGGTTGTTCCGCGAGTTCGCCATCACTCTGGCAGTGGCGATCCTGATTTCCCTTGTCGTTTCCCTGACCCTGACGCCGATGATGTGCGCGCGGTTGCTCAAGCGCGAACCCAAGGAAGCAGAGCAGGGTCGCTTCTACCGTGCCAGCGGCGCATTCATCGACTGGATGATCGCCGCCTACGGACGCAAATTGCAGTGGGTGCTCAAGCACCAGCCGCTGACCCTGATGGTGGCCATTGGCACTTTGGCGCTGACGGTATTCCTGTACATGGTGGTGCCCAAGGGCTTCTTCCCAGTGCAGGACACCGGCGTCATCCAGGGCATTTCCGAAGCGCCGCAATCGATTTCCTTCGCCGCCATGAGCGAGCGCCAGCAGGAACTGGCCAAGGTCATCCTGGCCGACCCGGCGGTCGAGAGCCTGTCTTCCTACATTGGCGTGGATGGCGATAACTCGACCCTCAACAGCGGTCGGTTGTTGATCAACCTCAAGTCGCACCAAGACCGCGACCTGAGCGCCACGCAAGTGATTGCCCGCTTGCAACCGGAACTGGACAAACTGGTCGGCATCCGCCTGTTCATGCAGCCGGTGCAGGACCTGACCATCGAAGACCGGGTCAGCCGCACGCAGTACCAGTTCAGCATGTCGTCACCGGATTCGGAGTTGCTCAGCCTGTGGAGCGGGCGTCTGGTGGAGGCCCTGGCCGACCGGCCGGAATTGACCGACGTCGCCAGCGATTTGCAGGACAAGGGCTTGCAGGTCTACCTGGTGATCGACCGCGATGCGGCATCACGGGTCGGTGTATCGGTGTCGAACATCACCGATGCGCTGTACGACGCCTTCGGTCAGCGGCAGATTTCCACGATCTACACCCAGGCCAGTCAGTACCGCGTGGTGCTGCAATCGCAGTCCGGCGAGAAGATCGGCCCGCAGGCGCTGGAGCAGATTCACGTCAAGACCTCCGATGGCGGGCAGGTGCGCCTGTCCAGCCTGGCGCGCATTGAAGAGCGCCAGGCGCAACTGGCCATCACCCATATCGGTCAGTTCCCGGCAGTGATGATGTCCTTCAACCTCGCGCCCGGCGTGGCGCTGGGGCATGCGGTCGAGATCATCGACCAAGTGCAGAAGGACATCGGCATGCCGATTGGCGTGCAGACCCAGTTCCAGGGCGCGGCGGAGGCTTTTCAGGCCTCGCTGTCGAGCACCTTGCTGCTGATCCTGGCGGCGGTGGTGACCATGTACATCGTGCTGGGCGTGCTCTACGAGAGCTACATCCATCCGATCACCATTCTTTCGACCTTGCCGTCGGCGGCAGTGGGCGCCTTGCTGGCGTTGATCCTCAGCGGCAACGACCTGGGCATGATCGCGATCATCGGCATCATTCTGCTGATCGGCATCGTGAAGAAGAACGCGATCATGATGATCGACTTCGCCCTCGATGCCGAGCGCAACCAGGGCATGGACCCGCAAACGGCGATCTATCAGGCCGCCTTGCTGCGTTTCCGGCCAATCCTGATGACCACCCTGGCCGCGCTGTTCGGTGCCGTGCCGTTGATGCTGGCCACCGGTTCCGGCGCAGAACTGCGCCAGCCGCTGGGTCTGGTGATGGTCGGCGGCCTGTTGCTGAGTCAGATTCTGACGTTGTTCACTACGCCTGTGATTTACCTGTATTTCGATCGGTTGGGACGCCGCTTTGGCAAATCTGACTCGAAAGAGGTGGTGGTATGACGGCGAGCTACAAGCTTCAAGCTTCAAGCTGCAAGTTAAAGCCTGCGCGATCCCTGCTTTTTTCTTGCAGCTTGCAGCTTGCAGCTAGTGGTTGCCACCTATGAATCTCTCGGGTCCATTCATCAAACGCCCCGTGGCAACCATGCTGCTTTCATTGGCCATCATGCTGCTGGGCGGCGTGAGTTTCGGTTTGCTGCCCGTGTCGCCGCTGCCGCAAATGGACTTTCCGGTGATCGTGGTCCAGGCCAGCCTGCCCGGGGCCAGCCCCGAGGTGATGGCGTCGACCGTGGCCACGCCTCTGGAGCGTTCCTTCGGCAGCATTGCCGGGGTCAACACCATGAGCAGCCGCTCCAGCCAGGGCTCGACCCGGGTAATCCTGCAATTCGACCTGGACCGCGACATCAACGGCGCGGCGCGGGAAGTGCAGGCGGCCATCAACGCCTCGCGCACCCTGCTGCCCAGCGGGATGCGCAGCATGCCGACCTACAAGAAGGTCAACCCGTCCCAGGCGCCGATCATGGTGCTGTCGCTGACGTCCGATGTGCTGGAAAAAGGCCAGCTCTATGACCTGGCCTCGACGATTCTGTCCCAGAGCCTGTCCCAGGTGCAGGGCGTTGGCGAGGTGCAGATCGGCGGCAGCTCGCTGCCGGCGGTACGTATCGAGCTCGAACCGCAGTCGCTGAACCAGTACGGCGTGGCCCTGGACGATGTGCGCAACACCATCGCCAATGCCAACGTGCGCCGGCCCAAGGGCTCGGTGGAAGACGATCAGCGGCTGTGGCAGGTCCAGGCCAACGACCAGCTGGAAAAAGCCAAGGACTACGAGTCGCTGATCATCCACTACAACGGCGGCGCGGCCCTGCGCCTGAAGGATGTGGCCAAGGTCAGCGATGGCGTCGAGGACCGCTACAACAGCGGTTTCTTCAACGACGACGCGGCGGTACTGCTGGTGATCAACCGGCAGGCCGGCGCCAACATCATCGAGACGGTCAACGAGATCAAGGCCCAGTTGCCGGCGTTGCAGGCGGTGCTGCCGGCCAGCGTCAAGCTGAACCTGGCCATGGACCGCTCGCCGGTGATCAAGGCCACGTTGCACGAAGCGGAAATGACCCTGCTGATCGCCGTGGCGCTGGTGATCCTGGTGGTGTTCCTGTTCCTCGGTAACTTCCGCGCTTCGCTGATCCCGACCCTGGCGGTGCCGGTGTCGCTGGTCGGCACCTTTGCCGTGATGTACCTCTACGGCTTTTCGCTGAACAACCTGTCGCTGATGGCGCTGATCCTGGCCACCGGGCTGGTGGTGGACGATGCCATTGTGGTGCTGGAGAACATTTCCCGGCACATCGACGAAGGCGTGCGGCCGATGCGTGCCGCGTACCTGGGTGCCCAGGAAGTCGGTTTTACCTTGCTGTCGATGAACGTATCGCTGGTGGCGGTGTTCCTGTCGATCCTGTTCATGGGCGGGATCATTGAAAGCCTGTTCCGCGAATTCTCCATCACCCTGGCGGCAGCCATCATGGTCTCGCTGGTAGTGTCGTTGACTCTGACCCCGATGCTCTGCGCCCGCTGGCTCAAGCCGCACACGCCGGGGCAGGAGAACCGCCTGCAACGCTGGAGTCGGCGGACCAACGACTGGATGGTCGGCAAATACGCCACCAGTCTCGACTGGGTGCTGCGTCACAAGCGCCTGACCCTGCTCAGTCTGTTCGTGACAATTGGCATTAACATTGCGCTATATGTTATTGTTCCTAAAGCATTTTTACCGCAGCAGGATACCGGTCAGCTGATCGGTTTCGTGCGCGGTGACGACGGCCTGTCCTTCAGTGTGATGCAGCCGAAGATGGAGATTTTCCGCCGGGCTGTGTTGAAGGATGAAGCGGTAGAAAGCGTCGCCGGGTTCATTGGCGGCAACAACGGCACCAACAACGCCTTCATGCTGGTGCGCCTCAAGCCGATCAAGGAACGGAGCATTTCCGCGCAGAAAGTCATCGAACGACTGCGCAAGGAAATGCCCAAGGTGCCCGGGGCACAACTGATGCTCATGGCGGACCAGGACCTGCAATTTGGTGGCGGTCGTGAGCAGACCACCTCGCAGTACTCGTACATCCTGCAGAGCGGGGATCTGGGGGCATTGCGCGAGTGGTATCCGAAAGTCGTCACCGCGCTCAAGGCCTTGCCGGAGCTGACGGCGATCGATGCGCGGGAAGGCCGCGGCGCCCGGCAAGTGACCCTGATCGTCGACCGTGACCAGGCCAAGCGCCTGGGTGTCGACATGGACATGGTCACGGCGGTGCTGAACAACGCCTACAGCCAGCGGCAGATATCGACCATCTACGACAGCCTCAACCAGTATCAGGTGGTGATGGAGGTCAATCCGAAGTACGCCCAGGACCCGATCACCCTCAAGCAGGTCCAGGTGATCACCGCTGACGGCGCGCGGATCCCGCTGTCGACCATCGCCCATTACGAAAACAGCCTGGAAAATGACCGGGTCAGCCACGAAGGCCAGTTTGCTTCGGAAAGCATTGCCTTCGACATGGCTGAAGGCGTGACCGTGGAGCAGGGCGGTGCCGCCATCGAGCGGGCGATTGCCAAGGTCGGCCTGCCCGAAGACGTGATCGCGAAAATGGCCGGCACAGCCGACGCTTTCGCGGCGACTCAGAAAAGTCAGCCGTGGATGATTCTGGGGGCGCTGGTGGCGGTGTATCTGGTCTTGGGTGTGTTGTATGAAAGCTACATTCACCCGCTGACGATTCTCTCGACCTTGCCGTCGGCCGGGGTCGGCGCGTTGCTGTCGATCTATGCGCTGGGCGGCGAATTCAGCCTGATTTCGTTGCTGGGACTGTTTCTGCTGATCGGCGTGGTGAAGAAAAACGCGATTCTGATGATTGACCTGGCGTTGCAGCTGGAACGAAACCAGGGCATGGCCCCGCTGGAATCGATTCGCAGCGCCTGCCTGCAACGTTTGCGACCTATCCTTATGACCACCCTGGCGGCGATCCTCGGTGCCTTGCCGTTGCTGCTGAGCCGCGCCGAAGGGGCGGAAATGCGCCAGCCGCTGGGCCTGACCATTATCGGCGGGCTGATCTTCAGCCAGGTGCTGACGCTTTACACCACCCCGGTGGTTTACCTCTATCTCGACAAACTGCGCCATCGCTTCAATAAATGGCGTGGGGTGCGTACCGATGCTGCTCTGGAAACTCCGCTATGACTGACCGTTCGCTTTTCAACCTGGCTGCACCGCTGCTCATGGCCAGAGGCTCGCGCCTGTTGAGCTTGTCACTGTGCGTGGCGATGCTCAGTGCCTGCGCCGTCGGCCCGGATTACCAGCGCCCGCAAACCGCCGAACCTGCGCAATACAAGGCGGCAGAGGGCTGGCGTCAGGCCAACCCCAGCGATGCCCTGGCGCGCGGCGCGTGGTGGGAGTTGTATGGCGACCGGCAGCTCAACGACCTGATCGAAAAACTCAACAGCGCCAACCAGACCGTCGCCCAGTCCGAAGCGCAGTACCGCCAGGCCCAGGCCTTGGTGCGCAGCGCACGGGGGGCGTTTTTTCCGACGGTGGACCTGAACGTCAGCAAGAACCGTTCAAGCCAGGGCACCGGCAGCAGCAACTCCAGCCTGAGCAGTTCGTCCAGCGGTATTCGCGACACGTATTCGGCCCAGGCGGGCGTCAGTTGGGAAGCGGACGTGTGGGGCAAGCTGCGCCGAGGCCTCGAAGCCGACACCGCCAACGCCCAGGCAAGCTTTGCCGACTTGGCGGCCATGCGCCTGAGTCAACAGTCGGAGCTGGTGCAGAATTACCTGCAACTGCGGGTGATCGATGGCCAGAAGCGCTTGCTCCAGGACACGGTCGAGGCTTATCAGCGTTCGTTGAAGATGACCGAGAACCAGTACCGCGCAGGCGTATCGGGCAAGGACGCAGTGGCCCAGGCCCAGACACAGCTCAAAGGCACCGAAGCCGATATGGTCGACCTGATCTGGCAACGCGCCCAGTTCGAGAACGCCATCGCCGTGCTGATCGGCCTGCCGCCGGCTGAGTTCAGCCTGGCGGAAAGCCAGGACATCCCGCAGTTGCCGCAAGTGCCGCCGGCGCTGCCTTCGCAGTTGCTGGAGCGTCGCCCGGACATTGCTTCCGCCGAGCGCTCGGTGATGGCCGCCAACGCCAACATTGGTGTGGCCAAGGCCGCCTATTACCCCGACCTGACATTGAACATGAACGGCGGCTACAGCAGCAGCACCTATTCCAACTGGATCAGCCTGCCGAACCGCTTCTGGTCGGTCGGACCGCAATTGGCCATGACCTTGTTCGACGGCGGCCAGCGCTCGGCGGAAGTCGACCGCAGTGAAGCGGCCTATGACGAAACGGTGGCCAGGTACCGCCAGACCGTGCTGGACGGTTTCCGCGAGGTGGAAAACTTCCTGGTACAGCTCAAGGTGCTTCAGGACGAAGCCGTTGTGCGCCAACAGGCACTGGACGCCGCCCGGGAATCGTTGCGCCTGACCCAGAACCAGTACAAGGCCGGCTTGATTGCGTACATCGATGTGGTGGTGACTCAGGCGGCGGCGCTGAGCAATGAGCGCAGTAATCTGGACCTGCTGCAAAGCCGATTATTAGCCAGCGTGCAGTTGATTGCCGCGTTGGGGGGTGGCTGGGACGGGCAGCTTGAGGTGAGTGATAGCCAGTAACCCGGATCAGAGGAACACAGCGGCAACTGTGGCGAGGGAGCTTGCTTGTGGCGAGGGGGCTTGCCCCCGTTGGGTCGCGAAGCGGCCCTGAATTCTGGCACCCACATTCCTGCAGAATGATCATGGTCGCCTTTTTTGCGACCGCTTCGCGCTCGAGCGGGGGCAAGCCCCCTCGCCACAATTGGCGGTGTAACAACTCCCACAAAGGCTTTAGCTCGGCATTTTCAGGCCATGAGGCCAGTTAATGTAAAACCTTAAAACAAGCGTTTCATCGGACTGATGGCCCTTTGCTCATTTTGTGAGTGCGTTCTCATTTGGAATCAGTACAATCGCCGCATTTGCCCCCCAGCGAGAATCAATACCAATAAGGGGGGCGTTCGCGAGAAGTCTCCATGCTCATCGGCAGCTATTCCCCCACCCTGGTCATTATTTCGCTCTGTGTAGCGATTCTTGCCTCATACACCGCACTCGACCTTACCGGACGCATTGCCACCGCCAAAGGCCGCGCCGTGCATTTGTGGACCGCGGGCGGGGCCGTTGCCATGGGCATCGGCATCTGGTCGATGCACTTTATCGGCATGCTCGCGTTCAAGTTGCCGATCGGCCTGGGGTACGACGGCGCCATCACCCTGTTGTCGCTGCTGATCGGCGTGCTCTCCAGCGGTTTTGCGCTGTGGCTGGTCAGCCAGCCGCAATTGCCGGCCTGGCAGCTGGCCTTTGGCGCGTTGGTCATGGGCGCCGGCATCAGCGCGATGCACTACACCGGCATGGCCGCCATGCGCATGCAGCCGGGCATCGACTACGACCCGACTCTGTTCGGCGCCTCGCTGCTGATCGCTGTCGGTGCTTCGGGCGCGGCATTGTGGATCGCTTTCCATCTACGCCGGCACACGCCTTATGTCCGTCTGATTCGTGGCGGTGCCGCGGTGATCATGGGCATCGCCATCGTCGGTATGCACTACACCGGGATGGCCGCCGCACGCTTTGCCGACGGCAGTTTTTGTGGCGCAGCGGTCAATGGATTGAGCGGCAATGGCCTGGACAACCTGGTGCTGATCACCACGTTGGCGGTGCTGAGCATCGCCTTGCTGACCTCGATCCTCGATGCACGCCTGGAGGCTCGTACCGCGAACCTGGCCCGGTCGCTGACCGAGGCCAACCGTGAGCTGACCCAACTGGCCCTGCACGACACCCTCACCGGGTTGCCGAACCGGACGTTGCTCGCCGATCGAATCGATCAGGCCATGTCGCGGGTCCGGGAACAGGGGGGGTGCTTTGCCCTGATGTTCATCGACCTGGACGGCTTCAAACCGGTCAACGATGCCTTCGGCCACCACATGGGTGATCTGCTGTTGCGCGAAGTGGCCGTGCGCCTGCGCGAAGAATTGCGCAGCCAGGACACCCTGGCGCGGATCGGCGGCGATGAGTTCGTGTTGCTGGTGCAATTGAGCGAACAGAACGACGCCTTGAACCTCGCGGCCCGTCAGGTCGGGTTGATCGCGCGCGCGTTCCGGGTTGCCGAACATGATTTGCACATTTCCGCCAGCGTCGGCATCGCGCTCTACCCGGGTAACGGGCAGTCCGCCCACGAATTGCTGATGAACGCCGACGCGGCGATGTATCACGCCAAAGGCGCGGGTAAAAACGGCTACAGCTTTTTCGATGCCTCGATGAACAGCAACGCCCGCAAACAGCTGCAATTGCTGCAGGACCTGCGCAATGCCGTGGAACAGCAGGAATTCAGCCTGCATTACCAGCCCAAGTTCGACGCCGCCAATGGCCGGCCAGTGGGCGCCGAGGCTTTGTTGCGCTGGGAGCACCCGACGCAAGGGATGCTGTTGCCGGATAAATTCATCGAAATGGCGGAAAAGACCGGACTGATCATTCCGATCGGCGAGTGGGTGCTCAACGAAGCGTGCCGCCAGATGCGCGAGTGGTACGTGCTGGGCTACACCGAGTGGCGCATCGCGGTGAACCTGTCGGCCATTCAGTTTTGCCATGCCGGGCTGGTCCAGAGCGTTGCCAAGGCGCTGGCGACGCACCATCTGCCGGCCAACAGCCTGACCCTGGAAATCACCGAAACCACCGCCATGAGCGATGCCGACGCGAGCATGACGGTGCTGCAGGAACTGTCGGAAATGGGCGTCGACCTGTCCATCGACGATTTTGGCACTGGCTATTCGAGTTTGATGTACCTCAAGCGCCTGCCGGCCAACGAGCTTAAGATCGACCGTGGTTTTGTCCGGGACCTGGAGCACGACAGCGACGACGCGGCCATCGTTTCGGCCATCGTCGCCCTTGGCCAGGCGCTGGGGCTGCGCATTGTCGCCGAAGGTGTGGAGACGGGAGTGCAGCAGGACTTCCTGACTCAACTCGGCTGCGATTCGTTGCAGGGTTACCTGCTGGGGCATCCTCTGCCCGCCGCAGGGTTCATGGTGGAAATCCATCGCGGGGAGCAATTGGTCGAGCAGTTGAAAGCCAGTACAGAGTTCGAGATGTCGATGACATGACAGCTGATGTGAAGCCATGCAAAAACCGTCAATGGCGGTTATTCTTGCCCCCGACCGTTTAAGCTTTGATTGGGGGAAAGCTCGCATGGACAAAGTCATCGTCATCACCGGCGGTAGCCGCGGCATTGGTGCCGCCACCGCTCTGTTGGCCGCCGCGCAGGGCTATCGGATCTGCATCAACTATCAGGCGGACGAACAGTCTGCACTCGCCGTGCTGGAGCAAGTCCGCGCTCTCGGTGCGCAAGCCATTGCGGTACGGGCCGATGTCAGCATCGAAGACGAAGTCATCGCGCTGTTCCATCGGGTCGACAGTGAACTGGGCCGGGTCACCGCACTGGTGAACAACGCCGGCACCGTCGGGCAGAAGTCCCGGGTCGACGAAATGTCCGAGTTCCGCATTCTCAAAATCATGAAAACCAACGTCCTGGCGCCGATCCTCTGTGCCAAGCACGCGATCTTGCGCATGTCGCCCAGGCACGGCGGGCAGGGCGGCAGCATCGTCAACGTATCATCGGTCGCCTCGCGCTTGGGATCACCCAACGAGTACGTGGATTACGCAGCGTCCAAAGGCGCGCTGGACACCTTCACCATCGGCCTGTCCAAGGAAGTGGCGGGTGAGGGGATTCGCGTCAACGCCGTGCGCCCCGGCTTCATCTATACCGATTTCCATGCCTTGAGCG
This sequence comes from Pseudomonas sp. GL-R-26, assembly GCF_019947365.1. NCBI lineage: Bacteria > Pseudomonadati > Pseudomonadota > Gammaproteobacteria > Pseudomonadales > Pseudomonadaceae > Pseudomonas > Pseudomonas sp. GL-R-26. Next base: position 135,863 of record NZ_JAGYGI010000007.1, on the reverse strand, counting down.
GCGATCCGGATCGGGTCAGCAAGCTGGAATCGGCGATTCCGATGGCTCGGGGCGGGCGCCCGGATGAAGTGGCAGAGGCGATTGTCTGGTTGCTGTCGGACAAGGCTTCTTATGCGACCGGGACTTTTGTTGATCTTGGTGGTGGGCGTTAACTCCTGAGACAGGTGTTGTTTGCGCTGGCCTCATCGCGAGCAAGCTCGCTCCCACAGTGGATCTCCAGTGTTCACAGATATTGTGTACACCGATAAACCCTTGTGGGAGCGGGCTTGCTCGCGAAGGCGATAGTGCAGGCAACATCCAACCATCAGAACGACCGCACAATCCGCCCCAACGTCTCCATCGCCTTCTCCGAATCCTCGGTCCACGGGCTGCCGTAATTCAGCCGAATGCAATTTCTGAAGCGCTGGGTCGGTGAAAAGATCGGCCCCGGTGCAATGCTGATGCCTTGCGCCAATGCCATCTGGAACAACTTCAACGAATCCATCTGCTCCGGTAATTCCAGCCACAGAAAGTACCCGCCCGCCGGTTGGCTGACCCGCGTTTGCGCCGGGAAATACCGGGCGATGGCGGCGAGCATGGCGCTTTGCTGATCTTCCAGCGCGTGACGCAACTTGCGCAGGTGCCGGTCGTAACCACCGTGTTGCAGGTAATCGGCGATGGCGGCCTGGGCCGGCATCGAGGCGCACAGCGAAGTCATGAGTTTCAGCCGTTCGATTTTCTGTGCGTAACGCCCGGCGGCGACCCAGCCGATGCGGTAGCCGGGGGCCAGGCTCTTGGCGAACGAGCCGCAGTGCATCACCAGGCCTTCGGTATCAAAGGCCTTGGCCGGTTTCGGTGCTTGTTGGCCGTAATAGAGTTCGGCGTAGACATCGTCCTCGATCAGCGGCACCTGATGGCGCCGCAACAATTCCACAAGCTGCTGTTTCTTGGCCTCGGGCAGGGTCGCGCCCATGGGATTCTGGAAACTGGTCATGCACCAGCAGGCCTTGATCGGATGGCGCTCCAGGGTTTGTTCGAGCACGCCGAGGTCGATGCCGTCTCGCGGGTGCACGGGAATTTCCACGGCCTTGAGTTTCAGGCGTTCGAGCACTTGCAGGCAGGCGTAGAACGCCGGGGCTTCGATGGCCACCAGATCGCCAGGCTCCGTCACCGCCTGCAGACACAGGTTGAGGGCCTCCAGGGCACCGTTGGTGATCAGCAACTCTTCCATGGGCAACATCAGCCCGCCGACCATGTAACGCAGGGCGATTTGCCGACGCAGTTGCGGGTTACCCGGCGACATGTCGGTGACCACCATGCGCGGGTCCATCTCGCGGCTGGCGCTGGCCAGGGAACGGGACAAGCGTTGCAGGGGAAACAGCATCGGGCTGGGGAACGCCGAGCCGAAGGGCACGGTGTTCGGATCCTTGATCGAGTCGAGCACCGAGAACACCAGTTCGCTGACGTCGACTTCCGTGGACTCGTTGACCTCATTGCTGATCACCGGCTCGGAAAACGGCCGGGGTGCATGGGCGTTGACGAAATAGCCGGAGCGCGGACGTGCGCGGATCAGTCCACGACGTTCCAGCAGGTAGTAGGCCTGGAACACCGTGGACGGGCTGACGCCGTAGGTCTGGCTGGCATAGCGCACCGACGGCACCCGCTGGCCGGGACCCAGGACGCCGGAGCGGATCAGTTCTGCGATGTCGTCGGCGAATTTTTCGTAGCGTTTCATCGGTGTCCCGCAATGGAGTCGGTTCGATTAATTGTGGTGAGGGGGACCACAACTCACAAAGGTCAGCATCTTAAAGGCTCAGCGATTCATCGGCGCAACAAACCGGCTCTTCGCCACGCTGTAGACGCCAGGCTCATCACTGTCGACCACCTTGAAGCCGATGCTCTGTGAACTGCTGGCCGGGCGCTCCGTGAGCATCGCCACCGACACCGGCACATCGACAATCTCGCCCGGCGCCAGGCTGAATTCGGTCCTGCCCTGCAATTGGAAATCATCGGCATCCACCAGGCTCAATTGATAGTCCTGACGCTGCTGGGTTTTGTTGATCACCTTCAGACTGTAGATGTTTTCGATCTGCCCCTGGCTGTTCTCGCGGAACAGGCCCCGGTCCTTGCTGACGTCGAGGGACACCATCGGCCGTTCCACCAGCGCCATCACCAGGGCTGCGATCATTACCAGCAGCACGGCGGTGTAGCCGATAAGGCGCGGACGCAACAGGTGTGTCTTGCCACCCTGCAACTGATGCTCGGACGTGTAGCTGATCAATCCTGGGGCGTAGCCCATTTTGTCCATGATCGAATCGCAGGCGTCGATGCAGGCGGCGCAACCGATGCATTCCATCTGCAGGCCATCGCGAATGTCGATGCCGGTCGGGCAGACCTGTACGCACAGTTGGCAATCGATGCAGTCGCCCAAACCGACCTCGACGGGTTTGACCTCGCGTTTGCGCGGGCCACGGTTTTCGCCTCGGGCCACGTCGTAGGAAATGGTCAGGGTGTCCTTGTCGAACATCACGCTCTGGAACCGCGCGTAGGGGCACATGTGCATGCACACCGCTTCACGCAGCCAACCGGCATTGATGTACGTGGCACCGGTAAAAAACAGCACCCAGAACAGGCTGACGCCACTCATCTGGAAGGTCAGCAGCTCTTCGGCCAATGGCCGGATCGGCGTGAAGTAGCCGACGAACGTCAGGCCGGTCATCAGGCTGATGGCCAGCCATAAGGTGTGCTTGGCCGAGCGACGCATCAGCTTGTTCAGGCCCCACGGCGCGGCTTGCAACTTGATCCGCTGGTTGCGTTCGCCTTCGGTGATCTTCTCGCACCACATGAAGATCCAGGTCCACGAACTTTGTGGGCAGGTGTAGCCGCACCAGACCCGTCCCGCGAACACGGTGATCGCAAACAGACCGAACGCGGCAATGATCAACAACGCTGAGAGCAGGATGAAATCCTGCGGCCAGAAGGTCGCGCCGAAGATATGGAACTTGCTTTCGGACAGGTCCCAGAGCACCGCCTGGCGGCCGCCCCAGTTCAACCACACGGTGCCGAAAAACAGCACAAACAGAAAACCGGCGCCGCTGATGCGCAGGTTGCGGAACAGCCCGGTGAAGCTGCGGGTGTGGATCTGGTTGTCGCTGGCTTTGACCTTCATCTTTGGACGCGAAGGCTCGAATGTTTCTACGGTTCGGACGGGGATTCTCTCGCTCATGGTCTTTCGCTCATCAGCCTCCATCAGGCATGAGCACTATGAGCGGCGATCTGTTTGCATAACAGACTCAGGTATTGCATTAAAAAGCGGATCAGATGGCTGTGTTTGCTCAGCCTGCGACAACTTGAAGCAGCCGCCGCTGCCGGGCCCATGGGCCTTTCCAAAACAGCGGCGGCAAGTGCGGATCAATCCCGGTCAAATCACCGAACCACTGTCGGTGGCTTTCAAATGCCGGCGCCCGTCCACCGCGCCTGCCTGTCAGGTATTCACCCTGTCCGCGGAGGTTGTTTCACAGCCTGATTCCGGCTCGTTGCTCTTTGTTTCCGAGAGTTCGTGCTGGCTGTAGTCAATTTCACCGTGCAGCAGATGATTCTCCAGATCCCTGATGATTGAGCTTCTGGTTGATTGTTTTGAGGGGTTGCGTTCGGCTTCGAAGCAAAGAAATTCGTAGTTGAATATTTTCAAAGGAAGGCCAGCCGTCGATTGGTCGTTCACGGTAGAGCGCGTGGTGCTGTGCGCCAGCTCGGTCTGCGAATTCGTTGACGCTGGGAAAAATCGTTTTCATGGCTGGCCACGCTCAAGGCTGACGGAGTGATGGCTATATAAGGCGGAGGGTGTAAGTTTCGTAAAGTGTCGGACGGGCAGGATTGCTGCTTTAGGATCGGTACTACGCGTTCTTGGGAAGAGTCATTCATTTTTCATAATCGTCCCTGCTTTCGACGCGGGAACGATCAACTGTCTTCATTGCGGATTCACAATCACCGGAGGCATTGTCGTTGGCGGTTCTTCCCTTGGCGGCTGGGTCGTGCAGGGAATGGATTGTTCATTGTTCAAGCCTGCGGTGGCACATGGCGTGAGTCGTGCTTAAGTAGGTGGACTGGTCGGTTGACCGCAGCGCGTAGGACTTGAATCCGGTAACTGTCGATGAAACTTTCCCGGCGGCTGTCGCTCGGAACCTAAGTGAGTGCATCCCGGGGCGGATCGCCCGGCGGGGTGGCGACCAGACACAAGCGCGTCCATGGGGCGTAAGGAGAGAGGCTCGATGACGGCTGAAAAACCGACTGAGTTGAGCTACAACCCGCATATGCCGCTGTCGCAGGCGTTGTTGCTGCCGCGTATCGTCATTGAAAACATCATGCCGACCCTTGAAGGCGGGCAGTTCGCGGTCAAGGCCGTGGTGGGGCAGGACGTGGTGGTGACGGCCAAGGTCTTCGCCGACGGGCATGACAAGCTGGCGGTTCGTGTGCGCTGGCGGGCCGAAGACCAGGACGTCTGGCAAAGCGCGGGCATGAACGACCTGGGCAACAACGGTTGGCAAGGGCAGTTCCGTGTCGACAGCCAGGGCCCTTATCTGTTCTGTATCGAAGCCTGGATCGATCAGTTCGCCAGTTTTTGCCATGAGCTGGAAAAGAAGCATGCGGCGGCGGTGCCCGTCAGCCTGGAATTGCAGGAAGGGCGGATTCATGTGCAACAAGCCGCCGAACGCAGCGAAGGGCAACTCAGCGAGCAACTGGCAGCCTTGCACCATGAACTGTCAGGGTTGCTTGAAACCGAGCAGATTGCACTGTTTTTGCACCCGCGTAGCGCCGACCTCATGGCCCAAGTCGATCATCGTGCCTACCTGAGCCTGAGCCCGGAGTACCCGGTGGATGTGGAGCGCGAGCTGGCGCAGTTCGCCAGTTGGTATGAATTGTTCCCGCGTTCGATCACCGACAGTCCGGCCCGCCACGGCACCTTCAATGACGTGCATTCGCGGCTGGCGATGATCCATGACATGGGCTTCGACGTGCTGTATTTCCCGCCGATCCACCCGATCGGGCGCAGCTACCGCAAGGGCCCGAACAACTCACTGACGGCGGGCCCCGATGATCCGGGCAGCCCCTATGCGATTGGCAGCGAGGAGGGCGGGCACGAGGCGATTCACTCGCAATTGGGCACCCGCGAAGACTTCCGCCGACTGGTGGCGGCCGCCGCGGCCCATGGCCTGGAAATCGCTCTGGATTTTGCCATCCAGTGCTCCCAGGACCATCCATGGCTCAAGCAACACCCGGGCTGGTTCAACTGGCGGCCGGACGGCACGATCAAATACGCGGAGAACCCACCGAAGAAATACCAGGACATCGTCAACGTCGACTTCTATACCCCTGAGGCGATTCCGAGCCTGTGGGTGGAACTGCGGGACATCGTGGTCGGCTGGGTAGAAGAGGGCGTGAAGATCTTTCGCGTCGATAACCCGCACACCAAGCCGTTGCCGTTCTGGCAATGGTTGATCGCCGATGTACGGGCGTTGTACCCCGAGGTGATCTTCCTCGCCGAAGCCTTTACCACCCCGGCCATGATGGCGCGCCTTGGCAAAGTCGGTTATTCCCAGAGCTATACCTATTTCACCTGGCGCAACACCAAGGCCGAGCTGGCGACCTACTTCACTGAACTCAACGAGTCGCCGTGGCGCGAATGCTACCGGCCGAATTTTTTCGTCAATACACCGGACATCAACCCGGCGTTCCTCCACGAATCCGGGCGCCCCGGGTTTCTCATCCGCGCCGTGCTGGCGACCATGGGCTCGGGCCTGTGGGGCATGTACTCAGGTTTCGAGTTGTGCGAGTCAGCACCAGTGCCAGGCAAGGAGGAATACCTCGATTCCGAGAAGTACGAAATCCGCTCCAGGGACTTCAATGCGCCGGGCAACATCATTGCCGAGATCGCCCAACTCAACCGTATCCGTCGGCAGAACCCGGCGTTGCACACGCATCTGGGCCTGAAGGTCTACAACGCCTGGAACGACAACATTCTGTACTTCGGCAAGCGCAGCGCCGATGGAGGTAATTTCATTCTGGTGGCGGTCAGTCTCGATCCGCACAACGTGCAGGAGGCGAACTTCGAGTTGCCGTTGTGGGAAATGGGCTTGCCGGACTACGCCAGCACCCTGGGCGAAGACTTGATGAATGGCCATCGCTGGACCTGGCATGGCAAGCAGCAATTCATGCGGATCGACCCGGCGTATCAGCCGTTCGGGATTTGGAGAATTACCGCCTCTTGAGAACACCGCAGGGGATTCTCAGCCTGTGGCCAAGATGAATTCACCAGGAGTTTCACATGGCGAAGAAACCCAAGGCAGCCACGTTCATCAAGGACCCGCTCTGGTACAAGGACGCGGTGATCTATCAAGTTCACGTCAAATCGTATTTCGACTCCAACAACGACGGGATTGGCGACTTTCCCGGCCTCATCGCCAAGCTCGACTACATCGCCGACCTGGGCGTCAACACCATCTGGCTATTGCCGTTCTATCCCTCGCCACGGCGTGACGACGGTTATGACATCGCCGAGTACCGCGGCGTACACAGTGACTACGGCACCATGGCCGATGCCAGGCGTTTCATTGCCGAGGCGCACAAACGCGGCCTGCGGGTGATCACCGAGCTGGTCATCAACCACACCTCCGACCAGCACCCGTGGTTCCAGCGGGCGCGCAAGGCCAAACCCGGATCGGCGGCACGGGACTTCTACGTGTGGTCCGATGACGATCAGAAATACGACGGCACCCGCATCATTTTCCTCGATACAGAGAAGTCCAACTGGACCTGGGACCCGGTCGCCGGCCAATACTTCTGGCACCGTTTCTACTCCCACCAGCCGGACCTGAACTTCGATAACCCGCAGGTCATGAAAGCGGTGCTGTCGGTGATGCGTTACTGGCTCGACATGGGCATCGACGGCTTGCGCCTGGACGCTATTCCCTACCTGATCGAACGCGACGGCACCAACAACGAGAACCTGCCGGAAACCCACGACGTCCTGAAAAAGATCCGCGCCGAAATCGACGCCAACTACCCCGACCGCATGCTGCTGGCCGAGGCCAATCAGTGGCCGGAAGACACCCAGTTGTACTTCGGCGACACCGACAAGAAAGGCCTGAACGGCGACGAATGCCACATGGCCTTTCACTTCCCGTTGATGCCGCGCATGTACATGGCGCTGGCCCAGGAAGATCGCTTCCCGATTACCGACATTCTGCGCCAAACCCCGGATATACCCGCCAACTGCCAATGGGCAATCTTCCTGCGCAACCACGATGAGCTGACCCTGGAGATGGTCACCGACAAGGAACGCGACTACCTATGGAATTACTACGCCGCCGACCGCCGCGCGCGGATCAACCTGGGGATTCGTCGACGTCTGGCGCCGCTGATGGAGCGCGACCGCCGCCGGGTCGAGCTGCTCAACAGCCTGCTGCTGTCCATGCCCGGCACGCCAACCCTGTACTACGGCGATGAGATCGGCATGGGCGACAACATCTACCTCGGCGACCGCGACGGTGTGCGTACGCCGATGCAATGGTCCATCGACCGCAACGGCGGTTTCTCCCGCGCCGACCCGGCGAGCCTGGTGCTGCCGCCGATCATGGACCCGCAATATGGCTACCTGTCGGTCAACGTCGAAACCCAGGCCGGCGACCCGCATTCGCTGCTCAACTGGACCCGGCGCCTGCTCGCCGTGCGCAAGCAATCCAAGGCCTTCGGGCGCGGTACGTTGAAGATGCTGTCGCCGAGCAATCGGCGGATTCTGGCCTACACCCGCGAATTCACCGGGGTGGACGGCAAGCACGAAGTCATTCTGTGCGTGGCCAACGTGTCGCGCAGTGCCCAGGCCGCCGAGCTGGACCTGTCGTCCTACGTCGGCATGGTGCCGGTGGAAATGCTCGGGGGTAACGCGTTCCCGCCCATCGGCCAGCTGAATTTCCTCCTGACGCTGGCGCCTTTCGGCTTCTACTGGTTCGGCCTCGCCGCGGAAAACCAGATGCCGAGCTGGCACGTGGAGCCCGCACAGAGTCTGCCGGACTTCACCACGCTGGTGCTGAAAAAACGCATGGAAGAACTGCTTGAAGCGCCGTCACGCACCACGCTGGAGCAAAGCATCCTGCCCAACTGGCTGCAGAACCGCCGCTGGTTCGCCGGCAAGGACGCCGCCATTGAACAGGTCGATCTGGTCTATGGCGTGCGGTTCGGCGATCCGCAACACCCGGTGTTGTTCAGCGAGATCAATGTCACCAGCGCTGGCCAGAGCAGCCGCTATCAGTTGCCGTTCGGCTTTATCTCGGAGGATCAGGTCGGTACTCCGTTGCCGCAGCAATTGGCATTGTCGCGGGTACGGCGCGGACGCCAGGTCGGCCTGATCACCGATGCCTTCAGCCTGGACACCTTTGTGCATGCCGTATTGCAGGGCATTCAGGCCGGTACCGTATTGGCCTCCAGCGACGGCGACATTCGCTTCGAGTCCACCGCGGAGCTGGAAAAACTCGGCCTCAATGCCGAGTCGCCGGTACGTTACCTGTCCGCCGAGCAGTCCAACAGCTCGGTGGTGATCGGCAACAGCCTGGTGCTGAAGCTGATCCGCAAGGTCGCCTGCGGTGTGCACCCTGAGCTGGAAATGAGTGCGTACCTGACCGCAGCCGGGTTCAGCAATATTTCGCCATTGCTGGGGGCCGTGGTGCGCCGGGACGGGGCGGGTGAAGACAATTTGCTGATGATCGCCCAAGGCTATCTGAGCAATCAGGGCGATGCTTGGGAATGGACCCAGAACAACCTCGAACGGGCGCTTCGCGATGAGCTGGCCGACGCCGTGTCCGAGCAAGAACAACATTACAACGCGCTAGGCGAACTGAAAGATTTCGCCGCTATGCTCGGTCAGCGCCTGGGGGAAATGCACCGGGTGCTGGCGGCGCCGAGTGCCAACCCGGACTTCTTGCCCCAGGTCACCACGCAGAAAGAGGCGCTGGCCTCGGCCAGGGATGTCGCGGCGCAAATCGAGCACGCGCTGAACTTGCTCAAGCAGCATAAGAATCAACTGAACCCGGCGGACCAGACCCTGGTCGGCCGTTTACTGGACAACAGGAAAGCCATCCTCGGCCATGTACAAGCGTTGGGCAAAAAGACTGCGGGCGGTTTGCGCATTCGTGTGCACGGCGACCTGCATCTGGGGCAGGTGCTGGTGATCAAGGGCGATGCCTACCTGATCGACTTCGAAGGCGAACCGGCCCGGCCATTGCATGAACGACGGGGCAAACACAGCCCCTATAAGGATGTGAGCGGCGTGCTGCGCTCTTTCGATTACGCGGCGGCGATGGCGATCAATGTGCAAAGCGTCGACAACACAGCGACGGCCGATGCCGCGCGCTTGCGGGTCACCGATCGCTACTTGAGCGAGGCGCGGCAAGCATTTGTCGACGCTTATCGGCTGGCGGCAGCTAGTCTTGCCCATGCATGGCAAGATCCCGAAGGCGAGGATGCCGCGCTGGCGTTGTTCGGTCTGGAGAAGGCGGCGTATGAAGTGGCCTATGAGGCGGAAAATCGCCCCACCTGGTTGCCCGTGCCGTTGCACGGTTTATATGGATTATTGAGTGGGCTTAAACCCTTTTCCGATCTTGGTGGAGAGTAGTCATGAGTGTCTCGAACAAGGAACAGGGTCATCACAAAGAAGCGCTGCTGCCCAGGGCGCGGGATATCGATGCATTGGTGCGCGCCGAGCATATTGATCCTTTCGCCATTCTCGGTCCCCACGCTGATGGTGCCGGCGGGCAATTCATTCGCGCGTATCTGCCGGGCGCCCTGAGTGTGCAGGTACTGACCAGGGACTCCGGCGAAGAGCTGGGTCATCTTGAAGCCACGGAGACCCCGGGTTTGTTCGTCGGCCATTTCCAGCGTGCACAAGCGTACCTGCTACGCACCCGTTGGGCCGGCGGTGAGCAAACCGCAGAAGACCCTTACAGCTTCGGCCCGTTGTTGGGCGAAATGGATTTGTACCTGTTTGCCGAAGGCAATCACCGCGACCTCAGCGGGTGCCTGGGGGCGCAACTGAAAACCGTGGACGGCGTCGACGGCGTGCGTTTCGCGGTGTGGGCACCGAATGCCCGGCGAGTGTCGGTGGTCGGTGATTTCAACGTCTGGGACGGGCGCCGGCATCCGATGCGCCTGCGTCATCCCACCGGAGTCTGGGAATTGTTCATCCCGGGCCTGCAAGCCGGGGACACCTACAAATACGAGATTCTCGGCGCCCACGGCATCCTGCCGTTGAAGGCCGATCCCGTGGCGCTGGCTACCAGCCTGCCACCGGACACCGCCTCGAAAGTCGCCTCACCCTTGAACATCGACTGGCAGGACCAGGACTGGATGATGTCCCGGGGTGACCGCCATCGGGTGACGGCGCCGTTGTCGATCTACGAATTGCACGCCGGCTCGTGGCAATGCGAGCTGGACGACTTGGGTGAAGTGGCCCGCCAGTACACCTGGCCCGAATTGACCGAGCGGCTGATTCCCTATGTCAAAGACCTGGGCTTCACCCACATCGAACTGATGCCGATCATGGAGCATCCGTTCGGCGGTTCGTGGGGCTATCAGTTGCTGTCGCAATTCGCGCCGAGTGCGCGCTATGGCACGCCGGACCAGTTCGCCGCGTTCATCAACGCCTGCCACCAGGCCGAACTCGGGGTGATTCTCGATTGGGTGCCGGCGCATTTCCCCACCGATACCCACGGCCTGGCCCAGTTCGACGGCACGGCGCTGTACGAGTACGGCAACCCCCAGGAAGGTTTCCATCAGGACTGGGACACGCTGATCTACAACCTGGGGCGCACCGAAGTGCACGGCTACATGCTGGCGTCGGCGCTGCACTGGCTCAAGCATTTCCATGTCGATGGCCTGCGGGTCGATGCGGTGGCCTCGATGCTGTACCGCGACTACTCGCGCAAGGCCGGCGAGTGGGTGCCGAACCGCCATGGCGGGCGGGAGAATCTGGAAGCCATCGACTTCCTGCGCCACCTCAATGACGTGGTCGCCCTCGAAGCACCCGGTGCCTTGGTGATCGCCGAAGAATCCACCGCATGGCCGGGCGTCAGCCAGGGCACGCAACAGGGCGGCCTGGGCTTTGCCTACAAATGGAACATGGGCTGGATGCACGATTCGCTGCATTACATCCAGCAGGACCCGGTGTACCGCGCCCATCACCACAACGAGCTGAGCTTCGGCCTGGTGTATGCGTGGTCCGAGCGCTTCATCCTGCCGATCTCCCACGATGAAGTGGTACACGGCAAACACTCGCTGATCGACAAGATGCCCGGTGACCGCTGGCAGAAATTCGCCAACCTGCGGGCCTACCTGAGTTTCATGTGGGCGCATCCGGGCAAGAAGCTGTTGTTCATGGGCTGCGAGTTCGGCCAGTGGCGCGAGTGGAACCATGACCAGCAACTGGACTGGTATCTGTTGCAATACCCCGAGCACAAGGGCGTGCAGAAACTGGTGACCGACCTCAACCGCTTGTACCGCGAAGCGCCGGCGCTGCATGAGCAGGACGATGTGCCGCAGGGTTTCCAATGGCTGATCGGCGATGACGCGATCAACAGCGTTTATGCGTGGTTGCGCTGGAGCAAGGATGGTGAACCGGTGCTGGTGGTGGCCAACTTTACACCGGTGCCACGGGAGGCTTATCGCGTCGGGGTGCCGTTTGACGGGCAGTGGAACGAGGTGCTCAACAGCGATTCGTCGATCTATGCCGGTTCCAACTACGGCAACAGTGGCGGGGCGGTTGCCGAGGAAACGCCGAGCCATGGCCAGGCGTTGTCGCTGGTGCTGAATCTGCCGCCGTTGGCGGTGTTGATGTTAAGGCCGCAGGGCTGATCCGAAGTCGGCGGTGCTGCCTTTCGCGAGCAGGCTCGCTCCCACACTGAATGGATGTGGGAGCGAGCCTGCTCGCGAAGGGGCCAACCTGACCGATGTTCCTTCACCAACGCATCCGTATACCCAGGCTGCCAATCAAGCCGTTCAAGTCATTGTCGTCCACGTCGCTGCTGTAGTCAGCGCTGACGTACAGGCTCACCGACGGCGTCACCCGGGCCACCAGGCCCAGACCCAGTTCGACGGTCGAGGATTTGCGGCTGCTGCTGATCTTGTCGACCTGGTCGAGGGTGACGGTGTTGCCGGTGTAAACCGTGTGCCACAAGTTGGTCCGCACATAAGGTTCGACTGGCAAGCCGCTGATATTGTAACTGCCTTGCAAGCGCGCACCGACCCGGCCACTCCACGAGTTCAGGTCAGTTGAAGAGGCGTTGCCGGATCCGGCATACGGGGCGTCAAGGCTGATGCGCTGATTGATCAACTGTGCCTGGGGCTCAAACACCCAGTTGTCGCCCAGGCCGATGGGGAAGCCACCTTCCACCGACAGCGTCACCGCATGGCCCTCGGTGGCTTGCCGGGCTCCTTTCTCATTGCGGCTGAAGCCGCTGACCCGGCCACCGCTGGCGGTCAGGTCGACGTACCAGCCTTGTGGTCCGGTCAGGTTCCAGTAGGCGCCGAGGCTTTGCCCCTGGAGGTTGAGCCTGTCGCTGCCGGGATCGGCCATTGCCGGGGTGATCGGTGCACCGTGGTTGTTGAGCTGGTACTGATTCGTGCTACCGATAAGACCGACCCTTTGCGTATGGCCGCTGGCGCTTTGCAGGGTGAGGATCGCCGGGCCTTTGAGTGCGTTGGTGCCGGGGACGGCCAGACTTTGGGAAAGATAATCGGTTTGTGCCTGGCGAGAAGGCTGGCCGTAGAGTTGGTCCCAGGCCGTGGGTGCGGCGTCTTCGGTGGTCAGGCTGGAGCTGCGTAGATCGGGATGAGCGCTGAATTGACCGGGATAGGTTACGGCGACGGTAGACAAACTCAGTGTCGGGATGTCCTGGCGATACCACGGGGTTGTTTCCTGCTCATCGCTGGCGGCCAGTATTTCCATGGAGGAACACAGCAGGAGTGAACTCGACACCGTGCAAAAAGTGACTTTGATCTCTTGTGGGGTGAGTGAAATGTTCATGGAGATCTACCTTGCGGTCGCATGAGGTATCTCGCTCTGGCGTCTCTCCTACCCCGAATGAGGGGCGGCCGAATGGACTAGGGGCGTCACGGGCTGCCCGTTTTTACGGGTGCCTGAGGCTGGTCCTGGTGTTGATTCCGGGGGTAGTAAGGTGAAGTCAAGAAGACCGCAACGGTCGAGTCAAGAAGATCGCCGATAAGTGGTAACGGTTTAAGTGATTGATTTATGACGTGCCCATAAGTGCTTGTTTGTTCGAAGAATCGTCAAAAAAACCTGTGGTTCAGAGATGCACTTCCACCGCCAGCGGCAAATGGTCAGACAGGTGCGTCCAAGGCTTGTTTCCCAGTATTTGCGGTTTGTGGCTGCTGGCGTTGCGCAGGTAGACGCGGTCCAGGCGCAGCAAGGGAAACCGTGCGGGGTAGGTTTTGGCCGGACGGCCAAGGTGGCGTTCGAAGGCTTCGTGCAAGTAGTCGCGGCGGGCAAGGGTGGCATTGCCCTGCATCTGCCAGTCGTTGAAGTCGCCGGCAATGATCACCGGCGCATCATCCGGCAAGGATTCGAGGAGCTGACAGAGCAACTGCAACTGCAGCTGACGATGACTTTCCAGCAGGCTGAGGTGAACGCAGATCGCATGCACTTCGCGATGCCCCGGCACGTCCAGCACGCAGTGCAGCAAGCCGCGGCGTTCCGGGCCGGTAATGGAAACATCCAGGTTTCGATACTCGCGGATCGGGTATTTCGACAGCAGGGCATTGCCATGGTGACCGTCGGGATAGACGGCATTGCGCCCATAGGCGAAATCGCTCCACATACTGTCGGCAAGGAATTCATATTGCGAGGTTTGTGGCCAATCGTTGTGGCGGGAGGAGTGGCGATCGTGCTCGCCGACGACTTCTTGCAGAAACACCAGGTCTGCCGACGTACTGCGCACCGCTTCACGCAATTCAGGAAGGATGAAGCGCCGGTTGAGAGCGGTAAAACCCTTATGGGTGTTAACCGTCAGCACGCGAAGCCGATGAATCGCCGGGGGCGTGTTCAAGGGTGTCGATTCGGCTGCCTGCCGTTTTGAATGACTGGCCACTTGCACTCCTCTGACTCAGGGCTGCTTATGTATGCGACTGATGTGACGGCAGTCAGTTCAGTCCGATGGGCTGAGCCGAACCGATAATCGATGATTTCATACCAACACGATTTCATAAGGCAAACGGATACGCTCCAGCAACGGCCGGGGCAGCAACGGCGCGAGGCCGATGGCCGGTTCGCCGTCCAGTTGGCTGGCGTAGGCATGGGTGGCGTGGCTCTTGCGGGCGACGGTCCAGGTATCGAGGCGCACCTTACGGGCACGGTGCCAGGGAATCAGCTCCCGGTCCCGTGCCGGCCAGTGCCAGGCCCAGAACGGTACGTCGTTGTAGGTTGCCCCTACATTGGCCGCCGCCCTGGCGCTGGCGCGGCCAACGGTGTCGTGGTCGACGTTGCCGTCCTCGCGCCAGGTGCTGAACACCACATCACCGGGGCGCAGGTAGCGAGAGATGAATTGGGCGATCTGATCTTCGTGCTCCACCAGCGCGTTGTCGGTAAACCCGCCACGAATCCACTTCAGGCTGTGCATTGGCAAACCGAGCCGGCGGATGGCTTCGACGCTTTCCTGGGGACGAAATACGCTGAGGCGCTTTTCCGACCACTGCCGAGAGCCCGGATGGCTGGCGCTGCCGTCGGTGATCGAGATCAATTGCAGCGGGTGGCCGAGATTGCTGAGCAACTGCAGCAGGCCACCGCAGGTCACGACTTCATCGCCGGGGTGTGGGGCAATGAGCACTGCGCGTGCGCCGATGGGCACAAGCGACTGGGTACTGATGACCGGAATGCTGTCCAGTTGCGGGGCGCTGTTCCAGATCTGTGATGGCAGATTGGCTTCGCTCAGGGAAACGGGTTTCATGGTGGATACGTCCTTGTTCTGCGTCGCCTTCAGTCGTGCATCGGACAAGCCCGGCAGACCCGTGAGGGCTCGTTGATAGCGGTGCGACAAGCCAAACCCTGGATTGCCGCGAATCGAGTATTGCTCATGTAACGCTATTCGTCGCGTCGCGAACCTGCCCGGAATGATTTTTCCGCTCTGCGGTGTTGCGGCCAAAACTGGTTGTAGGTTTTTTTACTCTTCTTCCTCATGCTGCAACTCGAACAGCAGCAATGAGCGGCCGGTGACCGAGTACTCGTGGCCAAACTCGAAGCGTTCCTGGCCGTGGATCGATGGCTGGTTGGTGTCGATCATGCACGTCCAGAAACCGCCGTCAGGCACTTCCGGCAGCCGGAAATTGACGATGTCGTGATGCGCGTTGACCACCAGCATCAACGTCGCGTCGATGCCTTTGCGGCGAATGCCGGTTTCCTGGGCGCGGCCATCGAGCAGCATGCCCAGGCAACGATTGTGCGCATCGTGCCAATGCTTGGTGGTCATTTGCGTGCCGTCCGGCGCCAACCAGGTCACGTCCTTGACGCCGATGTCCTCGTTGTAATTACCCACCAGGAAACGCCCTCGCCGCAGGACTGGGTAGGTCAGGCGCAACTTGATCAGGCGTTTGACGAACTTGAGCAGGGCCTTGCCGTCTTCGCTCAAGTCCCAGTTGACCCAGCCGATCTCGCTGTCCTGGCAGTACGCATTGTTGTTGCCGTCCTGGGTGCGGGCGAACTCGTCGCCGGCCACCAGCATCGGCGTGCCTTGGGCCAGCAGCAGGGTGGCGAAGAAATTGCGCATCTGCCGATGGCGCAGCGCATTGATCTCGGGATCGTCGGTGGGGCCTTCGACGCCGTGGTTCCAGGACAGGTTGTTGTTGCTGCCGTCCTGATTGTCTTCGTCGTTGGCCTCGTTGTGCTTGTCGTTGTACGACACCAGGTCGTTGAGGGTGAAACCGTCATGGGCGGTGACGAAATTGACCGATGAGTAAGGCCGCCGACCACGTTGATTGAACATCTCCCCCGAAGCGGTCAGGCGGCTGGCAAAGTCCGCCAGTTGGCCGTCGTCGCCTTTCCAGAAGGCGCGCACGGTGTCGCGAAACTTGTCGTTCCACTCGACCCAGCCCGGCGGAAAGTTGCCGACCTGATAACCGCCGGGGCCGCAGTCCCAGGGTTCGGCGATCAGTTTGACCTGGCGCAGCACCGGGTCCTGGCGGCAGGCCACGAGGAAGCTGTGGCGTTCGTCGAATCCGTCGTGATAACGCCCCAGAATGGTCGCCAGGTCGAAGCGGAAGCCGTCCACGTGCATTTCCGAGGCCCAGTAGCGCAGGGAGTCGGTGACCATTTGCAGCACGCACGGGTGGCTCAGGTCCAGTGTGTTGCCAGTGCCGGAATCGTTGATATAGAAGCGCTTGTCATCGGGCTTGAGGCGGTAGTAGGACGCGTTGTCGATGCCGCGCATGGATAGGGTCGGGCCTTGCTCGTTGCCCTCGGCGGTGTGGTTGTAGACCACGTCGAGGATCACCTCCAGATTGGCTTCGTGCAGGTGCGCGACCATTTCCTTGAATTCGGCAATCTTGCCGCTGGCCAGGTAACGCGGGTCGGGGGCGAAGAACGCAATGCTGTTGTAGCCCCAATAATTGGTCATGCCCTTGTGCAGCAAATGCTGGTCGTTGACGAAAGCGTGGATCGGCAGCAGCTCCACGGTCGACACGCCGAGTTTGCGGATGTGCTCCACCACATCATCGACCATCAACCCGGCAAAGGTGCCGCGCAGGTTTTCGGGGACGGCAGGGTGACGCATGCTGAAGCCGCGCACGTGGGTTTCGTAGATGATCGTCTTGTCCCACGGCACGCTGACACGATGATCGTGGCCCCAGGTGTGCGCCGGGTCGATAACCTTGCATTTGGGCACGAAGGGCGCGCTGTCCCGTTCATCGAAGCTGAGGTCGGCGTCGGGGTGGCCGATGGTGTAGCCGAACAGGGCTTCGGACCATTTCAGTTTGCCGACCAGTTGTTTGGCGTAGGGGTCGATCAGCAGTTTGTTGGGATTGAAGCGATGGCCGTTGGCCGGGTCGTACGGACCGTAGACGCGATAGCCGTAGATCAACCCGGGATGGGCGTCGGGCAAGTAGCCGTGGTAGATCTCGTCGGTGTACTCAGGCAGTTCAATGCGTTCGAGTTCCACTTCGCCGGCGTCGTCGAACAGGCACAGTTCAACCCTGGTGGCGTGGGCGGAAAACAGGGCGAAGTTGACGCCCAGGCCATCCCAGGTGGCCCCCAGCGGAAAGGGCAGGCCTTCGCGGATTCGTGTTGTTTCGGCACGAGGGGTTGGCGCGGCGGCTTTCTTTGGACTGGTCATAGGTATTCCTTTAAGCGGCGGCAACCTGTAGGAGCCAGCTTGCTCCGGGCGGCGTTCCGACGAAAACGGTGTGTCAGGCAACATCAATGCTGGAAGTGATGGCCTCTTCGCGGGCAAGCCCGCTCCCACAGGGACCTGTGAGTTGCCACAGATTGCTGTTACACCACCAAACACTGTGGGAGCGGCGGTGCGGCGGTCCGACTTGCCCGCGAAGGGGCCTCAAGACATATTCAAACCGCTGGCGGTTTTCGCGGCGCCCGGGGCTTTTTCACGACGGCCTTTTCCCCCGGCGGGATCACCTTCGAAGCCGCCGCCGGTTTGCCCTTGGTTTTTGGTGCGGCGACCTTGGCATCGCCAGCCTTGCCATTGGCCGTTTTGCTGACCGGGGTTTTGCTAGTGGCTGCCTTGGCCGGTTTTTTCGGGGCCAGGGCTTCGGCTTCCGCCAGTTTGCACGCCATCTCCCAATGGCGGGCTTCCTGGCCTTCGGGTTTTCCTTCGGATTCCCAGATCTGATAGGCGAATTCGCGGATGCGTTTATCGTCGGTACTCATCGTAATGCTCCTGAACTGAACTCAAGTGTGGGCAGTTTGAAAAATGAGATTGACCGGGAAATCCCCCAGCGCGGCGCTGATCAGCAGCTCCCTGTGTTTTGTGACTGTGATGCCGGAAAAAAGTCCCTCCAGATGTTCGTCAGGGACGGTGAACGGCAGTTTGATCCGGGTATCGCCCCACAGCGGCGCGTGGACCTGTGGTACAGCACCGTTTTCCAGCAATTCGGCACAACGTATCGGCACAATCACGATGGCGCGGTTTCCCTCCTGTTCACGGACAAAACCCAGCACTCGATGGGCCTCGCTGCCCACCACTTCCAGAGCCTGGTAGGTGCCACGCCGAAACAGCTCGGCATGTTCGGCGCGCAGGCTCAGGGTGCGCGCAATCAAGGCTTGCTTGATGCGCCCGTCACGCCAGTTCTGCATCAAGTCCGGCAGGTCTACCGCTTGCTGCAGCGCCTGCTGGCGGCTGGCGTAGTCGACGGGGCGGCGGTTGTCCGGATCGACCAGGCTGAAGTCCCAGAAATCGTTGCCCTGATACAAGTCCGGCACGCCGGGCACGGTCATGCGCAGCAAGGTTTGCGCCAAACCGTTGAGTGCTCCGGGGGCGGCAATCGAGCGGGCCGCCTTGGCCAGGGCCGTACGCAACAGCTCGCCTTCGGGGCTCAGCAAAAGGCGCTGGATGAAGTCCTCTGTCGCTTGCTCGTAAGGGTCATTTGGCGCGCTCCAGCTGCTTTGCAATTTGGCTTCGCGCAGGGCCTTGTGTTGCCACTGCCAGAGGCGTTGTGCGTAGTCCTCGAGGGCCGGCGGATGATCGATAGACAACTCCAACGGCCAACTGCCGAGGATCGCCTGGTACAGAATCAATTCATCCCCCGTCGATGGCATCTGATCGTCGTTGCGCAAGGGCCGGGCGAGGGCGCGCCACAGGCCGATCTGGTCGGCGTGCCAGCTACTGCGCTCGCTGAGTACCGCCAGCCGCGCCCGTGAATCTTCGCCGCGTTTGTGGTCGTGGGTGGCGCTGGCCAGCAGATTGTCCGGGAAGGTCTCGAGGCGTTCGATGCAGGCCTGATGAAAGTCGGCGGGCGGTGCGCTGAACTGTTCGGTATTGAAGCCAACGTCATTGCGCGAGAGCAGCACGGCCGAACGATAGAGCGCGGTGTCTTCCACCGCTTTCGCCGCTGCTGGCGAGGTCAGTTGCTGGAAACGTACGCAGGCGTGCTTGAGGCGTTTGCGTTCGCGACCGGCCGGACGCTGCCGCCAGGGTTCACCGCCGAGCCAGCCGGCCAGGCAGTCGAGTACCGGCCAGTCCGCTTCGCCGAGGGTTTGGCGGGCGCCGTCCATGGCCTGGCGGAAAAACACCTCGTCCTGGGCCGAGCGGCCAAGGGGGCTGATGTAGGTGCGGTACACCGGGAAATGCACGATCAATGCCTGCAAGGCCCGGCGAATGGCGCCGAGGGTCAGATCGCGGGTCATGAGGTTGTCCCGGGCCACTTGCAGCAAGGCCTGGGCAACGCTTTCGAAATCTCCGGCCAGGGAACCGCTGAGGATTTGCTGGCGGGCCAGTTGGGCTTCCTGGCCGAAGTCGGCAGGCCGCTCGCTGTGACGGTGCCAGAGTTCGGCCAGTGTCTGCGCACCCCGTGGGTCGTGTTGCAGCAGTGACAACTGGTTCATGAACTCGTAGCCGGTGGTGCCGTCCACCGACCAGTCGCGATGCAGTGTTTCGCCTTCGCCGAAGATCTTTTCCACATAAATGGGCAAGTGGCGGCCCGCCGAAAGGCTGTCGACCCGGCGGCGCAGCTTGCGGCAGTAACCTCGCGGGTCGGCGAGGCCGTCGATGTGGTCGATGCGCAACCCGTCGATCAGCCCTTCAGCCACCAGTTGGAAGATCTTCGCGTGGGTGGCTTCGAACACGGCGGGACGCTCGACCCGCAGTCCGCCGAGTTCATTGATATCGAAGAAGCGCCGCCAGTTGATGTCATCGGCGGCGGTGCGCCAACTGGCGAGACGATAGCTCTGGCGCTCCAGTAGGTTGTGCAGGCGCTGGAAGCCTTCGTCGGTCAGTGAGTCGTAGTTGTTCAGGTGCTGCTCAATGGCCTGGGCAAGGGCCGGATCGCTGACCAGATCGCGAAGTTCCGCTTTCAGCGGTAGGGCCAGGCTGTGGGCGTCGGTCTGGTAGCTCAGGGTGCTGAAGCGATCGGCCAGGCTTTTCAGTTGCTCGGCCTGTTGCGTATCGAGCGGCGCATCGGTCCTGAGCAGTTCCCCGTAATCGCTGGGGCAAATCGGAAAGCGGTGGTCGTAGTGCTCGACATGGAAGGCGCCGTGCCAGGCATCGAACCGCAGGGGCAGGGTGCCGTCCTGCAACGCGACGCCGTAGTCGCTGCCCAGAAACGGCAGGAGCAGCTGGCCTTCCATCAACGGATCGGGAGAGTGCCACTGGATATCGAAAAACTCGCCGTAAGGGCTCAGGCGTCCCCACTCCAGCAAATCCAGCCACCAGGGATTGTCACTGCCGCCGACCGCCATGTGGTTGGAGACGACGTCGAGGATCAGCCCCATGTCGTGCTCGTGCAAGGCACTGACCAGGCTGCGCAGCGCCGCCTCACCGCCCAGCTCCGGGTTGACCCTGGTCGGGTCCACCACGTCGTAGCCATGCATCGATCCGGCGCGGGCGCGAAGCAGCGGGGAGGCATAGACATGGCTGATGCCGAGACGGGCGAAATACGGCACCAGTGGCACCGCATCTTCCAGCGTGAAGCCTTTGTGAAATTGCAGGCGCAAGGTGGCGCGCAGTGGACGGGGCGGCACCTGGGTCATCGATCACGCTCGGCCGCCTGGAGTCGCGCACAGGCGAGCAATTCCAGGCGTCGCGCGGCATCCGCTCCGTCGAGCAGGGCTTCGCTGTAGCCCGGCAAGCGCCGCGACCAGTTGGGGTGGGTGTCGATGGTGCCGGGCAGGTTGGCCTGTTGTTCCACACCCAGGGCATCCTCCAGCGGCAGCAGCACCAAGGGGGCCCGGGTATGACCGAGGAAGCGCACGCTGGCATCGAGCACCTGGTCGGTTTCGTGGGACTCTTCGCGAAAGTTCTGCGGGTCCTGGCTCAACGCCCGGCGCAGGCCTTCACGCTCGCGTTCGCGGTGCTGGCGCCATTCGATTTCACCGCTGGCATCGACCATGCCGAGCCGGGCGTTCCAGTCTATATCGCGACCATGCCACCAGCCGTTGAGGGTGGGCAGGTCATGGGTGCTGGTGGTGGCCAGGGCGTTGTCCGGCCAGTCGAGGATTGGCTTGAAGTGCGTGTTGTCCTGTTCGAACAGCAACACCCGCATGCCGAGTATCGAACGGGCGATGAGTTTTTCCCGCAGGCCATCCTGCACGGTGCCGAGGTCTTCGCCGAGGACGATGGCCTGGTGACGATGGGATTCCAGGGTCAGCAAACGCAGCAGATCGTCCACCGGGTAGTACAGGTAGGCGCCGTCGGCCGGCGGCGAGCCATTGGGGATTACCCACAAACGTTGCAAGCCCATGACGTGATCGATGCGCAAGCCACCGGAGTGGGCGAAGTTGGCCCGCAACATTTCGATGAAGGCCCGGAAACCATTGCGCACCAGGCCTTCAGGGGAGAACGCGGAAATCCCCCAGCCCTGGCCCGTGCGGTTGAGAATATCCGGCGGCGCACCGACGGTGAGGGAGGCGAGCAGTTCGTCCTGACGGCTCCAGGCCTGGCTGCCGCCGCCATCGGCGCCAACGGCCAGGTCGGCGATCAGGCCGATACTCATGCCGCTGGCGCGGGCGGCGGTTTGCGCGCGCTCCAGGCAGCGAGTGATCAGCCACTGACAGAAGGCGAAGAAGCCGATGCGCCCGGCATTCTCTTCGGCGAATGCCGCCAGTTCGGCGCTGCGCGGATTGCGCCAGGGTTCGGGCCACTGCCGCCAGTCGAGGTGTTCACCCCGGGCGGCGCGCGCCTCCTGGATGGCTTCGAAGCGACAATGATTTTCCAGCGCTTCGCCGGCGGCGTGACGAAAGCTGCTGAAGTCTTCGTGCAACGGGTGTTCGCCCTGGACGAAACCTTCGTACAGCGACTGCAACAGCCGATGCTTGGCTTCGGCGGCGGCCGGCCAGTCAATCAGCGGACGCTCTTCCAGTGCCTGGAGTTCAATGGCCAGTCCGGTTGCATCGATGGCGGTACGCAGCGCGCGCTCGCCAAGAATGGTGCCGGGGGCGCAGTAAAGGCTGTTGAGAAACAAACGGCTGGACGGCGAATACGGGCTGTAGCGTTGAGTGTCACTGGAAAACATCGCGTGCAAGGGGCTGATCGCCAGTGCCTCGGCGCCACGCTCGCCGGCCACCCGGGCAAGGTCCTCCAGCGCCTGGGTGTCACCAAAGCCGCCATCGCCGGCGCGGCGCAATCCATATAACTGCACGCTCAGGCCCCAGGCACGCGGGATGGGGTTGTTCACGGCATCGGCCACGCTGTAGCAACGAGCCGGGGCCACGGCCAGGGTGAAGTTTTGTCCGTCGATGCTGACCTGTTGATAGCCGACCGGTACCAGCCCTGGCAGCACCGAGTTGGCGTCCAGTTTCAGGTTGAGCCGCGAACCGTCTTCGAGGTGGATTTCGCAAGGGGTCCCGGGCTCGAAAAAACGCGCCAGGTCCAGGCCCTTCCCGACATCGGCGGTGATCAATGGCGGCAAGTGATGGGTCTGTTGCGTCTCTTGCAATTCCAGCAGGCTGGCATCGATTTCCTGAGCGCCGCCGGCCGGGTGGCCAAGGCCGGTCAGCACGTTGCGCAACACGGACGGCGCGACTTTTTGCGGGCGGCCGTTGGCGTCGATCCAGTCGACGGCGAGGCCGGCACGGCTGGCCAGGATTTCCAGTTGCGCATCACTCATGGACGCTCTCCAAACGAGGTAGCAAAGGGGGCTGCGGCGGCGAGGCTGACGAGCGCGCAATACGGGGCAAGGGTGTTCGGGGCCGGCAGGTCGGGATTCTGTGGCGGGTATTCGAACAAGGGCATGGCACCGGTCTGTGAGGTGTGGACTACGGGCCTGGCGCCGAGGTTCAGGTCAATGCGCAGTTGGCTGCCATCGCCCAAGCGCCAGGAGGCACTGATCGCGGCTTCGCCCAGCACGTCGGTGCCCAGTGCCTGGGCGCCCGGCAGGCGCGGGATGATGTGCCGGTGACGGATCTGCAACAGTCGGCGATACAGGTCGTACATCTCGCAATGGCCGGTCGATGGCAGGACCGGGCGGGACGCTGCAAACGTCTGCGGATCGTTCGGGTCCGGAATGTATTCACGCTGCAGCTGATCGGTAAAGGCGCTGAACGCCGCGAACTCGTTGCGCCGGCCGTCGCGAACCTGTTTAGCCAGTTCACCGTGATGGCTGGTGAAAAACAGAAAGGGTTGCTCGACGGCAAACTCGTCGCCCATGAACAGCAGCGGAATCATCGGTGACAACAGCAGCAACACCGTGGCGGCCCGCAGCGCTTGCGGGTGGGCGAGTTGATGCAGGCGCTCGCCGAAGGCCCGGTTGCCGATCTGGTCGTGGTTCTGCAAAAACAGGATGAATGCACTGGGCGGCAGATGCCCGCTGGGTTCACCCCGCGCCACACCATGGCGGTTGAGATGGCCCTGGAACACGAAGCCCTGGCTCAGGCAGCGCGCCAGTTGTTCGGTGGGGTTTTGCGCGTAATCGGCGTAATAAGCCTCGGTTTCGCCGGTCAGCAACACATGCAGGGCGTTGTGGCCGTCATCGTTCCACTGCGCGTCGTAACCCTGTTCAAGCAAGCTGGCCTGGTTGTGTTCGTTCTCCACCATCAGCCAGACATGCCGCGCCGGTCCGGTCTGCTGGCGCACCCGTCGCGCCAGTTCCTGGAGGAAATCCGGGTCTTCGATCGCGTGTACCGCGTCCAGGCGCAAACCGTCGAAGCGGTATTCGAGCAGCCACATCAAGGCGTTTTCGATGAAGAAGTCCCGCACTTCGCGACGGCGCAAGTCGATGGCCGCGCCCCACGGCGTGTGCTTGTCTTCGCGAAAAAAGCCCTTGGCATAACGATGCAGGTAATTGCCGTCCGGGCCGAAGTGGTTGTAGACCACGTCGAGAATTACCGCCAGGCCGTGGCCGTGGGCGGTGTCGATCAAGTGCTTGAGCTGCTCGGGGGAGCCGTATGACGCCTGTGGCGCGTAGGGCAGGACGCCGTCATAACCCCAATTACGCTCGCCGGGAAACTGCGCGACGGGCATCAGTTCGATGGCGGTGACACCCAGTTCGACCAGCCGCGCCAGATGCTGCTCGACGGCGCTGAAGCCGCCGAGCGCACCGACATGCAATTCGTAGATCACCGCCTCGTTCCACGGCCGCCCCAGCCAGGCGCTGTGTTGCCACGCATAGGCCAGCGGATCGACCACCACGCTGTGCCGGTCGATGTCGCCGGCCTGAGCACGGGAGGCCGGGTCGGGCACTTCCAGTTCGCCGTCGATGCTGTAGCGGTAACGCGTGCCCGCCGCGCATCGGATGTTGCTCACGAACCAGCCGTCGGCCTGGGGCAGCAACGGCAAGGACTGTCCATTTTCCAGTTCGACACTGACGTAGAACGCATCTGGCGCCCACAACGCGAATCGCGTGTGCTCTGCGTCCAGCATGATTGCGCCGTGGGGCCAGGTCTCAAGGGTCCGTAACGGCATCTTGAAAGCCTCTTACTGTTTGTTCGATTTCCCCAATGCTTTCGCCACAAGCTGTTCGTAGAGCTCGGCGTAGGGTTCGACCGCCTTGCACCAGTTGAACGGCGCCGCCATGGCCCGGCAGCGCATGGCGTGCAGCAGGTCGGGAAAGGCGAACACCTTGAACGCGCGGCTCAGGGCTTCCTGGTAGCTCTGCACCGTGGATTCATCGAACAGGAAACCGGTCAAGCCGTTTTCGATGGTGTCGGCCAGGCCGCCGGTGTTGCGGGCCACCGGCAACGAGCCGAAGCGCTGGGCGTACATCTGGCTCAAGCCGCATGGCTCGTAACGCGAAGGCATCAGCAGGAAGTCGCTGCCGGCGAACATGCGCCGGGCGTCGGTTTCGTTGAAGCCGATGCGCACGCCGATCTGCCCGGGGAAACGCAGGGCCAGTTCGCGCATCGACTGTTCTTCTTCCGGCTCGCCACGGCCGATGATCGCGATCTGGCCGCCGTTTTTGACGATGTACTCGGACACCGCCTCGGTGAGGTCCAGGCCTTTCTGATAAACCAGCCGCGAGACCACCGCAAACAGGGGACCTTCGGAGTCTTCCAGGCCGAACAGCTCGCGGACATGGGCGGCGTTCACGGCCTTGCCATCCCAGTCGCCGATGTTGAACGGGCAGAACAGGTGCGGATCGGTCGCTGCATCCCAGCTTTCATCGATGCCGTTGGGAATGCCGCTGAGCAGGCCTTGCTGGGTCTTGGCTGCAAGAAAACCGTCGAGACCGCAGCCGAAATCCGGGGTGGTGATTTCCTGGGCGTAGGTCGCGCTAACCGTGGTGATGTGGCTCGAATAGGCCATGCCGGCCTTGAGGAACGACATCTTGCCGTAGAACTCCATGCCTTCCTGTTGCAGCGCGTGATGGGGAATGCCCAGTTCGGGGCACGAGCCCAGGCTGGTCACGCCTTGATACGCCAGGTTGTGAATGGTGAACAGCGTCGGCGTGCGCTGCCCGCGCCAGTGCATGTAGGCGGGGGCCAGTCCGGCGGGCCAGTCGTGGGCGTGCACCAGGTCCGGGCACCAGTGGATCTGCGCGAGGTTGGCGGCAATATCGGCAGCCGCCAGGCCCAGGCGGGCAAAACGGATATGGTTGTCCGGCCAGTCGCGGCCGTTGTTGGCGCCGTAGGGCGAACCTTCGCGCTCGTAGAGTTCGGGGCAGATCAGTACGTAAATGACCAGGCCATCGGGCATGTCCATGCGCCCGATCTTGCACGGTGGCAGCGCAGCATGACCGCCAAGCTCGCCGATGATATGAATCGGGTTTTCGCTGTGCAGCACCTGCGGGTAACCGGGGATCAACACCCGTACATCGTGCAGATGGGCCATGGCCCGTGGCAGCGCTGCGGAAACGTCGCCCAGGCCACCGGTTTTCACCAGGTCGGCAATTTCCGAGGTGACGAACAGGACTTTTTTACGGTTCGGATTCTGGTTGGCTGCCGGGGTCAGGGTCCTGGTGCCTGGAACGCTGACGGGTTGGGTGTTTGCGGCAGTAACGGCGCTCGATTCGCCGACCTGATGAGCACGCTCTCCCTGTATTTCCAAAGCCGTACTGATCATATGAATCTCCCGTGTTGTTGATCTAATTCTTAGGTCTGGCAAACGGTGTTCCATGGCCAATTCCCGTGGCCGGCGCAAACGCGCTGCGCATCAGTGAGCAAGCGCTGCCCAATGCGTCGAAGCAAAAGGGTTGAATCAGCCGTTGCAAAGATTGCACCAGTCGCAACGCACCTTCTTGTCAGAGGACCGATCGGGATTGGAAAAAGTTTCGACTATTTTTCCATTTTGTGACCGACCGGTTTCGCTTTGAGAAAATGAGTCTAGGCCAGAACTTAGAGCGGTAAAGGGCAGATGGCAAAATTGTTCGACAATCGGTTTGTAGCGGTACGGACGTGCCTGATCGAGGTGCAAACGCCCCGACGAAGTGCATGTTTTTTTGCGTTTTGGCCTCAAAAAGTCACTGGGCAGTCACATAAATGTGCGACGTGATTTATCAGGTGTGCACTGTTATGGTGCGCATCATTGAGTCCCGCATTTGGCCGAACCGCTGCCTTACTGCCCACCTTGGTGCCTTGTTATAGTTCGGGCCTCATTTTTGCCCGCTAAAGGATCACTGGCATGTCTCAGTACACTGCGTTCAACGTCGAACTGGCCGATAAAATCGCCCATGTGCAGATCAACCGCCCGGAGAAGATCAACTCGATGAACGCGGCGTTCTGGAGCGAGATCGTCGAGATCTTCCAGTGGATCGACGACACGGATGAAGTGCGCGTGGTAGTCCTCAGCGGCGCAGGCAAGCATTTCTCCTCGGGGATCGACCTGATGATGCTGGCCGGTGTGGCCAATGAACTGGGCAAGGACGTGGGCCGCAATGCGCGCCTGTTGCGGCGCAAGATCCTCACCCTGCAAGCGTCGTTCAATGCCGTCGATAACTGCCGAAAACCGGTGCTTGCGGCCATTCAGGGTTACTGCCTGGGGGGCGCCATCGACCTGATTGCAGCCTGCGACATGCGTTATGCCGCCGAGGATGCACAGTTCTCGATCAAGGAAATCGACATCGGCATGGCCGCCGACGTCGGCACGCTGCAACGCTTGCCGCGAATCATCGGTGACGGCATGCTGCGTGAACTGGCTTACACTGGTCGCACGTTTGGCGCCGACGAAGCGCGGAGCATGGGCCTGGTCAATCGCGTCTACAGCGACAACGCCAGCCTGCTCGACGGCGTCATGGGCATTGCCTACACAATCGCCAGCAAGTCGCCGATTGCCGTCACCGGCACCAAGGAGATGATCAGCTACATGCGTGACCATCGCATCGATGACGGCCTCGAATACATCGCCACCTGGAACGCCGCCATGCTGCAATCCACCGATCTGCGCGTGGCCATGGCCGCCCATATGAGCAAACAGAAACCCGAATTTCTGGATTGATTAACCATGATTCCTCGCTGGACCACCGCAGTACTGGACACCGATCAACCCGGCGGCTGGGCTATCGCGCGCAGCCCCGAAGGCTTTCTGTTCGATGACAATGGCGCACTGTTCGCTCGCGAATGGCTAAAACGTCAGGACCTGTCGATTCTTGCCGAACATGGCATCGGTCATCTCGATGGCGAGCCGGTCTATCTGCTGGAGCTGCGCAGTCACAGCGAAGTGCCGGGTTGCAACTGGAAAGGCCTGCGGGCGTTCATGCTCGAAGGCGATCACACGCTCTACAAAGTGCTCGGTTACGCCGCACAGATCGGCACCTGGGCCCGCGAGCACCGTTTTTGCGGTAACTGCGGTCAGGCCATGACCCAGGTGCCACGCGAACGGGCGATGTATTGCCAGCCGTGCGATCTGCGCAGCTATCCACGGATTTCGCCGAGCATGATCGTACTGGTGACCCGAGGTGATGAAGTGCTGTTGGCACGCTCACCGCGTTTTGTCAGCGGTGTCTACAGCACGTTGGCGGGGTTTGCCGAGCCGGGTGAATCAGCCGAGGACTGCCTGATTCGCGAGGTTCGTGAAGAGGTGAGCATCGAGGTCAGGAATATCCAGTACATGGGTAGCCAGTGCTGGCCGTTCCCGCACTCGATGATGCTCGGCTTTCACGCCGAATATGCCGGTGGCGAGATTGTCTGTCAGGAAGACGAGATCGAGGACGCCCAGTGGTTCAACGTGCACGAGCTGCCGCCGTTGCCGGCGTCACGCTCGATTGCCCGTTACCTGATCGACGTCTATGTGGCCCGGCGTTTAGGCCACGCTGAACCAGTGCTGCCAGGCTAGGCGCACGGTCAGGCCCAGCACCACGGTGATGAACACCGGACGAATGAATTTCGCGCCGCCGCTGATGGCGGTGCGGGCGCCGAAGAAGGCGCCGACCATCAACGACGAGCCCATGCACAGGCCGATGATCCAGTCCACCTGACCGGAAAAGATGAAGATCGACAGCGCCGCCACGTTGCTGACAAAGTTCATGCTGCGCGCCACACCGCTGGCTTTCACCAGGTCGATGGGGTAGAGCAGCAGGCTGCTCACGGTCCAGAACGCGCCCGTGCCCGGACCGGCCACGCCGTCATAGAAGCCGAGGCTGAAGCCTTGGGTCGACTGCCACTTTTTCTTGATCGGTGCGTTGCTGTCCAGTGGCGCTTTCGGCGTGCCGCCAAACAATAGATAGACACCGCAAGCGAAAACGATCACCGGCAGCATTTTGTTCAGCCATTCCGCTGGCAGGTAATGGGCGACCACGGCACCGGTCAGCGCGCCGACCAGGGTGCCGACGATGGCGTGCACCCATTGCTCGGGGTGGAACAGCTTGCGGCGATAGAAGGTGTAGCTGGCAATGGCCGAGCCGAAGGTCGAACTGAGCTTGTTGGTGCCCAGCACCAGGTGCGGCGGCAGGCCGGCGGTCAGCAAGGCCGGGGTGGTCAACAGGCCGCCTCCGCCAGCGATGGCGTCGATGAAACCGGCAACAAAAGCGACAAGGGCCAGGATGGCCAGGGTGGAAAGGTCAACACTGAGTTCGAAAGGCATGGGGTCGGCTTATTCGGCGGGTGCAGAAAGAGGCTGCGGGGAAGGGCTGCATCTTAACCACCTGCACAACACAAAACCATTGTGGGAGCGGGCTTGCTCGCGATGGCGGTGTGTCAGCCACATCAATGTTGAATGTGCCGTCGTCATCGCGAGCAAGCTCGCTCCCACAGGGATTAGTGCGAATTCAAACTACAGGCCCAGATCCGACAGCCCCGGATGATCATCAGGCCGACGCCCCAGCGGCCAGTGGAACTTGCGCTCGCTTTCCTTGATCGGCATGTCGTTGATGCTGGCGAAGCGGTGGGCCATCAGGCCGTCCTCGTTGAACTCCCAGTTTTCGTTGCCGTAGGAGCGGAACCAGTTGCCCGAATCGTCGTGCCATTCATAGGCATAACGCACGGCAATGCGGTTGCCGGTGAACGCCCAGAGTTCCTTGATCAACCGATAATCCAGTTCCTTGGCCCATTTGCGGGTCAGGAAACCCTTGGCTTCTTCGCGGTTGTGGGCGAACTCGGCGCGGTTGCGCCATTGGGTGTCCAGGGTATAGGCCAGGGACACACGCTCGGGGTCGCGGGAGTTCCAGCCGTCTTCGGCCAGGCGAACTTTTTCAATGGCCGATTCACGGGTGAAAGGGGGTAATGGCGGACGAACTTCGGCATTAGACATTTCAAGTCTCCGTATCAAGTTAATGATTAAACAACTGTCGAGCTTGATTGAGTTGCTACAGGTCCAATAACTTTCGCGCCATGCATTGCGCATTATCGGCGGCACTGTGATCACCCATTACAAGCGCCACGGTAATGGCACCGTCGATCAGGATCAGCAGCTGTCTGGCCAGCAGCTGCGGATCCTCGGCGCCATGTTCGGTACACAGCTCGCACACGTAGTCGAGCAGCTTCTGTTTATGCTCTTTGGCGACCAGGCGCACCGGGTCCTGCGGGTCGCCGGTTTCGCCACTGGTGTTGATGAAGGCGCAGCCACGGAAACCTTCCGAGGCGAACCACGACTTGAGTACGGTAAACAGGTTGAGCAGTCGCTCGGCCGGGGTTTCTGCCTGGCCGACTGCGCCTCTGTACCAGTGCATCCAGCGCTGGTCGCGGCGTTGCAGGGCCGCCACCACCAGTTCGTCCTTGTTGGCGAAGTAGCGGTAGATGCTTTTTCTGGAGACGCCGGCGGTTTTCACCAGAAGATCCATGCCAGTGGCGGCTATGCCACTTTTGTAGATCAACTTTTCGGTGACATCCAGAATAATGTCGCGTGTGTCATTGCTGGTGATTTCGTTCATGTGGCAAACAGTAGAACGATCGTTCTCCTTGGTCAAACGGTTTTTGTGGTGTTTGACAAAAGGTCTTCGCGAGCAGGCTCGTTCCCACATTGAAATGCATTCTCCTGTGGGAGCGAGCCTGCTCGCGAAGGGGACATTACAGACGGTAACAAGACCCGAACCTTTGCATGGTGTAAGCTCTCGGGTTCTTCGGATTCGACCCATTGCGAGCCCTATGCCGTCGCTTTTCAAACGCTCCCTGCTGCCCAAGTTGCGCAGTTTTCCGCTGGCGGCCGATGCCGTTGGCGTCCTCTCCGGCGCTGCAGAATTCCGTCATTGCCTGCTGGAGAAAATCGCCAGCGCGACCCGGCGCATTTACATCGTTGCGCTGTACCTGCAACAGGATGAAGCCGGCCAGGAAATTCTCGATGCCTTGCACGCGGCCAAACTGGCGCGTCCGGAACTGGATGTGGTGGTGGTCGTAGACTGGCTGCGCGCCCAGCGCGGCCTGATCGGTGCCGGCAAGCAACCGGGCAACTCCGCCTGGTATCAGGAAATGACCCGCACCCATGCCAGCGAAGTGCCGATCTACGGCGTCCCGGTACAAACCCGCGAACTGTTCGGTGTGTTGCACCTTAAAGGCTTCGTGATCGATGACTGCGTGATCTACAGCGGCGCGAGCCTGAACAACGTCTATCTGCACAAGTTCGACAAGTACCGTTACGACCGCTATCACGTGCTGCACAATCGTGAACTGGCCGATTCGATGCAGCACCTGGTGCAGCACGGCCTGGTGGCGTCCAAGGCGGTGCACCGCCTCGACCTGCCGAACCTGCCGACCACCCGCAGCCTGCGCAATGACATCGGTGACCTGCGCAGCCGCCTCAAGCACGCGGCGTACGACACCACGCGGGGCACCACCGACAGGACCGGTTTGTCCGTCAGCCCGCTGCTCGGCGTCGGCAAGAACAATCCGCTGAACCGGGTGATCTGCGAACTGATCGCCAGCGCCCAGCAGCAACTGACCATTTGCACCCCGTACTTCAACCTGCCGCTGGCGATCATCCGCGAGATCAACCGCGCGCTGGCCCGTGGGGTGAAGATCGACATTGTGGTCGGCGACAAGACGGCCAACGACTTCTACATTCCGCCGAGCGAACCGTTTCGGGTCATTTCGGCGCTGCCGTACCTGTACGAAATCAGCTTGCGCCGGTTTGCCAAGCGTCATCAGCGCAACATCGACAGCGGGCAGTTGAACCTGCACCTGTGGCGTGATGGTGACAACACCTATCACCTCAAGGGCATGTGGATCGACCGGCGTTACACCTTGCTGACCGGCAACAACCTCAACCCGCGGGCATTTCGACTCGATCTGGAAAACGCCTTGTTGATCGATGATCCCCATGGCGAACTGCTGGAGCCGCGTCGCAAAGAGCTGGCAGAGATCTTTCAGCACACCCGTCGCATCGAGCACTTCCAGAACCTGGAAACCCTGGCCGAGTACCCGGCGGGCGTGGCCAAGTTCCTCAAGCGCGTGAGTCGTGTGCGTATCGAGCGGCTGCTCTATCGCATTCTGTAAAGTCGGTGGATCTCAGGAAAGCCATCGCGAGCAAGCTCGCTCCCACAGGGTTATTCGATCAGCGTTGAGCGGGTGGTTTCAGCTAATATGCCCCCACTCGAACAAGAACAGGGCTTGCCGCGATCCATGTCGGAAAAAGACACCATCTCCATCCAACTGGTGCGTGAAGCACTGTTGCAAAGCTGCGCGCCAGGAACCGCCACGGATGAGGTGTTGAGCAAGGTCGGCATCGACCCGCTGCTATTGGGCAGCACCGACGCCCGTGTTCCGGCCACGGCTTATGCGCGCCTGTGGCGGTTGCTGGCACGACGCGGCGATGATGAGTTCTTTGGCATGGACCCACGCAAACTCAAATCCGGCAGCTTTGCGTTCCTGTGTCGCAGCGCCATGCTCCAGCCCAACGTGGCGGCGGGAGTGGCCGGCGGCCTGGGGTTCCTGTCGTTGATCCTCGAACACCTGCCAGCGCAGTTGGTGCGTCAGCAAAGCCTGGCGGAAATCGTCCTGCTGGAGGACGACAAGGATCCGCGCCGGGCCTTCACCTATTTCACCTACTGGATGATCGTGCACGGTGTTGCCTGCTGGCTGGCAGGACGGCGAATTCCGATCCTGGCCATCGAACTGCGCTGTTCGAAGCCGGATTTCTGCGATGACTATCAGGTGATGTTTTCCGAGAACCTGCGTTTCGACCGTCCACGCACGCGGATGATTTTCTCCGCCGATTGCCTGGACCTGCCCATCAAGCGCAGCCCTGAAGAACTCGAGCGATTCCTGGCCCGTGCGCCGGCGAACATTCTGGTGAAGTACCGCGATCCGCAGAGCCTGGCCAGCCGGATCAAACACGACCTGCGCCACCTGCCGGCCGAACACTGGCCGGAAACCGAAGCCCTGGCGCAACGCCTGTGCATGTCGGCTTCAACCTTGCGCCGCCGACTGGCCGAAGAAGGGCAAACCTACCAAGGCCTCAAGGACGGCGTGCGCAAGGAACTGGCGATTGTCTGGCTGGCCGAGCCGGCGATCAGCTTCAGCGAAATCGCCACGCGGCTGGGGTTCGCTGACGTCAGTTCGTTCTACAAGGCATTTCGCAAGTGGTCGGGGTCAAATCCGGGGCATTACCGCAGCCTGATTCTCAATGACACCGAGTAAGTTCAGCGGCGCAATGACCCTTTCTTCCCAGGCGTTTAACGGCTGCCAGTGATCGGCCCTGGCAGATTGAGTGTGCCACTGTCCACGAAACGCATCGTGTTGAACACCCCACCCGATAGCTTGCCGTGCAGGACATAAGGCATGTTGTTGAGGGTTTTCATCTGGCTGATGCCATAGGTCTGGCGGATCACCGAAAACGCCGAAACGCTGACCGGCACGCTGACGACGGTGTCGGAAAAACGCCCGATCGTACCCCGCTCATCGGTGACGCCAGAGGCGAAGGGCTGGCCGTTGATGTCCAGGTCCAGCGCGACACCGCTGTAGGTGACGGTGGTGTCGTTGGGGTTCTGCACTCGGATTCTCACGGCAAAGCGCACTTCCATGCCTTCGCCTTGGAGGGGCTCGACACCCACGACGTTGATTTTCAACGGGTCTCGATTGGGCAGCGAGGAACAGGCGCTCAGGCAGAGCAGGAGGGAAATCAGGACTGCGTGGAGGCTGCGCATGGACGTGCTCTCATCTGAATAGGGCTGAACCGCCAGCGGCTCAGCCCTTGAGTCCGTCTAGTGGTTCGACTGTGCGACCATCGCAGGCTTTGCGGGTTCATCCCTGGCGGTCACATCTGGGTTCTGCATCACCTGAAGCACGGAGGCCTCCGGATCGAATTCGTCCTCTTCCAGTTCGATGAATTCCTCGGGCAGGAAGATATTAAGAACGATAGCGCACAGCGCGCCGACGGTGATGGGCGATTCGAAAATGTTGTGCAATGCCTTGGGCAGCTCACGCAAGACTTCCGGCACGGCGGCCACGCCCAGGCCCATGCCGACGGAGATTGCCACGATCAGCATGTTGCGCCGATGCAGGCCGGCCTCGGCGAGAATCTTGATCCCGGCCACGGCGACGGTGCCGAACATCACCAGTTCGGCGCCACCGAGCACCGGTTTCGGCATCAGTTGCAGTACCGCGCCGATCATCGGGAACAGGCCAAGCACCACCAGCAATCCGGCAATGAAAAACGCCACGTAGCGGCTGGCCACGCCGGTGAGCTGGATCACCCCGTTGTTCTGGGCGAAGGTCACCATCGGCATGCTGTTGAACACCGCGGCCATGGCCGAGTTGAGGCCATCGGCGAGCAGGCCGGACTTGATCCGGCGAATGTACACCGGGCCTTTGACCGGTTGCCGGGAGATCATCGAGTTGGCCGTGAGGTCGCCGGCGGCCTCAAGTGGCGACACGAGGAAAATCACCGCCACCGGAATGAACGCCACCCAATCGAAGGAGAACCCGTACTTGAAGGGTACCGGTACGCTCATCAGCGGCACTTCGGGCAGGCTGTTGAAATCCACCTGGCCCAGGAGCCATGCCACCCCGTAGCCCAGGGTCAGGCCGATGACAATCGCCCCCAGGCGCAGAAACGGTACGTCCACCCGGTTCAACACCACGATGGTGCCCAGCACCAGCGCCGCCAGGGCCAAGTGACTGGCCGCCCCCAGATCCGGGGCGCCGAAGCCGCCGGCGATGTCGGTCATCGCCACCTTGATCAGCGACAAACCCATCAGCGTGATGATCGTCCCGGTCACCACCGGGGTGATCAGCATGCGCAGTTTGCCGATGAACTGGCTCAACACCACTTCAATGAATGCGGCGAAAAAGCACACGCCGAAGATGGTTGAGAGAATTTCATCGGTGCCGCCACCCCGGGCCTTGACCATGAAGCCGGCGCTGAGAATCACACTGATGAACGAGAAACTGGTGCCTTGCAGGCACAACAGGCCAGAGCCCACCGGACCGAAGCGCCGCGCCTGCACGAAGGTGCCCAGGCCGGAGACGAACAGCGCCATGCTGATCAGGTAGGGAATTTCGCTTTGCAGGCCCAGGGCGCTGCCCATGATCAGCGTCGGGGTGATGATGCCGACGAAACTTGCCAGCACATGTTGCAGGGCGGCGAAGACGGTGGCGGTCAGATGCGGGCGGTCATCGAGGCCGTAGATCAGGTCGCTGTGGCGTGGAGCGGGGGCTTTTTCGGAGGCGGTCATGGTGGTTTGCGTGCCAGAAGGCGGGCCGGGTCAGAAAATGGAGGCGCAGGATGCCAGAACCGCCCGGCCACGGCAAAAGAACCTCCAAAACAGCGACTTACAGTCGTGGGGCGAGCACCTCGCCCACGCTGCGGCGTTTGGCGTGCAGTTGGCTGGCCTGGATCAACTGTTCGAGGTCTTCAGGCGTGACGTCGTAGAACGCTTCCATGTCGGCCAACGCCAGTTTCAGGTCTTCGGCGGTGATGGCCTGACGGTCGACCGGCGGGTGATCGGCATGAATCCTGGCCACCGGTTCGCTGGCACTCTTGGGGTAACGAACGCGGGTCAGGTTGTTGTAGGCCAGGGCGCAGAGCAGCATCGTCGCCGCGCTGAGCATCACCGGTCCGATGGCTTTCCAGTCCATGGCGATGGTTGCCGGATCGGCCAGCACCAGGGTCAGGGCCAATGCACCGGCCGGTGGATGCAGGCATCGCAGCCAGCACATCAGGATCAACGCCATGCCCGCCGCCAGGCAAGCGCTACCGAGGGTTCGGCCCAACACATGGGCCACCAGCAAGGCAATCACCCCGGCGCTCAAGTAACCGCCGAGAATCGACCAGGGTTGGGCGAGCGCGCCCGATGACACCGCAAACAACAGCACCGCCGATGCCCCCAGCGGGCCGATCAGGTGCTGGGCCACCTCGATGCCGAATACCTGGCTACAGAGCCACACGCTCATCAGTGTCCCCAAGGCCATGCCGATGGCGGCGCGGCTCCATTCGGTGGGGCGGGTGTTGATGGCGGCGGGCAACCAGCGAGCAAGCATTCCGAGAAAACTCCGGCAGAAAAAATCGAGGTAAAAAAAGGGCTTAACTGGGGAACCCAGAAAGCCCTTGAAGGTGTTCCAACTGTTGGGGAAGAACGCGCACAGTGTGCCGTTCAATCCAGCTACTGACAAATTCATATTAATGAGCTTTCAGTGCATTAATTTTGCTTTAAGTTGCCCCGTCGGCCGCTTGTGTAGCACAGCAAACCGCCCAGGGCCGCGAGTGTACTCAAGGCATAAAACATCGTCGGCGCCGGGGTGTGCATCAACATGAAGCCGCAAATCACCGGGCTCAGCGCACCGCCAAGTGCAGCAAGGTTTTGCGCGCCGTAGTAGCTGCCCCGCAGTTCTTCCGGCGCCAGAGTGTCGACGAAAAGAAACTCGGCCGGGTAAATGATGATTTCACCGAGGGTGAAGATGAACATCGCCACGCACCAACTCACCAGGCTGTCCGCCAGGCTGAAGCCGATCAGCCCGAGGATGAACAGGCCAGTGCCGGCAACGATCCATTGGCGCAGTTGCTCACGCTTGAGAAAACGCCCGATCTGGTATTGCAGCAAGATCACACTGATGGCGTTGCAGGCGAGCAGGGCGGCCATGATTTCCATGGTGTGCCGGGGATTGCTGGTCACCAGCAGGTACTGCGACAGGTAAAAGGTAAATCGCCCGTGCACCACGGTGCTGAGCAGGCAACCGCCGGTGAACAGGATCAGGGTGCGGTCGTTTTTCAGGGTGATCAGGGTCTTGAGAAAACTCTGCGCCTGGCCACTGACAGGCGAGCGCGCCGGGTCCTTCGCGATCCCGGTCATCAGGAAAATACTGAAAAAAGCGATGGCCGCAGCGATCAGGAAGGGTGCACTGGCAAAGGCCCCGGCAATCAGCACACCGAGCATCGGCCCGACGGCGTAGCCAATGTTGGTCAGCGTATAGCTCAGGGAAAACGCCTTGGCGCGCTGGCCCACCGCCAGGTTGTCGCTGAGGATCGCTTTCGAACCGATCAGGAACAGCGATGAGGCGGTTTCGGTGACGATCAGGGTGATCGTGGTCAGGTAGAGGTTTTCAGCAAAGGTCAGCAACACCAGGCCGACAGCGCTGGATGCCATCGAGAGAATCAGCAACCGGCGTTTTTCGAAGCGATCGATGATGTAGCCGCCGTAGAGGGAGAGCAGGGTGGCGATGAACACCGCAATGCCCAGCAGCAAGCCAACGTCCTGTTGGTTGAGGCCAAGCTTGTCGCTGACGAACAGTGTGAGCAACGGGCTGGTGATGGCGCGGCTGACGACGATGGTCAGCGAGCAGATCAGCAGGCGGCGAATGAGGGGGGAGTAGCGGGTCACGGCGCGAATATCCTTATTCGATCGGGCCGGCATCAGCCCGATCGTGAGCGCTACTCTAGCAGTCGGACACTCGGTCGTTGCAACGGGATTTAATCGAGGTGCAGCAGCACGAAATCATTCTTGTCGAACCGCCCGCTCAGCACGGGTGGCAATGCACCTATAGCCGTGCCTTGCAGAGTCTTGTAGACGTTCAGGTCCATCATCAGCCACGCCGGGCCCTTGAGGGCCTCAAGCTCCTGGGGTGAATCGGTGAACTCCGGTTGCAGGCCTTGATTGATGTTGACCATGAACTTGATGGCTTTGGCATCCTTGCCCATCGCGTGCATCACCAGTGGTGCGGGGGCTTTTTGCACGAGTTCAAACGCTTCGTGGCTGAAGGTCCGGGTGTCGTAAAGCTGTCGCTGGATCGGCTCGAACTGCAGGATATATACCGACCACAGCGCCAGGACCGCGCAAAGGGCGAGAGTCTGCGCGCGCCAGCGGGGCTGCCTGAGCGCTACGACGGCGACCGCTTGCAGCGCGCCTAGAATGATGAACAACGACGTGAGATGGGCCACGTCTTCGGGGAATCTTCGCTGTATCACCAGCAAGGTCACGATCAGCAGCCCCGGAATCAGCAGCCATAAGCCTTGCATCAAGACGCGCAGCCAACCGAACAGTCGACCTTGCACGGCGTAAAACGGATAAGCCGCCATGATCGCCGCCATGGGCAGCATCGGCAGCAGGTAACGGGCCTTTTTCGCCTGCGGGACGGAAAGGCCCACCATCACGATCAATCCAGCAACTGCGCAGTACAGCGTCAGACGCAATGCCGGGCCTGACTGTTGTCGGCCAGAAGCGGCGACCGCCACCAGCGCCAGCACTGCCAGTGGCCAGGCCAGTGCGTAGTTGCCTACCGAACTGGTGAAGTAATACAACACCTCGTTGGAGCCTTCGCTGCCGTCCATGCGCCCCATGAACTGCATGCGAATCACGTCCTGCAAGAAGGCCGCGCCGCCACTGACGTCCGCCAGCCACAACAAAAGCCCGACGCACACCGCCAGCAGCATCGCTGCCAGCAATCCGAAGACGATCAGCCGTCGCCATTGGCAATTGACCAGGAAATAGCTGCACAGCATCCCCGTAGGAATGACCAGGCCGATTGGCCCACGAATCCAGAAACCCAGCATCAGCAAGGCAAAGATCAGAACCCAGCGGCGCGGCGCCGCGAAGTGATCGGCCGCATAGCCCAGGTAGAACACGCTGAACGCGACGGCCGCCAGCATCAGGTCGAGGGAAACGGCGCGGGTTTCCGTGATGAAGGTGTTGGTCAACAGCATCAAGGCGATGCTCAACAGCGCCCAACGCGTGGAGTAGGGTGCCAGCAGGCGGTACATCAAGGTGACTATGACCGCTGCGGCGATGGCGCTCGGCAGCCATGCGGTCAGGCTGGTGACCTGGCCGAACGGCAGTGAAAGCAGCCAGATGAATAGCGTTGAAAGTCCCGAGTAGTCTGCGTAGGGCTGGCCGTAGGTCGTCGGAAAAAACGACGGCCCGTTACGCAGCATCTCCTGGGCGAACAGCACGAAGCGCGAATCGAAGCCGATGGCCGACTGCTGGTACATCCCGGCGCAGAACAACAACAGCGCCAACAGACCCAGCGCGAGGGACTGTTGGCGGATGTGATGGATCATGGGGTTCAGGCGACCACGGCTTCGGTTGACCATTGCTGGTAAGGAATCGGCAATTTGCGCGATTCGCCACGGCCGATCGGGAAGTAGGTGAAACCGATGCGTGCCAGGCGGTCCGCGTCGTACAGGTTGCGGCCGTCGAAGATTACCGGGGCGTTGAGCCGCTGCTGGATCAGTTCGAAGTCCGGCGCCTTGAACTGTTGCCATTCGGTGCAGATGATCAGTGCATCGGCACCGGACAAGACCGACTCGGGCGTACCCATGAGCATCAGTTTCGATTCATCGGGATACAGCTTCTGGGTTTCCTGCATGGCTTCCGGATCGAACGCGCGGACATTCGCCCCGGCGGCCCACAAGGATTCGAGCAACACCCGGCTCGGCGCATCGCGCATGTCGTCGGTGTTTGGCTTGAACGCCAGGCCCCACAAGGCAAAGGTCCTGCCACGCAAGTCGCCCTTGTAGAACGCGTTGATGCGCTCGAACAGCTTGTGTTTCTGCCGCTCGTTGATGGCTTCCACCGCTTGCAGCAGGTCACTGGAGCAATGGGCCTCTTCGGCGCTGTGGATCAGGGCGCGCATGTCCTTGGGGAAGCACGAGCCACCGTAGCCGCAACCGGGGTAGATGAAGTGGTAACCGATGCGGGAGTCGGCGCCGATGCCCAGGCGTACCGACTCGATATCGGCACCCAGGTGTTCGGCCAGTTCGGCGATCTGGTTGATGAAGCTGATCTTGGTCGCCAGCATGCAGTTGGCAGCGTACTTGGTCAGCTCGGCGCTGCGCAGGTCCATGAACATGATGCGTTCATGGTTGCGGTTGAAGGGCGAGTACAGGTCACGCATCACCTCACGCACTTCTTCGCGCTCGCAGCCCACGACGATACGGTCCGGGCGACGGCAATCGGAGACGGCCGAGCCTTCTTTCAAGAATTCCGGGTTGGAGACGATGTCGAACTGCAACGCGCGTCCGGCCTCGGCCAGGTATTTGTCCATGTGCGCGCGCAGGGCGTCGCCGGTACCGACTGGCACGGTGGATTTTTCCACCAGGATGGCCGGTTTTTCGCGATGGCGTGCCACGGCCTCGCCCACCGACATGACGTAACGCAGATCTGCCGATCCATCTTCCCGGGACGGCGTACCCACTGCGATGAACAGCACCTCACCATGCTGAACGGCGAATTTTTCGTCGCTGGTGAACTGCAGCCGCTTGGCATCCAGGCCTTCGCGTACCAGACTGGCCAGCCCGGGTTCGAAGATACTCACGTGGCCCTGCTTGAGCAGTTCGACCTTTTTCTCGTCTACGTCCATGCAGACCACATCGTGGCCGACTTCCGCCAATACCGCTGCCTGCACCAGGCCAACATAACCGCTACCAAACACACTGATTTTCATGGGGCACTCCTTGATTCGGGCGCACGAGCAGGTCGAGAATTGATGGTGATGACGCCGAGGATGACAAATGCCACGCCAAGGCTTTTTGAAAGGCTGAACGTTTCGTTGAACAGCGGCAGGCTGGCGGCCAGCAGGTACACCAGCGCGTAGCTGATACTCAGCAACGAATAGGCGCGGCCCAGGGGCAGGTCCCGCAGGGCGACGAGCCAGCAGAGCATCGACAGGGCGTAGGCGAAGATGGCCAGGAGCACCACGGCAATCGCTGTCAGGTCGATGTGAGCGCTGAGCCATTGTTCGGGTTGTGGCAGGTGACTCATGCTCCAGCGCATGCCCAGTTGGGCGGCGCTGACCAGTAACACGCTGCCCAGAGCGAAGGTGATACCGCGACTCAGGTTCATGCGTGTTGCCCCAGCAATGCCACGCCGCCGATCACCAACGCCACACCCAACCAGTGGCGGCGGTCGATGGTTTCGTGGAACACGAAACGCGCCACCAGAGTGATCAGCACGAAGTTCAGGCTCAGCATCGGATAGGCAATCCCGACTTCCAGGCGTTGCAGCACCAGCAACCACACCAGCAGGCCCAGCCCTAGAGAAGCCAGGGCCAGCCAAAGCCAGGGCGAACGCAGTTTGTCCGTCCACCCGGAAGGTTGGCCGCGCCAGCTTTCTACCGCATATTTCTGGGCGATCTGGCCCAGGCAGGTCAGCAGACAGGCCACCAGTAGCAAAAGCAGGCTCATGGTGTCGCCTGAGGGATAATCAAAATCACCAGATTGCCTTGTTCATACCGCTTGCCCTCTTTGGGCAACTGTTCAAGTTCGCGCAGCTCTTCTTCGCCCTTGACCCGCATGACCACACCGACCGAGCCTTGCTGGCGGGCGTCGTGCATCCACTGTTGCACCTGATCGGTGTTGACGCGCTGCTTAAGCGAATCAGGATAGGCGAGGCCATATTTCAATTCGCCTATCGTGTTGAAAAAAGCCACTTCCGGCCGTTTCACCCGCCAGGACAACGCCGACGCGGCCCCCAGGTCGTTGCTCAACAACTTGGCACTTTGGCCGAGCTCCTGGGCGTGATCGAGGATGAATTGGTCAGGCGTCTTATTGGCGACTACGGAGTTGGGCAGTCCGGCAGGCAACAAACCGACGAGCAACAAACTGCCAAAAGCCGGGGCGGCCCAGCACTGCAACGGGCGGAAGGCTTGCAGCAGGTTGGCCATGATCCAGCCGATCAAGCCGATGAACACCAGCACCAGGTTGTGCAGTTCATGATCGTAAATCGGCTTTTTCAGTTGCAGATAAACCAGGGCCAGCAGGATGACTACACCCACCACCAGGTTCAGCAGGCCGTTGATGCCCGGGACGCGACCTTGCTCCAGCTTCAATCGGTCAGCCAGTGCATGGCCGAGCAACAATGCCAGGGGTAACAGGCACGGCAGGATGTAGGCCGGCAACTTGCCCTTGCTCAGGCTGAAGAAAAACAACGGCATCCACAGCCACAGCAGCAGGAACGCGATATTGGACTGGCGTCGGGTCTGCCAGGCTTGCTTGAGCGCGGGCGGCAACAATGCAACCCACGGCATGCTGAAAGCCACCAGCAACGGCAGGTAGTACCACCATGGTGCGTCATGCTGGGCATCGTCCCCGGCAAAACGGCGAATGTGTTCGTGCCAGAAGAAAAACCGCCAATAGTCGGGCTCCTGGGCGTGCACTGCCAGTGCCCACGGCAGGCTCACGACGATGGCGACCACCACCGCTACGGGGCCGTAGACCAGCAGTTCACGCCAGCGTTTTTGCCAGATCATCCAGGGCAGGGCGATCAGCACCGGCAGCAACCAGGCCAGGAAGCCCTTGGTCATGAAGCCCATGC
This sequence comes from Pseudomonas sp. GL-R-26, assembly GCF_019947365.1. NCBI lineage: Bacteria > Pseudomonadati > Pseudomonadota > Gammaproteobacteria > Pseudomonadales > Pseudomonadaceae > Pseudomonas > Pseudomonas sp. GL-R-26. Next base: position 93,626 of record NZ_JAGYGI010000007.1, on the reverse strand, counting down.
CGCAAGCCAGACCCAGCACCGCCCACGCGATCAGGCGTTGCCCACGGCTCGTGCTGTCGAGCGCGAACCATAGCGCCACCAGGCTCAGACTGACCCAGAAGGTGAATTGCGGATCGAGGTTGGCATACCCCGCCGAAGCCGCAATGACCGTGAAGCTCATGTACAGCAGCGCGCAGGCGAAACTTTTGCGTGGTTCGTTCCACATCCGGCGGGCGACCAGGTAGCACAGCAGCACGCTCAAACCGGTGCTCAGTGCCGAGGCGAAGCGCACTCCGAAGAGGTTCTGGCCGAACAGCGCCTGCCCGATGGCAATCATCCAGTAGCCGGCCGCGGGTTTTTCGAAATAGCGCACGTCCATGAAATGCGGCGACACCCAGTTGCCGCTCAGGAGCATGCCCTGGCTGATCTGGGCGTAGCGGGTTTCGTCGGGAATCCATAAGCCATGACTGCCCAGCGGCAGCAGGTACGCCAGCGCCATCAAGGCCAGCAATAACGGCAAAGCCCAGCGTTTGCTCATGCGCCTTGCACTCCCAGCCAGCCTTCGCGACCTTCGAGCGCACCGCGTACCACGCGACCGATCGGCAAGCTGTCAGGGGTCTGGGGCAACAAGTCGCCCAAGGGTTTAAAACGGATATCCCGCTGATGTGCGTCGCTCAGCAGTTGACGGAAATCGTTGGCCATCAGAATCCCTTCCACCTCGGCATGGATCGTGTAGACATTGAGTTTTTCCGGGGTGAACCGGTCCAGGATGAACGTGTTGAAATCCTTGGCTGCAACGGTCGGCCCGACCACTTCGTCGAAGGTCGGCAGGTCCACCGGGATTTGCGGTGCGCCCAGGCGACCATCGGCCAATTGCGGCTGGAACAGGCTCTGGCCACGACAATCGCTGTTGTAGCGAAAGCCGAACCCTTGCTTGGCTTCGATCACACGCTCGTCGGCACGCCAGCCGGCGGACGCCGAGCAGGTGATCTTTTCCCCGAGAATGTCGCTGAGGGTGTCCACGCCACGGCGTATCTGTTCGACCAGTTGTGCATCGCTCCAACGCCCGGCATTGGCCTGCCAGCCATGGTGATCCCAGGCGTGCAAACCCACCTCATGCCCGGCATCCCGGGCCTGGCGCATCAAATGCCCCAGGTCGCGGCCGATCGGTTTTCCGGGCCATGCGGTGCCGGCCAGCAGGATGTCCCAGCCATACAGGCCGGCTGCGTTGGAACGGAGCATTTTCCAGAGAAACTGCGGACGGATGAGGCGCCACAAATGGCGCCCCATGTTGTCCGGCCCGACACTGAAGAAGAACGTCGCCTTGACCTGTGCCTCATCAAGGATTTCCAGCAGCCGGGGCACCCCTTCACGGGTGCCCCGGTAGGTGTCGACATCGATCCGCAGTCCCGCCTGCATCAGCGCTTGTCCGCGATTTCGAGCATGGCCTCGCGCAGGAAGAAGTCCAGGGTGTTGCCGATGGTTTCGCTCATCTCAACGGTTGGCGTCCAGTCCAGCAGGCGCTTGGCGTTGGCGATGCTTGGCTTGCGGTGCGACACGTCCTGGTAGCCGGTGCCGTAGAAGGCCTTGCTCTCGATGTCGCGGAAACCGGCGAACGGAGGGAAGTTGGCGCGCAGCGGGTGAGCTTCGAACTGACGCAGCAGCTCTTCGCCCAACTGACGGATGCTGGCCTCGTTTTCCGGGTTGCCGATGTTGATGATCTGGCCGTTGCAGACATCGTTGTCGTTGTCGATGATTCGCGCCAGTGCTTCCACACCGTCGGCGATGTCGGTGAAGCAGCGTTTTTGCTCGCCACCGTCGAACAGGCGAATCGGCGTACCTTCCACCAGGTTCAGGATCAGCTGGGTAATCGCACGGGAGCTGCCGATACGGGCCGAATCCAGACGGTCCAGGCGCGGGCCCATCCAGTTGAATGGACGGAACAGGGTGAAGTTCAGACCCTTCTGGCCGTAAGCCCAGATCACACGGTCCAGCAATTGCTTGGAAACCGAGTAGATCCAGCGCTGCTTGTTGATCGGGCCGACCACCAGGTTGGAGTTGTCTTCGTCGAAATTATTGTCCTGGCACATGCCATAGACTTCCGAGGTCGAAGGGAAGATCACGCGCTTGTTGTACTTGACGCAGTAGCGAACCAGTTTCAGGTTCTCTTCGAAGTCCAGTTCGAATACACGCAGCGGGTTACGGGTGTATTCGATTGGCGTGGCGATGGCCACCAGCGGCAGCACCACGTCGCACTTCTTGATGTGGTACTCGATCCACTCGGAGTGGATGCTGATGTCACCTTCGACAAAGTGGAAATTCGGGTGGCTGCGCAGGCGCTCGATGGCGTCCGAACCGATATCCAGGCCGTAGACTTCGTAGCGGTCGTCGCGCAGCAGGCGCTCGGACAAGTGGTTGCCGATGAAGCCGTTGACACCGAGGATCAGTACGCGGGTGCGACGCGGGGCACGACCGGATTCGGCGCCGCGCAGCACGGAACCATCCACCAGGCCGAGTTCGTTGGCCAGTTGCGGGCCGCTCAGGTACAGACCGTTGTCGTTGCGCTGGCCGGCGTTGATGATCAGCGAGTCTTGACCGCAGGCGATGCGCAGCGGGTCGACGCTGATGACGCGGCCTGGCGCCAGGCCTTCGTTGCCCTTGGCGATTTCGGCGCTCCAGACAATCAGCTTGTGCTCACCCACCGCGCAGAAGGCGCCCGGGTACGGCTGGGTAACCGCGCGGACCAGGTTGAACAGTTCTTCGGCCGGCTTGGCCCAGACCAGTTTGCCGTCGGCCGGGGTGCGACGGCCGAACACCGTGGCTTTGGATTCGTCTTGCGGTGTTTCACTGGCTTTGCCTTGCAGCAGCGCCGGCAAAGTGTCGCGCAGCAGGTCAGAGGCCGCTGTGCGCAATTTACCGTGCAGGCTCAGCGCCGTGTCGTTACGCTCGATCGCGACTTTCTGCTGGGCGACGATGGCACCCGCGTCGGCACGCTTGACCATGCGGTGCAGGGTCACACCGGTTTCGGTTTCGCCGTTGACCAGCACCCAGTTGGCCGGTGCGCGACCACGGTAGCGTGGCAGCAGGGAGCCGTGCAGGTTGAACGCGCCTTTACGCGCCGTGGCCAGTAGTGGTTCGCTCAGCAGGTTGCGGTAGTAGAAGGAGAAAATGTAGTCGGGGTCGAGCTTGGCGATACGCTCGATCCACAGCGGATGGTTGGCATCTTCCGGTGCATGCACGGCAATACCGTGGCGGGCGCACAGTTGCGCGACGGAGCCGTAGAACGCGTTCTCCTTCGGATCGTCGGCGTGGGTGAACACCGCAGCGATCTCGAAACCGGAGGAAAGCAGGGATTCGATGCCGGCGCAGCCAATATCGTGATAGGCGAAGACAACAGCTTTTGCACTCATGAAGGAACCTGATCTGAAGAAGTGGAAGTTAGGCCGTCGACAGTAACAGCGGAAGTTGGGGAGGCGGGCTGGCTACGCAGCACCTTTTCAATGAAGAAGCGCGGGCGTGCGCGCACGTCGCTGTACATGCGGCCCAGGTATTCACCCAGCAGGCCCATGCCGATGAATTGCCCGCCGGTAAAGACGAACAGCACGGCGAACAGTACGAAGGTGCCGCCACCGGCCCAGCCGGCGCCGAACACCAGGCGCAGCAGGACCAAGGCTATGGCGAACAGCATGCCCAGGGCCGCCATGCCGACGCCGACGATGCTCAGCAGTCGCAGGGGCGTGGTGGTCATGCAGGTGACCAGGTCGAACATCAGGTTGATCAGGCGCATGGGGCTGTACTTGGAATCGCCGTGTTCACGCTCGGCGTGGGTCACGAGGATTTCCGTGGTGTGGCGGGCAAAGCTGTTGGCCAGGATCGGAATGAAGGTGCTGCGTTCACGGCAGGCAAGCATGGCGTCGACAATGGTGCGACGGTAGGCCCGCAGCATGCAGCCGTAGTCGCTCATGGCCACACCGGTGGAACGTTGCACGGCGAGGTTGATCAGCTTCGATGGCCAGCGGCGCAAGGCCGAGTCCTGGCGGTTGTTGCGCACGGTCGCGACGACGTCATAGCCAAGTTCGGCCTGCGCTACCAGCCGCGGGATTTCTTCGGGCGGGTTTTGCAGGTCGGCATCGAGGGTGATGACGACATCGCCCTTGCACTGCTCGAAACCGGCCATGATCGCTGCGTGCTGGCCGTAGTTGCGGTTGAGGATGACCGCCACCACAGGGCTGCCTTCGCGGGAGGCGGCATCTTCCAGAATCTGTGCGGAGTCATCTCGGCTGCCGTCGTCGACCAGAACGATCTCGTAGGGATGGGTCAGTTGCTGACACGCTGCTTCGGTGCGGCGAAGCAACTCGGGCAGGCTTTCCTGTTCGTTGTAGACCGGAATGACGATCGACACGAAGTTGATTGGGTAAGGTCTCAAAGGCTTCTGTCCATGCAGTTTTCAATGGCGCCGACGACACGCTCGACATCATCGGTGGTCATGTCGGGGAACAACGGGATCGAACACAGCCGCGCCGAATTCCATTCGGTGTTGGGCAGGTACAGGTTGGGGTAACGCTGGCGGTAGTAAGTGTGCAGGTGCGTTGCAATGAAGTGAATACCTGTGCCGACATTCTGTTCCTGGAGGGCTTTCATGAACGCTTCGCGATCCAGCCCGCAGCGCTCGGCATCGATACGCAGGATGAACAGGTGCCAGGCGTGCTTTTGCGAGTAAGCGGGGACGGCCAGCGGCTGCACTGGCAAGCCTTCCAGGCGCTGCAAGTAGGTCTGTGCCAGTTGAGTGCGCTTGGCGTTGATCTCGTCCAGGCGTTCCAGTTGCACCAGCGCGATGGCCGCGTTGATGTCGGCCAGGTTGTACTTGAAGCCTGGCTCGATCACTTGGGCCTGGGGCTTGCGGCCGTGGGTCAGGCGATCGTAGGCATCAACCCCGAGCCCGTGAAACTTGAGCATGCGTACTCGCGAGGCCAGGGCTTCATCGTCACTGACGAACATGGCGCCTTCGGCGCAGGTCATGTTCTTGATCGCGTGGAACGAGAAGATCGCCGTGCCTTTGGAACCGACATGGCGACCTTTGTAGAGCGTGCCAGCGGCATGGGCGGCGTCTTCGATCACGGCAATGCCGTGTTTGTCGGCCAGGGCGTAGAGCGGATCGAGGTCGAATGCCGCACCGGCGTAATGCACCGGGATGATGGCTTTGGTGCGCGGCGTGATCGCGGCTTCGATAGAGGCCACGTCGGTCATCAGCGTGTCGCGGTCGACGTCGACGAACACCGGTGTGGCACCCAGCAGGGTGATCATGTTGGCAGTGGAAACCCAGGTCTGCGACGGGGTAATGACTTCATCGCCGGGACCGACACCCAAGGCCAGCAGGGTGATATGCATCCCGCCGGTGGCCGAGGAAAGTGCCACGGCATGTCGACAACCGACGTAGTTGGCGAAGTGTTCTTCCAGTGCCTGGTTCTTCGGCCCGGTAGTGATCCATCCGGAGCGCAATACTTGCTCTACGGCTGCGATTTCTTCGTCGCCGATACTGGGACGGGAGAAAGGGAGAAACGCCTGACTCATGGGCACCTCAGGGGCTGAAAACGTAAATAGCCTTTGAGGCTAAAAGGGATCCAAAAATCATCATAGACGCTAAATCAGAATCTGCATCAAATCAACTAGTTACTGGATGGAAGCAAAAAACTGCGTCAGTTGACTTTTTTCGCGATGGCCGGCAGGTTGGGCATCCGTATGGGCAGCGCCGAGTTTATAGAAGGTTATGCCCGATTTTGTGAAAGGAACATGAAAAAACGGTTGGGGAATCGTTTTATCTGAAGGCTATTAAGCCGCTGTTCAGACTTCTTCCGGTTATCGCGTTTTTTAGGAAAAGTCCTACAGAAGTATTGTCATTTATTTGATGGTTATTTCACTTCTTAGTTGTTTCATTGAACTGTTTACATTCAAGGCCGTTTCGTTTGATTGACTTACCTGTTACTGACTCACGCTCACCCCTCACCAATCCGCTGACCCTGTATCTGGCGCGACTGGCGCCATCCAGCCAACTGACCATGCGTTATGTGCTGCAGGATGCCGCCGACCGCCTGGGCTTCGAAGACCACGATATCGAGGAAATCCCCTGGCACAACCTGCAGCCCGAGGACGTCATTGCGCTGGTGGCCACCTTGCGTTCGGACGGCTATGCGCCGAACACGTCTTCGCTCTATGTCAACGCGGTGCGCGGGGTGATGAACGAAGCGTGGCGCATGAGCCTGATCTCTCAGGATCACCTGTTGAAGATGCGTTCGGTGAAGGGCATGGCCGGTACACGGCTGTCCCAGGGGCGCAATCTCAGGCGCACGCTGATCCAGGAGCTGATGGCGGTCTGCGCCGCCGATCCACGGCCGCAAGGTCTGCGGGATGCGGCGATCATCGGGATTTTGTACGGTTCGGGAATGCGCAAGTCCGAATCGGTGAACCTGGAGCTGAACCAGGTCGATTTCACCGAGCGCAGCCTGCGGGTGACGGCCAAGGGCAACAAGCAGTTGATCAAGTATGCCCCGGCCTGGGCCTTCGCCAAGCTTGAAGCCTGGCTTGAGCTGCGCCGCTCGCTGCTCAAGGAAGGGGAGTCGGACGACACGTTCCTGTTCAACCGCATCCGCCGCGGCAGCCATATCACCCGTGAGCGCATCACCAAACACGCGATTTACTACATCGCCCGGCAACGGGGCGCGCAGGTCGGGGTGAAAATCATGCCCCACGACTTCCGGCGTTCATTTATCACCCGGGTAATCGAAGAGCATGACTTGTCGATTGCGCAGAAGCTGGCGCACCACAGCAACATCCAGACCACGGCCAATTACGATGTACGCGATGACAACGAGCGGCGTCGGGCAGTGGATCGATTCGACCTGTGAACGATCACATTTCGCTCAGTACATGGGCATGGCCGATGGTCGAGACTTGAACCGAGCTACCGGCCGGTGGCGCATACATGCCTGAACTGCGCACCAGCATGGATCGACCCGGTTGCTCGCTATGGGCCAACGGCTGGAGCTCCACCGTCAGCGTGCAGGTGTTGCCGCTGAAATCCCGATCGGTGACCAGGGCCCGGCAACCGCTGGCTTCCGGGTCGCTGGGGTGGACGCTTGCCAGTTGCAGCTGTTCGGGTCGCAGCATGATCTGCGCCGAGCGGTTGTTGCGGTGGTTGTTGACCGGGATCCGCCCCAGGTCGCAATGGGCCCAACCGGCCTCGATGCGTGCGGGCATGACCACGGCATCCCCCAGGAACAGCGCAGTCTGTTCGTCTTCTGGATAACGGTAAAGGTCCAGCGGGTGCCCCGACTGTACCAGTCGGCCATGACGCATCACCGCCAGCTGGTCGGCGAACGACAGGGCTTCACTCTGGTCATGGGTGACCAGGATGGTGGTGACGCCCGCGTCTTCCAGCAGTCGCGCAACCATCTTGCGCATCGCCGCACGCAATCCGGTATCGAGCGCCGAAAAAGGTTCGTCCAGCAGCATCAGTCGTGGCTGTTGCGCCAACGCCCGGGCCAGGGCCACGCGCTGTTGCTGGCCGCCGGACAATTCATGGGGCCAGCGCCCGGCCATCTTCGCGTCCAGGGCCACGCTGTCCATCAGTTCGGCGACGCGCTGCTGTTTTTCAGTGCCCTTGGTCGCCAGGCCGAAGCCGATGTTCGCCGCCACGGTCATGTGCGGGAACAGTGCGCCGTCCTGCGGCACGTAGCCGATCAGGCGTTGATGGGCCGGCACTTCGTGGGTACCGTCGACCAGGGTCTGACCATTGAGCGAAAGACGTCCGGCATCGGGGAATTCGAAGCCGGCGATCATCCGCAGCAACGTGGTTTTACCCGAGCCGGACGGGCCGACAATGACCGTGCGACTGCCGCTCGGCACCGACAGGCTGACGTTGTCCAGGGCGCAATGGGCGCCATAGGACTTGTAGAGGGCATTCAATTCAAGAGTGTTCATCGGCCAGCCGTTTTTTTCGATTGGTGATAAAGAAGTCCGGTCAACGGCAGCGACAGCACAACCATCAATACGGCGTATGGCGCAGCGGCCGCGTAATCGATTTCGCTGGTCATGGCCCAGAATCCGGTCGCCAGGGTGCGCGTACCATTCGGGGCCAGCAGCAGGGTGGCGGTCAATTCGTTGGTGATCGCCAGGAACACCAGCGCCGCGCCGGCGGCTGCCCCCGGTGCGGCCAGGCGCAAGGTGATCAGCCACAGTGCCCGGGCCGGCGAGCGGCCAAGGCTGCGGGCAATGTTTTCCAGTTCCACCGGGGCCTGGGCAATGCCTGCGCGCAGGCTCACCAGGGCGCGGGGCAGGAACATCAACAGGTACGCCAGCAGGACGGTGAAGGTGGTCTGGTAGATCGGCCGGGCAAAATGGATCGTGACGGTCACCAGTGCCAGCGCCACGATAATGCCCGGCAAGGAACTGGTGATGTAGTTGCAGCTTTCCAGTACCCGTTGCATTCGGCCCGGGTAACGGATCGACAGCCAGGCAATCGGGATCGCCGCGCAGGTGGTCAGCGCCGCGCCCGCGATGCCGAGCAACAGGGTTTGCTCCAGCGCGGGCAACAATTCGGCCATGTCCCAGACTTCCACACCGCCGGCAATGAGCCATTTACCCAGAGTGATCAAGGGTACGCCCAGGGCCAGGGCGCAGGTCACGATTTGCAGCGTCAGCGAGAACAGGGTGGATACCGGTTTCAGGTACACGACCCGTTGCTCCCGGGCGCTTCCGGAACCGACCCGAGCGTAACGCGCGGAGCCCCGTGCGGCGGATTCGGCCGTCAGCATTGCGAGGCAACACAGCGCCAGCACACTGGCCAGCATGTGTGCAGCCGCACCGTTGAAGGTCGATTTGAACTGATCGAAGATCGCGGTGGTAAAGGTGTCAAAGCGGATCATCGCGTACAGGCCATATTCGGCCAGCAGGTGCAGGCCGACCAGCAAGGCGCCGCCGCAGATCGCCAGGCGCAATTGCGGCAATACCACACGGAAAAACACTTTCCAGGGCTTGAGCCCCATGGATTCGGCGACGTCTTCGATGGCCGGATCGAGCCGACGCAAAGTGGCCGCCACCGGCAAATACAGGAAGGGGAAGTAGGCGATGACCGAGACCAGGACACCGGCAAACAAGCCGTGAATCGGTGGCACCAGGCTGACCCAGGCGTAGCTGTGAACGAACGCAGGCACCGCCAGCGGCGCGGTGGCCAGCAACGACCACCAGCGCCGCCCCGGCAGATTCGTGCGTTCCGTGAGCCACGCCAGCGTCACCCCCAGTGCGACGCACAAGGGAATCGTCAGCAGCACCAGCAACACGGTGTTGACCAGCAGTTCACCGACACGAGGGCGGAACACCAGGGCCACAACGGTTGACCAGCCTGTCTGCAGGGACACGCCAATAACGTAAGCGATCGGTAGCAGTGCCAGTAATGAAACCAGCACCGACAAACCGATCACCCATACACCGCCACGTCCCGCAAAGACTCCGCGGGATCGTCGACGCAAATGTGCGGGTGTCGCCTCAGCGACCTCCGCAGGCAGGGTTTCTGGCATCAATTTAGAGCAGTCCGGCCTGTGTCATCAGCTCTACGGCTTTTTTGCTGTCGAGCTTGGAAGCATCGACAGTCGGCGCATCGAGTTGATTCAGAGGCACCAGTTTAGGGTTGGATTCAGCGTTCTTGCCCACGGCGTACTCAAACGACTTGCCGTTCTTCAGGACAGCCTGGCCATCCTTGCCGGTAATGTATTTGAGGAACGCCTGGGCTTGTTCTTTGTGTTTGCTGGAAGCGAGGACGCCGCCGCCGGAGATGCTAACAAAAGCGCCCGGGTCTTTGTGCTTGAAATAGTACAGGGCAGTGTTCTTGCTGTTTTCGCCGGTCTTGGACTGATCGACCAGGCTGTAATAGTGGTAGATCACGCCGCTGTCGATCTGCCCGGCATTCACCGCTTTGAGTACCGAACTGTTGCCACGGTAGTTGGCGTAATTGGTTTTCATCGCTTTCAGCCATTCCAGCGTGGCGGCTTCACCCTTTTGTTCCAGGATGGCAGCGACGATGGCCTGGAAGTCAGCACCGCCTGGCGACGCGGCCCAGCGTCCTTTCCAGCTTGGATCGGCCAGGTCCATGATCGATTTCGGCAGATTGGATTCCGACAGTTTGCTTGGGTTGTAAACAAATACCGTGGAGCGCGCGGCAATCCCGACCCATTTGCCGTGGGCCGGGCGGTAGGCGGAGTCAATCTGTTCCAGAGTGTTTTTGTCGACTGGCGTAAACAGCCCGGCGTTGTCGACCAGGACCATGGCCGGGGAGTTTTCGGTCAGGAACACGTCCGCCGGAGAAGCCGCGCCTTCCTGCACGATCTGGTTGCCCATCTCGGTGTCATCACCGTTGCGCAGGGTGACAGGAATACCGGTCTCCTGGGTAAAACCCTCGACCCAGGCCTTGGTCAGGCCTTCGTGTTGCGCGTTGTACACCACGATGCCGACGGAGTCAGCGGCATAGATCTGACCAGCGCTCAGCAAAGCGGTGGCCAGCAGGGCTTTTTTCAAGAACGAAGGGATGTGGGGAATCATTCTGCGGGCTGCTCCTGGTGCATTTTTTTGAAAGTCATACGCATTGAAACGCTTGTAAACCAATGCGAATCATTTGCATGTTTTGAATGGCAGGGAATGTAGAGATCCAAATGAGAAAATAACGTCAAAAAAACCGTTAATACATGTAATTTTCATTCAGATTAGCAGCACTGTGCCCACAGTGGATCGACTCGTCCATAAAACGATGTCGTCGATCTGAATATGGCGCTGCCCCGGCTGCCTTTTGTCGTGTCTTCGACGCACCTGACGGTGCCAGTTGCTGCTGGCCCCCGCTGGGTTCACCAGGGTTGCGAAAGGACAGCTCGGCGATTGCCGGTGCGCCGAGGAACTGGTCCACCCAGTTCAGCTCGTCGTCAACGGCCCAACCGGGGGAGATATAGCGGATGCCTTGCCGGCGATTTTTTGTGTCCTGCCAGTCAGGGCTGGATTGGCGGGAAGATCAGGACCTGCATATCGCCGCGCTGATAGCGTTTGCCGTCGGTGGGCAGCGCCTCGACTTCCTGAATCTCGGCGACGCTGTTGACCCTCATCACCACCCCGACCGAGCCCTTCTTACGCGCCTCGGTCATCCATTGGCCGACATCGTGCTGTGTCACTTTGCGCGAGGCCGCAGCTGGATCCGAAAGGCCGTACTTCATCTCGCCGATGACGTTGTAGAGCGTTACTTCCGGTCGCCTGGTCAGCCACGACAGGGCCGAGGCCGCCCCCAGGTCGTTGCTCAGCAGCGTGGTGGTCTGGTTCAGGCTGTCCAGGTGTTCGGAGATAAACCGGTCGGGCATCTTGCTGTCGACGATCTGGCTCGGCATAGCGGCAGGAAGCAGCGCCACCAGCAGCCAGATGCCGAGGGCCGGCATCGCCCATAACGTCAATGGCCGCAGGATTTGCAGGGCGTTGGCGATGATCCAGCCCAGCAGCACGATGAACGCCAGGGACAGGCTGAACATCTCGGTATTTTCGAAAATCTCTTTGCTCAATTGCAGGTAAAGCAACGCAATCATGGCCGTCGTGGCAATGATGACGTTGAGCCAACCGTTGAAACGAATTGTCCGTGATTTGGATTGTTCCAAAAGACCGGTCAGCGCGTGACCCATCAGCAGCGCCAGGGGCAACAGGCAAGGCATGATGTAGGTCGGCAGCTTGCCGCTGCTCATGCTGAAAATCGCCAGCGGCAGCAACAACCAGAGCAGGAGAAAACCGCTGACGGGTTGGCGCTTGTTTTTCCAGGCCTGGATGAACGTCGTCGGCAACAACACAGTCCAGGGCAGGGCGCAAACCACCAGCATCGGCAAGTAGAACCACCACGGACGGGCGTGTTGCGCATTGTCGGCGGCAAAGCGGCGTACGTGCTCGTTCCAGAAGAAGAAATTCCAGAAATCCGGTTCCTGATGATGGATGGCCAGCGCCCAGGGCAGGCAGACGGCCGCGGCGACCACAACAGCCAATGGCCCGTAACGCAACAGCTCGCCAATGCGGCGCTGCCAGACCATATAGGGCAGGGCGATCACCGCCGGCAGCAGCCAGGCCAGAAAGCCCTTGGTCATGAAGCCCATGCCGCAGGCGATGCCCAGGACCGCCCAGGCACCGAGGCGGGCACGCGTGGTGCGGCTGTCGATGGCAAACCACAGGGAAACCAGGCTCAGGTTGACCCAGAGGGTGAACTGCGGATCGAGGTTGGCGTACCCGGCCTGACCGGCAATCAGCCCGAAGCTCATGTAGAGCAGCGCGCAGGCGAAGCTTTTACGTGGGTCGCCCCAGAACCGGCGGGCAATCAGGTAGGTCAGCCACACGCTCAGCCCGGTACTCAGCGCTGACGCGATGCGCACCCCGAACAGATTGTCACCAAACACCGCTTGGCCGATGGCAATCATCCAGTACCCGGCAATCGGTTTCTCGAAGTAACGAAGGCCCATGAAGTGCGGCGAGACCCAGTTCCCGCCCTGCAGCATTTCCTGGCTGATCTGGGCATAACGGGTTTCATCGGGAATCCACAGGCCGTGGCTCATCAGCGGCAGCAAGTAGAACGCGATGAACGCGAGTACCAAGGCGAACAGCATCCAGCGCTCGTTGGCAGGCGCCGTTGGGGCGTGCAGGCGGAAAGAATGGCCAACAAAATCTGGCAATGGCTGATTTGACGTCATGACTCGACCTTGCGCTGAGAAAGGCTGCTTGAAGAGTGGTATGCAACTTGTCAGAGAGAAAACCGGAATGATACTGAACGGCGAGAAGTTCAATCACACTTCTCGCTGTTCTGTTCAGGTTTTATTCAGTCCGGCTTGAAATACCTTAGAACCAAAGTTCTCGATCCGTAGTGACTTCAGTTTTTTTCTTGTAACAGAGCGTTCCAGTCTTCGGCATTCACAATGCCGAGTACTTGCAATTGACCATTGCCATCGATTTGGACAAACAACGCGCTGCCGTACTCGGCGTCTTTCGCCGAATGCTTGAGGCCGGTCTGCTTTTCAAAGTCAGCGATGCAACCGCTGTGGGTCACCAGCACCAGGTTGCGATGGGCCACCTTGTGTGCCACGACATCGTTACGCAGAGTCGTGCCGCAGGTCGCCAGCCACTCCTGGGTCCGTGGGTCGCTATTGAACATGTAATGCGCGGTTTGCACCGTGCGTGTAACGGGGCTGGTCAGGATATCGGTCTGTGCCAGGCCCAGGCGCGCCAGGCCCTGGCCAACACCGGCCGCCGCTTCACTGCCGACACGGGTAATGCCGTCAGCCGGGCCCAGGCATGGGTTGCTGGAACGGTCGCAACGTTCGGCATGACGAACCAGCACCGCGATCTCGCCGGCACTCCAGTGTTGCAGCAATCGAGCCCGGGCTTGCGCGTCCTCCTGGGCCAGGTTGGTCGGGGATTTGGGCCACAGGAAAAAAACGGTGGCCAGCACGGCGACGGTCAGTGCACCAATGGCCACGACCGATCTGGACAGGCGCGAAGACGGTTTACGCGAGACAGAGTTGACCAAGTTTTTCCACCATTGGAGCGCCAGGGAAGTGCTGTCGACAAAGCCTGAAACAGCACAAAAAAATCCACCGAGACTAAGTTCGGCGAATTAACTGCAGCGAAAGCTACATCTCTGCAAGTGTCAGAGCAGTGAAAGGAATGTGAAAAAATTGCAGGAGAGGGTACCTCTAGTATTAGTCGGTAACTGGGAATTGTTATCTTTTTCTGTTGCTGAGAATTACAGCGAAAAACAGAAGGGCCGGATCAACGGCAAATTTGTCGCCGTTAATCCGGGGGCGAAGGTGTTCAGGGCGCAGGGCAACTCGCCTGTGGTCTGACGGCCGCCTGGCTGATCAGCGCGGCCAGGCGTTTGACGTTGTTTTGCTGGGCAAGCACCAGGTCATCGATGCTCGCGCCCGAGGGCGTTTGCAATGTGCTGCGGCAAATCAACCGCGCCGTGTCGCCGCTGCTGGCACTGCGAAGGCGCCATTCCACGTCCATCAAGGCGTACTGGCCGGGCACCGAGTCAAAACGCTGCACATCGATACGCACCGAATGTCGACCTTGTACAGGACTGTTGCTCAGTTGATCGACCAGCGCACTGCGCAATTCGTCCACGAGGGTGGCGCCCCACCATTGGGTTTCCAGGATCGCCAGGCCACTGTTGCCTTCGCGAATGACGATCTGCGCACGATCGACCTGGGGCGGCACACTGATCGTCTCGATCTGGATCACCCCGATGGTGGTCCTTGAGTGATTGCCCTGCTGGGTCGGGGTCAGGGTATGGAATTGAATCGGATCGCTGCGGCAGGCGGCGAGCAGCAACATCGCGGTGACCAGGGTGAACTTCAGCGGTAAAGCCATGGGTGTTGCTCCTGTGTTCAATTGCGCGGTGGCCCTTGCAGATCCACGGGCGCGGCATTGTTCGGACGACCGCGAAGCAGCGATTCCGGATGCCGTCCCAGGTAATCCGAAAGATCACGCAAGGATCTCGACGTGCGTCCCAGTTCATCCAGGGTTTGCCCCAGTTTTTCCCGTTGCGGCGAATCCTCGGCCAAGGTCGAACTGGCCGATTGCAGGGTCGAATTGGCGGTTTCCAGGGTCTTGCTGACATCCGACAGGGTGGTTTGCACGCCAGGCAGGATCTTGCCGTTGAATTGCATCATGCCTTTGCGCAGTTCGACGAGGTTGCCATCGAGATTGCCGGCGATACGCTCGATCGGCAGCTTGTTGATCTTGTCGACCATGGATTCGAGTTTTTCCTGCAATTGCTCGAGGCTGCCGGGAATGGTCGGAATCACGACCGGGCGTGCGTTTGCATCGAAGGCGACTTTGTCGGCCTTGGGGTAGAAGTCCAGGGCAATGTACAACTGGCCGGTCAGGAAGTTGCCGGTGCGGGCCTGGGCACGCAGGCCGTTTTCGATGAAGGTGCCGATCAAGCGTACGCCAGCGGCTTCGTTATTAGGGTCATGATTGAGCGCCTTGAGCATTTTGATGTGGGCCTGGCCCAGGCGCTGCGGGTAAATCACGATACCGACGTTGATTGGAAAGGAGCGTTTTTTCTCGTCGTAATCCAGATTGACCGCCACCACCTTGCCGATTTCAACACCGAGGAATTCCACCGGGGCGTCGACCTTGAGCCCGCGCAGTGCCTGGTCGAAGCGCATGGCCAGGTACTGCGGCTTGCCGTTTGGCGGGGCGAGGGCGGTTTGTTGGTCTTCGAACAGTTCGTAGGCGTACTCCGCGGCAGCAGGCTTATCGTTGGGGCTGTAGTCGGGCGCACGGAAGGCAATGCCGCCCACGAGCAAAGCAGACAAGGATTCGGTCTTGACCGCAAAACCATTGGCGCCGACGTTCACGTCAATGCCGCTGGCGTTCCAGAAACGGGTGTTTTCGGTGACGTACTTGTCATTGGGGGCATGGATGAACAGTTCTATGTTCACGCCCTTGCCATCCGGGTCCAGCGCGTAGGCCACTACCTGGCCTACGGGGATCTTGCGGTAGTAGACGGGCGAGCCGATATCCAGCGACCCCAGGTCCTGGGTGAACAGGGTGAAACGCTTGCCCGGCTCGCCGTAGGTGATGGGCGGCGGGTTCTCCAGCCCCGTGAAGTGCTTTGCCCGGCCGTTGGCCTGGCCGATATCGGCACCGATGTAATCGCCCGACAGCAACGTATCGATACCGGACACACCGCCCGCGCCAATGCGCGGCCGCACGACCCAGAACTGCGAATCTTCGCGGGTAAAGCTTTCGGCCTGCTTGGCCAGCTTGATGGTGGCGTTGACGCTCTTCTGGTCATTGGCCAGCTCCACATCGGACACATGACCAATCACGACATTGCGGTATTTGACCTCGGTCTTGTTCGCGGTCAGGCCGTCCCCGGTCTTGAACGTGATAATGATGGTCGGACCTTGCTGCAGAATGCTGTGAACCACCAGCGAAATACCCACCAGCACCGCTACGATCGGGACGATCCAGACCAGCGAAACGCTGAAGCGGCGGGTCTTGATCGGCGCCGGCCCGGGGGCTTGCGGCCCGTCAGTGGCTTGTGACTTCATCCGTGACCTCCTCATTGTGTGGGTTTTCCCGTTCTTTATCCCAGATCATGCGTGGATCGAAACTCATTGCCGACAGCATGGTGAACACCACCACCAGTCCAAAAAACAGAATGCCCGGGCGCGGTTCGATATCGGCCAGGGCCTGGAACTTGACCAGCGAGGCCACCAGGGCGACCACGATCACATCGAGCATCGACCAGTAACCGATGACCTCGACGAAGCGGTACAGCGTCGACCGTTCTTTACGTGCCCACTCGCTGTCGCGTTGCACGGTGACCAGCAGCAATGTGATGGCCACGAACTTGATGCCCGGCACCGCGATACTGGCAATGAAAATGATCAGGGCGATGTCCCAGGCCCCGGCTTCCCAGAACTCCAGCACGCCGCTCATGATCGTGCTGTCGGCGCCATGGCCGACCATTTCGGTGTTCATTACCGGCAACAGGTTGGCCGGGATGTAGAACACCAGGGACGCGATCATGAAGGCCCAGGTGCGGGTCAGCGAATTGGTTTTGCGCCGGTGCAGCGGGGCACCGCAACGCTCGCATTCGTGGGGCTTGAAGGTCATGTCGCAGGCCAGCCCGCAGGTGTGGCACAGGCACAGGTTGAGCTCGTCGGCGTAAGGAGGCGTGCTCATACAAGGTCCCATAGTTCGCGGATGTCGCGCCCGGCGATGCGGATCATCATCAGGCTCAGCGCAGCCAGGGCGAACAACCCGATGCCGGGCAGCACATCGAGCAGTCCGGCGAGCTTGATCACCGCGACCATGGCACCCAGCAGGCAGACTTCGAGCATGCTCCAGGGCCTCAGGGTTTCCAGCCAGCGCATGCAGAATTTGAATCCGGGCGAGCGTCGCCCGCTGAGGGCGAAGCCCAGTACCCAGATCAGCAGCATTAACTGGAAAATCGGCGCGATGATCATGGCGATTGCCGCCACCATGGCGATGAAGGTGATAGGCCCAAGGCTCAGGGCCAGCACCGAGTCCCAGAGCGTTGCGCTGTTCTTCACGCCTTTGAGGCTGATGCTCATCACCGGATAGAAATTGGCGAATATCCAGAGCATCAACGCGGTGAAGGTCAACGCAAGACGCTGTTCCACCGTGAGGCCGTTATAGCGCTGAAGCACGCCGCCACAGCGCGTACACAGGGTTTTTTGATGTTTGGCGAGCGTTACTTTTTGGTACACGCTGTCGCAGTGCTCGCAGATGATCAGCTGATCAGTAGTTGCCATGGGTCAAGCTCAACAGAAGGCAGGAAGTTCAGAGCACCCCCTCAATATAGAAGTGACTCGCAATTGAGCAAATCGAAAGTCGCAACCTGAACACTATCCGCCGCCGGGGGATGACTCGACCCAGGTATTTCACGGGAAGCAAGCGACGAACGACTTCGAATTCCACTTCCTGTAAGGCGCGTTTTTAAAATAACCGTACTAGGCTGACTCGGGTGCCTTGAGTAGCTACAGGAATTCAATTGCCTGGTCAGTTGAACACCTGGAACTAACAAGAGGGCATGGTTTGGGGGTAACTCACCAGGGTCCGGTCACGGATTACTTGAAAACAAGTGCCGGCCACAAGGATCCGTCCCGAAAAAGGAAGGTCGCCATGAAAAGACTCTCGCATCGCTCAAGGTTCTACATTGCAGGTTCATTACTGATAGCGCTTAACGGTATGGCCCAGGCTGCACAAACAGAAAAGCCCAATATCCTGTTCATCGTGTCCGACGATACCGGCTACGGCGATCTGGGTCCGTATGGTGGCGGCGTCGGCCGCGGCATGCCGACACCCAGCATCGACGAACTGGCCGCTGAGGGCACAACTTTTTACTCGTTCTACGCGCAACCGAGCTGCACGCCCGGGCGAGCCGCCATGCAGACCGGGCGCATCCCCAATCGCAGCGGCATGACCACTGTGGCCTTCCAGGGCCAGGGCGGTGGTTTGCCCGCCGCCGAGTGGACGCTGGCCTCGGTGCTCAAGACCGGCGGTTACGAGACCTACTTCACCGGCAAGTGGCACCTGGGTGAAGCCGACTATGCGCTGCCCAATGCCCAGGGTTATGACGTGATGAAATACGTCGGCCTCTATCACCTCAATGCCTACACCTACGCTGACCCGACATGGTTCCCCGACATGGACCCGGAAACCCGGGCGATGTTTGCCCAGGTGACCAAGGGCGCACTCTCGGGCAAGGCGGGAGAAAAGGCCGTCGAAGAGTTCAAGATCAACGGCCAGTATGTTGATACGCCGGTCATCGATGGCAAACCCGGTGTAGTCGGAATTCCCTACTTTGACGGTTATGTGGAAAAAGCCGCACTGGAATTCCTCGACACTGCCGCCAAATCCGACAAGCCGTTCTTCATCAACGTCAACTTCATGAAAGTGCACCAGCCGAACCTGCCGGCACCGGAGTTCGTTCACAAGTCGATCTCCAAGTCCAAGTACGCCGACTCGGTGGTCGAACTGGATACGCGCATCGGCCATATCATGGACAAGCTCAAGGCGCTGGGCCTGGATAAGAACACGCTGGTGGTCTACACCACCGACAACGGCGCCTGGCAGGACGTTTACCCGGACGCCGGCTATACGCCATTTCGTGGCACCAAGGGCACCGTGCGCGAGGGCGGTAACCGGGTCCCTGCGATCATGACCTGGCCCGGCAAAATCAAGCCCAATGCCAAGAACCACGACATTCTCGGCGGACTCGACCTGATGGCGACCTTCGCCTCGGTGGCCGGCATCAAGTTGCCGGAGAAGGATCGCGAAGGCCAGCCAATCTATTTCGACAGCTACGACATGACCCCGGTGATAACCGGCACTGGCCCCGACCCACGTAAAGAATGGTTCTACTTCACCGAAAACGAGTTGTCGCCGGGGGCTGTCCGCGTCGGGAGCTACAAGGCTGTATTCAACCTGCGGGGCGACAATGGTGCGCAGACCGGCGGCCTGGCGGTGGACTCCAACCTCGGCTGGAAAGGTGAAGCGAAGTACGTGGCGATCGTGCCGCAAGTGTTCGACCTGCTGCAGGACCCGCAGGAACGCTACGACGTCTTCATGAACAATTACACCGAGCACACCTGGACCATGGTGCCGATCAGCCAGGCGATCACCAAGTTGATGCAGACCTACGTCAAATACCCACCACGCAAACTGCAAAGCCTGGGGTACGACGGGCCGATCGAATTGTCGAAGTACCAGAAATTCCAGTCGATACGGGAAAGCTTGCAGAAGGAGGGCGTCAATATCTCTGTGCCTAACTAGCAGTGCGGCAGCGGTCTTGTTCAAGACCGCTGCTTTTCTCTCAGCCAGGTTGACTCATGTGTGGCGCGGGAACTTCCTCGCCACAGCTACCCGGTCAACCCAGCACTTCCCGCATCCGATACCAGAACATGCCAAGGGCCAGCAACGGTGAACGCAGGGCGCGTCCGCCGGGGAAGGTCATGTGCGGCACGGCACTGAACACGTCGAAGCCTTTGCTGTGGCCAGCATGGATCGCTTCGCCCAACAACTTCGCGCACCAGTGGGTCACGTTCAGGCCATGGCCGGAATAGCCCTGGGCGTAGAACACGTTCGGGTGCTGGCTCAGGCGCCCGACCTGGGGGAAGCGGTTGGCCGAAATGCCGATCTTGCCGCCCCACTGATAGTCGATGCGCACATCGGCCAGTTGCGGGAACACCTTGAGCATTTGCGGACGCATGTAGGCGCTGATGTCCGAAGGATCGCGCCCGGAGTAATGGCAGGCACCGCCGAACAGCAAACGCCGGTCAGCCGAGAGCCGGTAGTAATCCAGGCCGACCTTCTGGTCGCACAGCGCGACGTTGTGCGGGATCAGTTTTGCAGCGGCGTCTTCCGACAACGGTTCGGTGGCGATGATGTAGCTGCCTGCCGGGAGCACCTTGCCACTGAGCTTCGGTTCGAGCTCTTCCAGATGGGCATTGCAAGCCAGCACCAGCGTGCCTGCATTCACAGTGCCACCGGCACAGCGCACTTGCACCGTGCTGCCATGAATCAACTCCAGCACCGGGCTCTGCTCGAAAATTTGCACCCCTAGGGACTCGGCAACTTGCGCCTCGCCAAGGACCAGGTTCAGCGGATGCAAATGCCCCGAGCCCATGTCCACCAAGCCACCGGCATACACACCGGAGTTCACCACCTGTTCGCGGATTTGCTGCGGCGCGACCAGTCGGGTTTCAAAGGCATAACCGGAGTCGATCAGTTCCGCCTGCTCGGCCTTGAACGCTTTGAACTGGGCCGGGGTATTGGCCAGTTCGCAAAAGCCCCAGCTCAGGTCGCAATCGATGCCGTGCTCGCGGATGCGATTGGCCACGACTTGCACCGACTCGGTCCCGGCGTGTTCCAGGTATTGCACGCCATCGGCGCCGATGTGCTTGGCGAAACCGCTGACGTCATGGCCGATACCACGAATCAACTGGCCACCGTTGCGCCCGCTGGCGCCCCAGCCGACTCGCCGGGCTTCCAGCAGGACCACCGAGAGCCCACGCTGGGCCAGCTCGATGGCGGTGTTGATGCCGGTGAAACCCGCGCCGACCACGCAGACATCGGCCGTAAGGTCCGAGGCCAGCGCGGGACGCTGCCTCATGCCCTTGGCGGACGCCGCGTAATAGGAGTGGGTGTGTTCCTTGGTGTACTGATTCATTTGTTGGACTTCACTTTGCTCCACGAACGGGTCATCAGGCGCATGATCGACTGCGACGGCGTGGTGGAGATGTAGAGTTTGTCGAGGACTTCCTGGGACGGATAAACCTCGGGGTTGCTGACCAGCTCAGGGTCCATGTACTGCTTGGCGGCCGGGTTCGGGTTGGCGTAGCCGACCGAAGCGCTGACCTTGGCAATCACTTGCGGGTCCAACAGGTAGTTGACGAAGGCGTGGGCTTCTTTCGGGTTGCTGGCGTCGGCGGGGATGGCCAGCAGGTCGAACCACAGGTTGGCGCCTTCCTTGGGAATGGCGTAGGCGATGTTCACGCCGTTCTTGGCTTCCTTGGCGCGGTTGGCGGCCTGAAACACGTCGCCCGAGTAACCGAACGCCACGCAGATGTCGCCGTTGGCCAGGTCCGAGACGTACTTGGAGGAGTGGAAGTAAGTGATGTAGGGGCGGATCTGCAGCAGCTTGGCTTCGGCCTTTTTGTAGTCCTCGACACTTTCGCTGCGCGGGTCCATGCCCATGTAATTGAGCATCGCCGGGAACACTTCGTCCGCCGAGTCCATCATCGACACGCCGCAGGCGCTGAGCTTCTTGATGTTTTCCGGTTCGAACAGCACGGCCCAGGAGTCGATGTGATCGATGCCCAGCACTTGCTTGACCTTGTCGACGTTATAGCCGATGCCGTTGGTTCCCCACAGGTACGGCACCGAGTGCGAGTTGCCCGGATCGTTTTTCTCCAGTAGCGCCAGCAGTTTCGGGTCGAGGTTCTTGAAGTTCGGCAGTTGCTCGCGATCGAGCTTGAGGAACGCGCCGGCCTTTACCTGGCGGGCGAGGAAGTGGTTGGACGGCACCACCACGTCATACCCGGTACGACCGGCAAGCAGTTTGCCTTCCAGGGTTTCGTTGGAATCGAATACGTCGTAGATCACCTTGATCCCGGTTTTGGCCTGGAAGTCGACGAGGGTGGTTTCGCCGATGTAGTCAGTCCAGTTGTAGACACTGACCTGTGGCTGAGCCTGGGCAACGGCACTGAACAGAACCGCCAGTGCGGCCGGGACCACGGATTTCAAAAGACGCATGTCGATACCTCTTGGAATTATTGGGTTATACCGATGTTTCTTTGGTGTTCTGGCGGCCGTCTTCGCGAGCAGGCTCACTCCTACATGCATTCCCCTGTAGGAGCGAGCCTGCTCGCGATGAGGTCGTTATGGGCAGCGAAGATTTCAGACGCTGAGCATCAGGAACTCACGCTCCCACGAACTGATCACCCGTTTGAAGTTCTCGTGCTCGGCGCGTTTGACCGCGACATAGCCCCGCACGAACTTGCTGCCCAGGTAGCAGCTGATGGTGTCGCACTCTTCCATCTGGGTCAGGGCGTCCTCGATGGTGATCGGCAGGCGCAGGTTGCGACGCTCATAGGCGCGGCCCTGTACCGCAGCGCTCGGCTCGATACGCTCGACCATGCCCAGGTAACCACACAGCAGGCTGGCGGCGATGGCCAGGTACGGGTTGGCGTCGGCGCCCGGCAGACGGTTCTCGACGCGCATGGCGTCGGGGCTGGAGGTCGGTACGCGCAGGCCGACGGTGCGGTTTTCTTCGCCCCATTCGACGTTCACCGGTGCCGAGGTGTCCGGCAGGAAGCGGCGGAACGAGTTGACGTTCGGCGCGAACATCGGCAGCACTTTCGGGATGTACTTCTGCAGGCCGCCAATGTGGTGCAGGAACAACTCGCTCATGTTGCCATCGGCATCGGCAAAGATCGGCTGGCCGGTGGCGATGTCCACCACGCTCTGGTGAATGTGCATGGCGCTGCCAGGCTCGTCGCCGACCGGTTTGGCCATGAAGGTTGCCGCCACGTTGTGCTTGAGCGCCGCTTCACGCATGGTGCGTTTGAACACGGTGATCTGGTCAGCCAGGTCCAGGGCGTTGCCGTGACGGAAGTTGATTTCCATCTGCGCCGGGCCGTCTTCGTGGATCAGCGTGTCGAGGTCCAGACCTTGCAGTTCGCACCAGTCGTAGACGTCTTCGAACAGCGGGTCGAATTCGTTGGCCGCGTCGATGGAGAACGACTGACGACCGCTTTCGGCACGGCCCGAACGGCCCATCGGCGCCTTGAGTGGCAGGTCCGGGTCTTCGCAGCGCTGGGTCAGGTAGAACTCCATTTCCGGCGCGACAATCGGCCGCCAGCCTTTGTCGGTGTACAACTGCAGCACTTTCTTCAGCACGTTGCGCGGCGACAGTTCGATCGGGTTGCCGAACTTGTCGAAGGTGTCGTGGATCACGATGGCGGTCGGCTCGATGGCCCATGGCACCACGTAGACGGCGTCGGCGTCCGGCTTGCAGACCATGTCGATATCGGCCGGGTCGAGCAGGTCGTAGTAGATGTCGTCGTCGACAAAGTCCCCGGTTACCGTTTGCAGAAGGACACTTTCCGGCAGGCGCATGCCTCGCTCATGCAGGAACTTGTTGGTCGGTGCAATTTTGCCGCGTGCAATGCCGGTCAGATCGCTGACGACGCACTCGACTTCGGTAATCTTGTGATCTTTCAGCCAAGTGAACAGCTGATCGAAAGGGACATTCATAAAGACCTCGTTATTGGTTTTATTAACGCCAGGAGAGACCGGTTTCATCCGCCGGACACTTCCCCTGTAGCGCGTTGACGACTATCTTGTGCGAGCCTTGCAGTTCCATCTATCCACTTTAAGCAGCACAAAGCGCACCAAAAGAGTGCGTAAGGTCGCCCCATGACAGGTTCCAATTCCCTCCAGGTCCAAGCGTTCAACACCGCCGATGTCGCCGAGCAAATCCGCGCCACGCCGGGCTGGGTGCAGCAATACCAGCAGATGTCGCCGGGGCATTTCGCGGGCTTGGTGCGCTATCTGGATCTGCAGGGCGTGGAGATTTACGAAGAGTCGATGAACACCCGGGTCGAGCAGAATTTCAGCGCGCCCCAGGGTTCGTTGTCGTTCTGTTTCGATCGCGGCGACAACGCGCTGTACGTGTTGAATGGCGAAAGCCGCAACATCTGGATCACCCCGGAGAACTATCAGGAAATCGCCGTGGTGTTCGGGCCGGAGTTTGTAAAGCGCCACAGCCTCGACATCTCCAGGCTCGAAGGGCTGTTCATGGCACCGCTCAACTCCCAGCAGAACGCGCTGTTCTGCCGTTGGCTCAGCGGGACCCTGACGCGGCTGTCGCAGACCTTCGATCCACCGAGCCGCGAAGCGCTGACCCAGCAACTGCTGGAAGATTGCCTGTTCATCCTCGACAACGCCTGTGTCGGCCTCGACCAGGGGTCCCTGCAGCGTCGGGCCGGGGAGCGGTCGATCATGAAGCGGGTAGGGGAATGGGCCGCGGACACCCCGGAAGAACACCTCAATCTGCTGGAGTTGTCCCAGGTCGCGGGGGTTTCACTGCGCCAGTTGCAGCATGCGTTCAAGACCTACACCGGCATGTCGCCGACCCAGTGGCTGCGCCTGCGCCGCCTTAATAGCGCCCGACGCGAACTGCTCAGCCGCACGCCCACTCAAACCACCGTGGCCGAGGTGGCGATGCATTGGTCGTTCTGGCATCTGGGGCGGTTTTCCAGCAGCTACCGCGCGTTGTTCAACGAGCTGCCGAGTGACACGCTCAAGCGTGCGAGTACCAGTCAGGCAAGCGGTCGCCGCCGACGTTAGAACGTCGGCGGTGTAATCACCCAGATCACCACTGCATCGACATCGCCGGGGTTGCCGTAGCGGTGCGGTTCCTGGCTGGAAAAACTGAAGCTGTCGCCTTCATTGAGCTGGAAATGGCGTTCGCCGACCCACAACTCGAAACTCCCCGAGAGCAAGTAGCCGGCTTCTTCACCGTCGTGGCTGTAGCTCTGTTGGCTGTAGGTGCCGGGCGGGAAACGCGAGTGGAGCATTTCCAGTTGGCGGTTGGCCTGCGGCGTCAGCAACTGGTCGACGATGCCGTCTTCGTAATGCACGTTCAGGCGGCTGTTCTTGCGCACCACGACACCATCGTCTTCGGGCGCGGTGACCGCTTCACTGGCGAAGAACCACTGGATGGTGACGCCGAGGCTGCGGGCAATGTTGAACAGCGCCGGAATCGACGGGTAGGCGAGGTTGCGTTCCAGCTGGCTGATGTAGCCGGCGGTGAGTTCGCTCTGTTGCGCCAGTTCCGCCAGGGTCATGCCCCGGCGCTTGCGCAGGCCGCGAATGCGCGTGCCGAGAAAATGCGGTTCGGCGCGGCCTGATGCGGGCGGGGTCTTGCTGTTGTTGCTCATGGAAAATTCCGAACCGGGAAGAGGATCGCATCCCCTGTAGGAGCGAGCCTGCTCGCGATGCGGTGGGTCAGCCAACATTGATGTTGAATGCACTGACGCTATCGCGAGCAGGCTCACTCCTACAGGGGCGGTGTGAGCCGTTAAAGCCCCGGAGTATAAACAGCCTTAAAGCTCCCACGCGACTTTCAGGCCTTCATAAATCGCCTCTTCGGCGGTACGCGGCGCCAGGCAGTCGCCGATCCTGCGAAACTCCACCAGCCCTTGCAACTCCGCACCCAGGGTATCCACCGGCTGATGGCCCTGGCACAGCACCAGCGTATCGATGTTTTCCATCAGCATCGGTTCGCCACTGGCGGTGTGCTGCAGGTACACCGTGTTGTCATCGCAGCCATACAGCCGCGCATACGGCGTGATCGGCACGCCCAGCTTATGCAGTTCGCCGGCCAGTTGATCGCGCACGTACAGCGGCAGGTTTTCCCCGCAATGGGTGCCGTTGACCGCCAGTTGCACCTGGTGCCCGGCGCGGACCAGACGTTCGGCGATGCCGGGTCCGATCCAGTCGCAGCGCCAGTCGACCACCACCACCGAACGGCCGATCTGCACCTCATCGCGCAGCACTTGCCAGGCGTCCACCACCTGCAACTCACCACCGCGCTCAAAGGGCGGCCAGTAGGGCTCGGCACCGGTAGCGACGATCACCACGTGCGGTTTTTCCTGCTCCACCAGTGCCCGGTCGACTCGGGTATTGCGCACCACGCGCACGCCGGCCAGCTCCATTTCCCGCTGCAGGTTGGTGCTGGCACCGCCGAACTCGCTGCGCCGTGGCAGCAACTGCGCGAGCAACACCTGACCGCCCAGTTGTGAACTGGCTTCGTACAACGTCACCTCATGCCCGCGCTGGGCCGCGACGGTGGCGGCTTTCATCCCGGCCGGACCACCGCCGGCGATCATGATGCGTTTGCGCTGTGGCGCTTGTCGGCGTTCACCGAAGATCAGTTCGCGCCCGGTTTCCGGGTGCTGGATGCAGGAAATCGGCAAGCCCTTGTGGAAGTGGCCAATGCACGCCTGATTGCAGGCAATGCACGCCCGCACGTCTTCGACGCGGCCGGTGTCGGTCTTGTTGGGCATTTGCGGATCGCAGATCAGTGCCCGGGTCATGCCGCACACATCGGCCTGGCCGCGAGCCAGGATCAGCTCGGCTTCCTGAGGCTGGTTGATGCGCCCGGTGACGAACAGCGGAATGTTCAAACCGGCTTTGAACGTTCCGGCTTCTTTGGCCAGGTACGCCGCTTCGATCGCCATGGGCGGCACGATATGCACCGCGCCACCCAGGGACGCCGAAGTGCCGGCGACGATATGCACGTAATCGAGCTGCGCTTGCAGTGACTGCACGGCGGCCAGGGATTCGTCCTCGGTCAGGCCTTCCGGGTCGCGCTCGTCGGCGGAGATGCGCAGGCCGACGATGAACTGCTCGTCGGTCGCCGCGCGCACGGCGGCAATGACTTCGCGTAGAAAACGCAAACGCTGTTCCAGCTCACCGTTGTAGCCATCGGTACGCCGGTTGACCCGCGGATTGATGAATTGCGCCGGCAAGTAACCATGGCTGGCCACGACCTCAACGCCGTCGATGCCTGCCTGGTGCAGGCGGCGGGCGGCAGCGGCGTAACCGGCGACGATTTCGTCGATCATGGCCTGGTCCAGCGCGCGGGGCATCACCCGGAAGCGTTCGTTGGGCACCGAGGATGCGGAGTAGGCCACCGCCAGCAGGCCATCGCTGGACTCCATGATTTCCCGCCCCGGATGGAACACCTGGGACAACACCACGGTGCCGTGGGCATGGCAGGTTTGCGCCAGTTTGCGGTAGCCCTCGATGCAAGCATCGTCGGTGGCCATCAGCACGTGGGAGGTGTAGCGCGCACTGTCGTGCACGCCGGCCACTTGCAGCACGATCAGTCCGGCACCGCCTTCGGCACGCGCTCGGTGATAGGCGATCAATTGTTCATTGACCAGGTTGTCGGTGGGCATCGAGGTGTCGTGTCCGCTGGACATGATGCGATTCTTCAGGCGCTTGCCACGGATCTCCAGGGGTTCGAACAGGTGCGCGAAGGCAGGTGTCGAGGTCGGCATGGTGCGGGTACTCCTGGCAGGCTGAGGCCGAAAGGCCGAGTTTCGGCGTTGTTATTATTGTGCTATAGAAATTTACCTTCAGTAAAAAATCAACAGATAATTTTACTTTAAAGCAAGGGGCGGCTGGACGTTCGCAGCGACCAGCCTTACTGTCTGCCCCAGCCGATCAGCCTGGAGAACCACAAGAATGAACAACATCGCCACCCACCTGGCACCCGAACGCAGCGCCACCGAGCAGCGCCTGCGTGAGGAACTGGCGGCCTGTTACCGCTTGATTGCGCACTTTCGCATGACCGATTTGATCTTCACCCACATCTCGGTGCGCATTCCGGGGCCGGAGCATCACTTCCTGATCAACCCTTACGGGCTGATGTTCGATGAAATCACCGCGTCCAATCTGGTGAAGATCGACCACGATGGCCATGCCGTGGAGCCGTCGCCGTACCCGGTCAACCCGGCCGGTTTCGTGATCCACAGCGCCATCCACGGCGCCCGTGAAGATGCGCAATGCGTGCTGCACACCCACACCAAATCCGGGTGCGCGGTGGCGGCGTTGAAGTGCGGGCTATTGCCGGTGAACCAGATCTCCATGGAGTTCTATGGCCGGGTTGCCTACCACGACTACGAGGGCGTGGCGCTGGACCTGAGCGAGCAACAACGGCTGGTGGCGGACCTGGGCGACAAATCGGTACTGATGCTGCGCAACCATGGGTTGCTCACCGTTGGCGAGACCGTGAGCCAGGCGTTCCTGCGCATGTACTACCTGGAAAAGGCCTGTGAAATCCAGTTGGCCGCCCAAGCCGCCGGTGAAGTTGTGCTGCCGTCGCACGAGGTCTGCGCGCACACCGAACGGCAATTCAATGATCCGGGGCGACCGTTGGAGGAGGGGGAACTGAGTGACCCGGATGCGATGCAACTGGCCTGGGCGGCGTTGTTGCGGATGCTGGAGCGGGTGGCGCCGGGGTATCGGGGCTGATCCAGGCTCCCGGTTGTTTGGGCTACCGTCATCGCGAGCAGGCTCACTCCTACAGGAGAAGAGGGTGTACGCAAAATCTGTGAACTACCCAAATACTGTAGGAGTGAGCCTGCTCGCGATGGGCCCGCCGCGGTCTATCAGACCGGCGAGTGACTAGAGACATGGCCCGCTCTTGCTGTACAGTCGTTCAGCCCAGCGTTTACCCGCGCAGGCCTAAACGATTGAACCAAGGAGCGTGTCGCCCATGAATCAGGAAGCCCGTTTTTCCCGCATGGAACCGGAGTTGCGCAAAGCCAACCTGATCGAGGCGACGCTGGTGTGCCTCAAACGTCACGGCTTTCAGGGCGCGTCAATCCGCAAGATTTCCGCCGAGGCCGGAGTCTCGGTGGGGCTGATCAGCCATCACTATTCCGGCAAGGACGAACTGGTGGCCGAGGCCTACATGGCGATCACCGGGCGGGTCATGACCTTGCTGCGCGACGCCATGGAGCAAGCCGCGCCGAATGCCCGGGAGCGTTTGTCGGCGTTTTTCCGCGGATCGTTTTCCGCCGAACTGCTCGATCCGCAACTGATCGATGCGTGGCTGGCGTTCTGGGGCGCGGTGAAAACCGCCGAGGCCATCAACCAGGCCCACGATCATTCCTATGGCGAGTATCGCGGCATCCTGCGCAAGGTGCTGGCGGAACTGGCCCGGGAGGAAGGCTGGGAAAACTTCGACGCCGACCTGGCCGCCATCAGCCTCAGCGCCTTGCTCGACGGCTTGTGGCTGGAGTCCGGGCTGAACCCCGGCACCTTCACCCCGGAGCAGGGCATCCAGATTTGCGAGGCCTGGGTCGACGGTTTGCAGGCCGGCGGAAGACGGCGTTTCTGCGTGCAGACGAGCGACTGTTGATCAGTCGTTCAGCAATCGATACTCTCTGGCGCCGATGCAGGAAAACACTCTAATAAGAAACTGGCCTTCGGGCCTATGCCGGACACCAAGCGATGACTCCTCGGGTATTGATCGTCGATGACGATCCGCTGATTCGCGATCTGCTGCACGCCTACCTGTCCCAGGAAGGCTACGACGTCCATTGCGCCGCCACGGCGGAACTGGCGGAAACCTTCCTGGCCAGCCAGAGCGTCGACCTGGTGATGCTCGACATCCGCCTGCCGGGCAAGGACGGCCTGACCCTGACCCGCGAGCTGCGGGTGCGTTCGGAAGTCGGGATCATCCTGATCACCGGGCGCAACGACGAAATCGACCGCATCGTCGGCCTCGAATGCGGCGCCGATGACTACGTGATCAAACCCCTCAATCCACGGGAACTGGTGTCCCGGGCGAAAAACCTGATTCGCCGGGTACGTCATGCGCAAACGCCAGCGCCTGCGGTCGCGGTGGCCAAGCCGGTCAAGCAGTTCGCCGACTGGTCACTGGACACCGACCGTCGTCGCCTGATCGATCCGTCCGGCAGCGAAACCCTGCTGACCCACGGCGAATACCAGTTGCTCAGCGTATTCCTGCGCAACAGCGGCCACACTCTCAGCCGCGATCAGTTGATGGACCAGATCCGCAACCGCGAATGGGTGCCCAACGACCGTTCCATCGACGTGCTGGTCGGGCGCCTGCGCCGCAAGTTGCATGACGATCCGGCCGAACCGCAGTTGATCATCACCATTCACGGCGCCGGTTACCTGTTCACCGCCAGCGTGGCGGCCTGAAGCTGATGGCGCGATGGCTTTGCCTGCTGGCGCTGCTGGTGGCCGGCCATGCCGTCGCGGCGGACAAGGTTCGCTATTGCGATTACCCGGTGTACCCGCCAGTGTCCTGGAGCGATGGCAAGCAGGTGCGCGGCCTGGCGCCGAACGTGGTGAAAAACCTGTTTGGCCAGTTGGGTTACGAGGTCGAGATGGTGGTGCTGGGCAACTGGAAACGCTGCCTGCTGGACGCCGCCGAAGGCCGGGTCGATGTGGTGCTGGCCTACAGCACTGCGCAGCGGGAGCAAAGCATGCTGTTCTCGACGGTGCCGGTCTTGCGTGAAGAGGTGGCGTTGTTCATCAACCGCCAACATCCGGTGAAATTCGAACAGCTGGACGACTTGGCCCGTTACCGTGGCGGCCTGTTGTTCGGCGAGAGCTACGGCGTGGAGTTCGATCGCATGGTCGCGCGCAATAACAATATCGAATGGGTTTCCGACAGCCACCAGAACTTCGGCAAGCTGATTCGCGGGCGCATCGATTTCATCACCCAGGAGCGACGCACCGGCCAGCTGTACGTGGAAAACCTGCCCGGCGGCCAGGACATCGTTGCCTTGCCCAAAGCCTTGAGCGTGGATTATCTGCGGGTTGCCGTGTCACGGCGCTCGCCGTTGGCCGCTCGCATGCCCGAGATCAATGCGCAGTTGCAGCGCATGGTCGATACCGGTGACATCGAGCGCTGGCTCAACGAAAGCGAAGTGACCTACCGCGACATGATCAACCTGCCGGCGGATGCGCAATGATTCGCGCCCGTCCCGGTGGACTGTTGCGGCGCCTGTTGCTGTTCATCCTGTTGTTCAGCCTGTGCTTCACCGTGCTGGCCAGCAGCGTGCAACTGTACATCGAGTATCGACGGGAAATGCGCGACATCGAGTCGCGCATGGAGCTGATCCGCGCTGGTTACCTGGCCAGCCTGGAACGCAGCCTCTGGGACTTGAACCAGGAACAGCTGAACGTGCAGTTGCGCGGGCTGGTGGACTTCTCCGACGTCGCGCGCGTGCACTTGACCAGCGCCGATTTCGACCTGGTACAGGGTAATCCGCACCCCACGGGACCGCTGCGCATCGAGCGCTTTGCCCTGGACTATCAGCCGCCCTCCGGCCCGTTGCGCAACCTTGGCGAGCTGGAGGTCAGTACGGATCTGGGGGCGGTGTACCAGCGTCTCTACGCCACCGGTTTGACCAGCCTGTTGTGGATGGCGGTGTTCCTCTGCGGTCTGGCCGTTGCCTTGTCGGGCTTGTTTTATCGACTGGTAACCCGGCATTTGAAGGTCATGGCCGAGTTTGCCCGGCGCATCGCCGCCGGTGAATGGCACGAGCCCCTGCACCTGGACAAGCGTCGTGGCAGCGACGAAATCGACACCGTGGCCCATGCGCTGGACGACATGCGCCGGGCGATCCTGCGGGACATCGAGCGCCGGGAAACCGATCGCCTGGCCTTGCAGGACAACCGTGACGAGCTGCTGAAAATGGTTGAGCGCCGCACCGCCAGCCTGATGCGCGCCAAAGACGAGGCGGAAGCGGCCAACCTTGCCAAGTCGCGCTTCCTGGCGACCATGAGCCACGAACTGCGCACGCCCCTCAATGGCATCCTCGGCATGGCCGAATTGCTGCGCGGCGCGCGTCTGGATGCCCAGGACGGTAAACGCCTGGATGCTTTGCACAAGGCTGGCGAAGGCTTGCTGACGATCCTCAACGAAGTGCTGTATTTCGCCAAGCTGGAGGAGGGCGTCAGTCATCCCGAACCGGTGGATTTCTCGCTGCGCCAGTTGCTCGATGAGGTGCTGACACTGTTGGAACCGAGAGCGCTGAACAACGACACGATCCTCAGTTGCCGCATCGATCAGCGGATTGCCGAGCATCACCACGGCGCCGAGCAGTTCCTGCGTCAGGTGCTGAGCAACCTGCTGGCCAACGCGATCAAGTTCACCGAAGGCGGCGAAGTCAGCGTCGAGGTGGCGCTGCTCAGCGAAACCGGAGAACAGACCGGGCAGCGCCTGCGGGTCAGTGTCACGGACGACGGCATCGGCATTGCCCCTTTGATGCAGGCGAAGATTTTCGAGCGGTTCACCCAGGCCAGCGAAGAAGTCGCGCAACGTTTTGGCGGTACGGGGTTGGGGTTGGCGATCTGCAAACATCTGGTGGAGCAGATGGGCGGTTGCATCGGCGTGGACAGTGAAGAGGGGCGCGGAAGTTGCTTCTGGTTCGAGCTGTCCTTGCAGCCGGCCAGTGCTGTGGTTGAAGTCGCGCCGGTTCGCGCGGCGGGGCCGGCACTGAACATCCTGGTGGTCGAAGACGTGGAACTCAATCGCGAAGTGGCCAAAGGATTGCTGCAACGGGACGGCCACCGGGTGTGGCTGGCCGAAGAAGCGGATCAGGCGCTGCAACAATGCGCGGCGCAGGTGTTCGACCTGATGCTGCTGGACGTGCATCTGCCGGGCATCAGCGGTGTCGAGCTGTGCCGGCAGATCCGCCACAGCGACGGGCCGAACCGCCATACGCGCATTTTCGCCCTGACCGCCAGCGTGCAACCGGCACTGTTGCGCGGTTATCTGGAGGCCGGGATGGACGGTGTCCTGGCCAAGCCCTTGAAGCTGGAAAACCTGCGCCAGGTGCTGGAAGGGCATGCACCTGTGGCCGAGTCGCTGCCGAGCGATGAGGCAATGGACTGGCCGCTGTTGCAGACCCATCGCAGCCTGCTCGGCGTGCAAAAGGTCCAGGGCCTGCTGGCGGTGCTGCGTGACTCGATCCTTCAACACCGCGACGCGCTGCATGAAGCCATGGCCGCCGACGACTGCACAGAGGTCGCGCAACTGGCTCACCGCCTGGCCGGTAGCTGTGATTCCCTGGGTTTTCGGGCCTTGGCCAGCACGTTGAGGGCGCTGGAGACCTTGGCGCTGGCAAACGATGAATCGGCGATCCAGCGCATGGGGCCGGTGCTGGATGAGCAATTGCAGCACTCGCTCGATACCCTCGAAGGCCTGTTGCAGAGCTGACGTACAAGTTTGTTACGACTTTGTACAACTTCGATCTTTACGGTCAACGCGAACTTACATGGCTTTCCAATAATCGACGCAACCGCCGCAGCGCGGTCTTCGAAGCTTATTGGAGATAATAATAATGAATTGCCGTAAAGCTGATCCCTCCCTGCGCCGTGACGTCCTGTCGCGCGCTGCACACCTCACTGACTGCTGAGGTGTCGACATGAACGAAAATACTGATCGTAAAGGCATACAGCTGACCCGCGCCCTGAAGAGCCGGCACATTTTCATGCTGTCCCTGGGCGGCGTCATCGGCACCGGGCTGTTCATGGGCTCCGGCGTGACCATCAATCAAGGTGGCCCGGTGGGGGCGATCCTGGCTTACCTGTTCGCCGGTTTCCTGATGTACCTGGTGATGGTCTGCCTGGGTGAACTGTCGGTGCAGATGCCGGTGTCCGGTTCGTTCCAGACCCACGCCACCAAATTCATTGGCCCGGCCACCGGGTTCATGATCGGCTGGGTGTACTGGATGAGCTGGGCCACCACCGTCGGTTTGGAGTTCACCGCCGCCGGCATGCTGATGACCCGCTGGTTCCCGACGGTGCCGATCTGGTACTGGTCGGCGCTGTTCGTGGTGGTGCTGTTCGCTATCAATGCCATGGCAACCCGCGCCTTTGGTGAAGCCGAATACTGGTTCTCGGGGATCAAGGTCGCGGCGATTCTCGGTTTCATCGTGGTCGGCGTGCTGGTGATCTTCGGCGTGATGCCCCTGAGCAGTGGCGCACCGGCACCGATGGCGACCAACCTGATCGGCGATACGTTGTTCCCCAACGGCCTGTCAGCCGTGTTCGCGGTGATGATGACCGTGGTCTACGCATTCCAGGGTTGCGAAATCATGGGCGTGGCCGCCGGTGAAACCGATCAGCCGGAAAAAAGCATTCCCCGGGCCGTACGCAACGTGGTGTTCCGCGTGCTGATTTTCTACGTGCTGGCGATCATCGTGCTGTCGGCCATCGTGCCGTGGCAGCAGGCCGGCCTGATGGAAAGCCCGTTCGTGCAGGTGTTCGACATGGTCGGCATTCCCTACGCCGCCGACCTGATGAACTTCGTGATCCTCACCGCGATCCTGTCGGTGGGCAACTCCGGCCTGTATGCCTCGACGCGCATCCTGTGGGCGATGTCGAAAACCGGCATGGCGCCGAAAAGCCTGTCGCCATTGAGCAAGCGTGGCGTGCCATTGCGCGCCTTGAGCATCACCCTGTGCTTCGCACTGGTGTCGCTGATGACCAGCTTCGTCGCCGCCGACACCTTGTTCATGGTGCTGATGGCGGTGAGCGGCATGTCCGGCACCGTGACCTGGATTGTCATCGCGCTGGCTCAGTACAAGTTCCGCAAGGCGTACTTGCGTGACGGCGGCAAACTCAGCGACCTGAAATACCGCGCGCCGTGGTTTCCGGTATTGCCGCTGATGTGCATCGCGCTGTGCTGCTCGCTGTTCGTATTCCTGGCCCTGGATGAAACCCAGCGTCCGTCGCTGTATTGGGGTTTTGGATTCATTGCGCTGTGCTATGGCGCGTACTTCCTGATTCATCGCAAGCGCCAGGGCGTGTTGGCGCCGAGCTTGCCGACTGCATAACACCTCCAGCTAACCGTTTCCCCTGTAGGAGCGAGCCTGCTCGCGATAGCGGTGGATCAGTCAACAGAAATGTTGACTGTGATTCCCTCATCGCGAGCAGGCTCGCTCCTACAGTTGTTTTGTGCTGGGCGTAGGCAGTTGTTCGAAGTTGTAACAGCGCCAACAGCCATTGCTCGCCATTCTTGAAATAATTCAATAAAACCAATGTGTTGCGAAGTTTTTTGGCTTGTTACAGCCAATTTCCAAGCCGATTGCCGCCTTGCTGAACACTCGTTTAGTATGGCCTCAAATCGCATCACCTCAGACCAATCACAATAATTCGAGGATTCCCATGACCACTCAATCGTCGCTGCTCAGCCAGGTCGAAGCAGGCGTTGCCTGGATCACCCTCAATCGCACTGCCCAGCGCAATGCGCTGGACATTCCGACGCTGAAAAACCTGCACGGCTTGCTCGACGCTTTCAACGCCGATCCAGCGGTGCGCGTGGTGGTGCTTACCGGCAGCGGCCGCAGCTTCTGCGCCGGCGCTGACCTCGATGAATGGGCCGACGCCGAAGCCCGTGGCGCGCTGGAAACCTACGGCTGGACCGAAACCGCCCACGCCTTGATGACCCGTCTGCACAGCCTGGAAAAACCCACCATCGCCGCCATCAACGGCACCGCCGTCGGCGC
This sequence comes from Pseudomonas sp. GL-R-26, assembly GCF_019947365.1. Taxonomy (NCBI): domain Bacteria; kingdom Pseudomonadati; phylum Pseudomonadota; class Gammaproteobacteria; order Pseudomonadales; family Pseudomonadaceae; genus Pseudomonas; species Pseudomonas sp. GL-R-26. The sequence goes on along the minus strand of NZ_JAGYGI010000007.1, from coordinate 58,476 downwards.
CGGGATGGACCTGACCCTGTGCTGCGACCTGCGCATCGCCGGGCAATCGGCACGCTTCAAGGCCGGCTACACCAGCATGGCGTACTCGCCGGATGCCGGCGCCAGTTGGCACCTGCCGCGTCTGATCGGCAGCGAACAGGCCAAGCGCCTGCTGTTCCTCGATGAATTGTGGGGCGCTGACCGTGCCCTCGACGCCGGTCTGGTTGGCGATGTCTGCGCCGACGATCAACTGCTGACGGTCACCAGCGAATTGGCCGCACGCCTGGCCGCGGGCCCGACCTTCGCCTTCGCCCAGACCAAAAAACTCATGCGCGAAGGCGCCGAGCGCAGCTTGGCCGAACAACTGCAAGCCGAACTCGCCGCCGGCCTGCTCTGCGGTCGCAGCGAAGACGGCACCGAAGCCCTGCGCGCCGCCATGGAAAAACGCCCGGCACGCTACATCGGTCGTTGATTCCTCTCCATCTCCCAGAACACGAACAACAGGTAGCAGCATGAATTTCCAACTGACCCAAGAACAAGAAATGTTGGTGGACTCGGTACGCAGCTTCGTCGAGAAGGAACTGCTGCCCTATGAAGAGCAAGTCGACCGCGCCGACGAGGTCTCCCCGGAACTGGCGGCGCAGATTCGCGGCAAGGCGATTGCCGCCGGCTTCTACGCCTTCAACATGCCCGAAGAAGTGGGCGGTGGCGGCCTGGACTACCTGTCCCAGGCGCTGATCGAACGTGAGCTGTCCAAGGTGTCCTGGGCGCTGCACGTGTTCGTCGCGCGGCCGTCGAAGATCCTCATGGCCTGCACCGGCGACCAGATCAACGACTACCTGTTGCCGAGCATCCAGGGCGAAAAAATCGATTGCTTCGCCCTGACCGAGCCGGGTGCCGGCTCCGACGCCAATGCGATCAAGACCCGCGCCGTGCGTGAAGGCGACGACTTCATTCTCAACGGCAGCAAGCATTTCATCAGCCACGCTGGCCATGCCGATTTCGCCATTGTCTTCGCCGTGACCGACACCTATGAACACAACGGCAAAAAGCGTAACGCCGTGACCTCGTTCCTGGTCGACCGCAACACCCCGGGCATGACCATTCGCCGTGGACCGAAGTGCGTGAGCAACCGTGGTTACCACACCTTTGAAATGTTCTTCGACGACTGCCGTGTGCCGGCCAGCAAAGTGCTGGGCGAAGTCGGCAAGGGTTGGGAGGTGGCCAACGCCTGGCTGACCGCCGGCCGGGTGATGGTCGCGGCCAACTGCGTCGGTCAGGCCCAGCGCGCACTGGACGTGTCGCTGCAATGGGCGGCGGATCGCAAGCAGTTCGGCCAGCCGATCGGCACCTACCAGGGCGTGTCGTTCAAATTGGCCGACATGGCCACACAGATTCGTGCAGCTGAACTGCTGACCCTGCACACCGCCTGGAAAATGGACCAGGGCACCATGACCGATGGCGAGGCCGGCATGGCCAAGCTGTTCGCCAGTGAAGTGCTCGGGCGTACTGCCGATGAGGCGGTACAGATCTTCGGCGGCATGGGCCTGATGGACGAAGGTCCGGTGGAGCGCATCTGGCGCAACGCGCGGATCGAACGGATCTGGGAAGGTACTTCGGAAATCCAGCGCCACATCATTTCCCGCGAGCTGCTGCGGCCGCTGCTGCGCTGATCGGCCCGGAGAATTCCCATGTCCCAAACCATTCGTGACAACCTCAAACGCATGCTCGCGCCGCAACATGTGGCGTTCGTCGGCGGCCGCAGCATGGCCCGCGCCCTCAAGCGCTGTGCCGAAGGCGGCTACCAAGGGCAAATGTGGCTGGTCAATCCGCAGCACGACAGCCTTGAGGGCGTGCCGTGCGTGCGCAGCGTTGCCGAGCTGCCTTGCGGCCCGGACGCGGTATTCATCGCCACCAACCGCGAACTGACGCTGACCTGCGTCGCCGAACTGGCCGCCATCGGCGCGGGCGGGGCCATCTGCTACGCCTCCGGCTTCGCCGAGACCGGCGCCGAAGGCCAGGCCCTGCAACAGCAACTGCTCAAGGCCGCTGGCGACATGGCCTTGCTCGGCCCCAACTGCTACGGCCTGCTCGACTACCTGCACAGTTCCGCGCTGTGGCCGGTGGCCCATGGCGGCAAAGCGGTGGAGAAGGGCGTGGCGGTGCTGACCCAGAGCGGCAACTTCGCCTACAACCTGTCCATGAGCGACCGCTCGCTGCCGGTGGCCTACATGGCGTCGGTGGGCAATCAGGCGCAACTGGGCGTGGCTGAACTGATGGACGTGTTGCTCGACGAGCCGCGCGTCACAGCCATCGGCCTGCACCTGGAAGGCCTGAAGAACGTGCCGGGTTTTGCCCGCGCCGCGCACAAGGCGCTGGAGAAGGGCATCCCGATCATCGCCCTGAAAACCGGTGTGTCGCAGATCGGTGCCGAACTGGCCTTGAGTCACACCAGTTCGCTGTCCGGCTCCGATGCGCTGTATGACGCATTGTTCGACCGTCTCGGGGTGATTCGCGTCAGCGGCCCGGTGAGTTTTGTCGAAACCCTCAAGGCCGCCGCCTGCGGCAACCTGCCGGCGGGCAACAGCCTGATCGCGCTGGCCTGTTCCGGTGGCGATGCCGGGCTGATTGCCGACTACGCCGAACGCAACGACCTGGGCCTGCCGAAACTCGATCAAGGGCAGGTCGGCGAACTCGCGCAAGTGCTGCCGACCTACGCCAACCTGGTCAACCCGCTGGATTTCACCACGGCGATCTGGGGCGACGGCGAAGCCTTGAACCGCATGCTCGACAGCGCGCTACGCACCGAAGCCGACGCGGCGATGCTGGTGCTCGACTACCCGTCGGAGTTCACCGGCGAGCGCAAGGAATGCGACCTGCTGCTGGAGTTGTACTGCGCGGCACTGCAACGTCACGGCAAGACCGGTTTTGTCACCTCGGCCTTCCCTGAGCTGCTGCCGGCCCATGCCCGTGAGCGTCTGCACGCCCAAGGCGTCGCGGCCTTGCAGGGCGTTGAAGACGGGTTGGCCGCGTGGGGGCGCATCGCCGGTTATCAGCGCAACCGCCATGCCTTGCTGGCGCTGGGGGAATCGGCGCTGGTGCCGTTGTGCCCGCATGCGCTGGAAGGCGAGGGGCGTTTGCTCAATGAGTGGGATTCCAAACAGGCGTTAAAAGCCTTTGGCTTGCCGACGCCCAACGGCGTATTGAGCACCCCGGACAAGGCCCTGAAGGACGCCGAAGCGTTGGGCTATCCGCTGGTACTCAAAGCGGTCAGCGCTCAACTGCCACACAAGACCGAGGCTGGCGCCGTGGCGCTGAACCTCAAGGACGGCGCGGCATTGAGCGCTGCGTTGGAGAAGATGCGCAGCAGCATCGCCGCTTACGCCCCGGGCGTACCCTTCGATCAACTGCTGCTCGAACCCATGGCCAAACCGCCACTGGCTGAGCTGATTGTCGGCATCAAGCGCGAAAACGATTTCGGCCTCGCGCTGGTGATCGGTGCCGGCGGCATTCTGGTGGAGTTGCTCAAGGACAGTCGCAGCCTGTTGCTGCCGACCACCGACGGCGCGATCCGCAATGCCTTGCTCAGCCTGCGCAGCGCGCCGTTGCTGCAAGGTTTCCGTGGTCGCGAGTCTGCGGACCTGGACGCCTTGGTGATCGCCATCCGCGCCGTGGCCGACTACGCCTGCGAGAGCGCCGCACACCTGCTGGAACTCGATGTGAACCCATTGTTGGTTGGTGCCCATGGCACGACGGCGGTCGATGCGTTGATTCGCCTCGGTCAGGAGTGAGGACATGAAAATGCAAAGCAAAACATTGACCGGTGGCCAGGCCCTGGTGCGCCTGTTGGCCAACTACGGCGTCGATACTGTGTTCGGCATCCCCGGCGTACATACCCTGGAGCTGTATCGCGGCCTGCCCGGCAGCGGCATCCGCCACGTGCTGACCCGCCATGAGCAGGGCGCCAGTTTCATGGCCGACGGTTATGCCCGGGTCAGCGGCAAACCCGGCGTGTGCTTCGTCATCACCGGCCCCGGCGTGACCAACGCCGCCACCGGCATCGGCCAGGCCTACGCCGACTCGATTCCGATGCTGGTGATTTCCAGCGTCAACCACAGCGCCAGCCTCGGCAAGGGCTGGGGCAGCCTGCACGAGTGCCAGGATCAGCGGGCGATGACCGCGCCGATCACGGCGTTCTCCGCAGTGGCGTTGACTGCTGAAGACCTGCCGGAACTGATCGCCCGCGCCTACGCGGTGTTCGACAGCGAGCGCCCGCGTCCGGTGCACATCTCGGTGCCGCTGGACGTGCTATCGGCACCGATTGCCCGTGACTGGAGCAATGAGGTGGTGCGTCGTCCGGGTCGTGGCCCGGCATCCGCCATCGTCATCGGTCAAGCCGTGGCCAGGCTCAAGGCTGCCAAGCGACCGATGATCATCGCCGGTGGTGGTGCGCTCAATGCCGTTTCGCAGCTGCAAGAGATCAGCACCCGGCTCGCTGCGCCGCTGTTCACCAGCGTCGCCGGCAAGGGCTTGCTGCCGCCGGATGCGCCGCTCAACGCTGGCTCATCCCTGTGTGTGGAGCCGGGCTGGAAGCTGATCGCCGAGGCCGACGTGGTACTGGCGGTCGGCACCGAAATGGCCGATACCGACTTCTGGCGCGAACGCCTGCCGCTCAATGGCGAACTGCTGCGCGTCGACATCGACCCGCGCAAGTTCAACGACTTCTACCCATGCGCCGTGGCGTTGCATGGCGATGCACAACAAACCCTCAGTGGTTTGCTTGAGCGTCTGCCGTCTGATGTGCGCGACGCCGGCGCTGCGATTGCCTCGGTCGCCGCCCTGCGTGAAGCGGTCAAGGCCAGCCATGGCCCGTTGCAGTCGATCCATCAATCGATTCTCGACCGTATCGCTGCGGAGCTTCCGGACAACGCCTTCATCAGCACCGACATGACCCAACTGGCCTACACCGGCAACTACGCCTTCGACAGCCTGGCCATCCGCAGCTGGCTGCATCCCACCGGCTACGGCACTTTGGGTTATGGCCTGCCGGCTGGCATCGGCGCCAAGTTCGGCGCGCCACAGCGGCCGGGCCTGGTGCTGGTGGGCGATGGTGGTTTCCTCTACACCGCCCAGGAACTGGCCACGGCTGTCGAGGAACTGGACAGCCCGCTGGTGGTGCTGCTGTGGAACAACGACGCCCTGGGGCAGATTCGCGACGACATGATCGGCCTGGATATCGAACCCATCGGCGTGCTGCCGCGCAACCCGGATTTCGCCGCCCTCGCTCGTGCCTTTGGCTGCACCGTGACTCAGCCGCAAAGCCTGGCCGAGTTGCAGACCGACCTGCGCCAAGGCTTCAAGCGTAACGGCGTGACTTTGATCGAACTCAAACATGCCTGTGCACATTGATCTGCATTTCAAGGGGATGAAGCCATGCGCTTTTCCGATCTGACTCAACGTATCTCCGGTGACGGCGCCGCCGCGTGGGACATCCACTACCGCGCCCTGGCACTGCGCGAGCAGGGTGAAGACATTCTGCTGTTGTCCGTGGGCGATCCGGATTTCGACACGCCACAGCCTATCGTGCAGGGCGCCATCGACAGCCTGCTGAGCGGCAACACTCACTATGCCGAGGTGCGCGGCAAGCGTGCCCTGCGTGAAGCCATCGCCAGGCGTCATCAGCAGCGCAGCGGCCAATCCGTTTCGGCGGATCAAGTCACCGTGCTGGCCGGGGCGCAATGTGCGCTGTTCAGCGTGGCCCAATGCGTGCTCAATCCGGGTGACGAAGTGATCGTCGCCGAACCGATGTACGTCACCTATGAAGCGGTGTTCGGTGCTTGTGGTGCCGTGGTGGTGCCGGTGCCTGTGCGCTCGGAAAACGGCTTCCGTGTGCTGCCCGAAGACGTTGCCGCGCGCATCACCCCGCGCACCCGGGCGCTGGCACTGAACAGCCCTCACAACCCGTCGGGCGCGAGTCTGCCGCGCAGCACCTGGACTGCCTTGGCTGAACTGTGCATCGCCCACGACCTTTGGCTGATTTCCGATGAGGTCTACAGCGAATTGCTGTTCGAAGGCGAGCACGTCAGCCCGGCGAGCCTGCCGGGCATGGCCGAGCGCACCGCAACCCTCAACAGCCTGTCGAAATCCCACGCCATGACCGGTTGGCGCGTCGGCTGGGTGGTGGCGCCGCCATCCTTGGCCGCGCACCTGGAAAACCTCGCGTTGTGCATGCTCTACGGCTCGCCGGATTTCATTCAGGACGCTGCCGTGGTGGCCCTGGAAAGCAACCTGCCGGAACTCGAAGCCATGCGCGAAGCCTATCGCCAGCGTCGCGATCTGGTGTGCGACAGCCTGGCCGATTGCCCCGGCGTGCGGGCGTTGAAACCTGATGGCGGGATGTTCGTGATGCTCGATATCCGCCGGACCGGGCTCAGCGCCCAGGCGTTTGCCGACCGGTTGCTGGATCGCCACGGCGTGTCGGTCCTGGCGGGCGAGGCCTTTGGTCCGAGCGCGGCGGGGCATATTCGCGTCGGTCTGGTGGTCGGCGCCGAACCGCTGCGCGATGCCTGCCAGCGCATTGCTCGTTGTGCTCAAGAATTGATGGAGGCCCAGGTTCATGCTTAATCACAAGACACTGTTTATTGATGGTCGCTGGCAAACTCCGTCGGGGCAGGGCATCGCCGAGGTGATCAACCCGGCCACCGAAGAAGTCTGCGGCAGCGTTCCGCTGGGTGATGAACTCGATGTCGAAAACGCCGTGGCGGCTGCACGCAGGGCCTTCGCTTCATGGTCGCGCACACCGTCCAGCGTGCGTGCCGGCTACATCCGCGCACTGGCCGATCAACTGCGCAATCGTGCCGATGAAATGGCCGCGGTCATCACCACGGAACTGGGCATGCCGGTGCAATGGTGCCGCTCGGTGCAGGTCGATGGGCCGATCACTGGCCTTGAGCAGTACGTCGAACTGGCTCATCTCATGGACGAGGTGCGCGAAGTCGGCAACTCGCTGGTGATCCGCGAGGCCGTGGGTGTCTGCGCGTTCATCAACCCGTGGAATTACCCGCTGCACCAGCTGATCGGCAAACTCGCTCCAGCACTGGCCGCCGGTTGCACGGTGGTGGTCAAACCGAGTCAGGAAACCCCGCTGCATGCCTTCCTGTTGGCGCAAATGATCGAGGACATCGGCCTGCCGGCGGGTGTGTTCAACCTGGTCAGCGGCCCGGGTTCGAAAGTCGGCGAAGCGCTGGCCAAACACCCGTACGTGGACATGGTGTCGTTTACCGGCTCCACCGGCGCCGGCGTTCGCGTCGCGCAGGCGGCGGCGCCTTCGGTCAAGCGCGTGTGCCTGGAACTGGGCGGCAAGTCACCGTTGCTGATCGCCGAAGATGCCGATCTGGCCGCTGCCGTGCGCTACGGCGTGCAGGACGTGATGATCAACTCCGGCCAGACTTGCACTGCGCTGACCCGCATGCTGCTGCCGGCCAGCCGCTACGCCGAAGCCGTGGAACTGGCGCTGGCGGAAACCTTGAGCCTGCGCATGGGTGATCCCCTCGACCCGCAAAGCTTCCTCGGCCCGATGTGTTCGGCCGGGCAAAAACGCACCGTGCTCGACTACATCAAGGTCGGTCAACAGGAAGGCGCACGACTGCTATGCGGCGGCGACACGCCGTCGACTTTCGAGCGCGGGTTCTATGTCAGCCCGACGCTGTTCGCCGATGTCGACAACCGCATGCGCATTGCCCAGGAAGAAATCTTCGGCCCGGTGCTGTGCCTGATTCCCTACACCGATGAGGCGCAAGCGATCCAGATCGCCAACGACTCGCCGTTCGGCCTGTCCAGCGGCGTCTGGGCCGGCAGTGCCGAGCGTGCCTTGCACCTGGGGCGGCAGATGCGCGCCGGTCAGTGCTTTCTCAATGGCGCGGCGTTCAATTATCAGGCGCCGTTCGGTGGCTACAAACAATCGGGTAACGGTCGCGAATGGGGTGAGGAGGGGTTGAACGAATTCGTCGAAGTGAAGGCGATCCAGGTGTGACGGTTGGCGACTCAAACTGTAAACCACCCACGATGTTGCTACTCCACACCTTCAATCGATACGCTGGAACAAGTCTAAGGAACCACCATGAAAGTACTGATCGTCCACGCTCACCCGGAGCCGCAATCCTTCACCGCCGCCCTGCGTGACCAAGCTGTCGCCACCCTCCAGGCTCAGGGCCATGAAGTGCAGGTCAGCGACCTGTACAAAATGAACTGGAACCCGGTGGCCAGCGACGCGGACTTCTCCAATAGGGAAGACCCCGAGTACCTGGTCTATGCCCTGGAACAACGCCTGGGCGTGAAGAGCCAGTCACTGGCGCCGGACATCCAGGCCGAACTGGACAAACTGCTGTGGGCCGACCTGCTGATCCTCAACTTCCCGATCTTCTGGTTCTCCGCCCCGGCCATGCTCAAGGGCTGGATCGACCGGGTGCTGGTGTCCGGCATTTGCTATGGCGGCAAGCGCTTCTATGATCAGGGTGGTCTGGCCGGGAAGAAGGCGCTGGTGACCGTGACCCTCGGCGGTCGTGAACACATGTTTGGCGACGGTGCGATTCATGGGCCATTGGAGGACATGCTGCGGCCGATCCTGCGCGGCACGTTGGCCTATGTCGGGTTCGATGTGCTGGAACCCTTCGTGGCTTGGCATGTGCCGTACATCAGTGAAGAGGCGCGCCAGCAATTTCTGGTTGATTACAGCCAGCGTTTGCAGCACTTGAGCGACGACCAACCACTGGTATTTCCGAAGCTGTCGCAGTTTGATGAGCAGCTGTATCCACTGACCACCAATGCCTGACTAACACCACATACCCTGTAGGAGCGAGCCTGCTCGCGATGGTGGCTCAGCCAACATGGATGTTGAAGCTGATACCCTCATCGCGAGCAGGCTCGCTCCTACAGTTCTTTGTATTGGCTGTCCTATTGGTGTGTGTTTAAGGGGTTGTTTAGCGGCTGTCAGCGTTACTTCCCGCAAGCTACGACGGCTTGCGTCATTGCCTACAGCTACGCCAGAATCCGCCGGCTTGTGCGTCTTGGGGGTGGGATTTATCGTTGGCCGGTCGCTGCAAAACAGCAGCGATCGGGTTTGGTAGCCCGTCTCGAACAAGCGTAGCGCCGCCTTATTCAGTCGCTTTCATTGGACTTTATTTATGGTGGCCATGCGCAGGGCTCCTTCGGGAGCGCCGGGTTCTTGTGCGACCGGTCTACCAACCTTCGTATGGCCACCACCCTTCGTTTGGTAGCGATGGTGATGGCTCCTTTGTTCTTCGCATAAGGAGTTTCACTATGTTCAAAGTCACACCCAACCCGCCGGACACCGATCCCACTTCCCCGTACGAAAGCCTCGACTCCCAAAAGCTCCACGAAGCCGCCGAGCGCGCCCTCGATCATTACCTCAACCCCGGTCCCGGCATCATGGCCACGCCGCGTAAACCCAGTTCCATGTTCATCGTCAATCCCGAACTCAATGTCGAGACCTTACTGGTGCATGCCTGTGAATCGCTGGCGTCGGCCCATGTCATGGCCAACGATCTGGTGGATCATCTGCAAGGAACCAGTCGCAATGCGCTACTGGGCATTGCGCAAGTGATCATGCTCGGCGAACTGGCGGTGAACCGGGCGCTGGATCAGCTTGATCCGCCTGAGTAACCACAAGTCTCCAGATCACCGATAGACCTGTAGGAGCGAGCCTGCTCGCGATGGCGCCAGTACTCCCGGCATAGATGCTGGCTGGTCGACCGCCTTCGCGAGCAGGCTCGCTCCCACACAACACCCACCGCTTGTTCGGAAGTCCTTCTCGGCGGGACCGTTGAACTACACTTTTCAGTTGTTCCACCCGATCGGCAAGTCGATGCAAGTCGTCGCTTGCTGCCCGCCAGTCGACCCAAAGGCTTGCCCGTTGCGGCAAGCCTGTCGGAGGTCATCATGAAAAGGTTTTCACCGGTCTGCCTGTGCATCGCATTGTCGGTTTTGAGTAGCCCGGGATGGGCACAATCAGTAGTGCCGATGAAAGGGCAAAGTTCGCAACAAACCCAGGCCGACATCAACGAATGCAACAGCATTGCCAACAGTCAGGCTTCATCGACGTCCTCGCAGCCATCCGGCGGGCGGGTCAAAGGGGCGGCGGTGGGGGCTGCAGCCGGCGCCGTGGCGTCTGGTGTGCGCAGTAATCAGCACGATGCGTATGATGATCGTGTCGACAGTGACGTGAAACAGAACGTCCGCCAGGACCGCGCCAAGGAAACCGCCGCGGCCGGTATGGTTGTCGGTGGTTCGCGCCAGCGTCAGGAGCGCCGGGCGGACGAGAAAACCACCCAGGCGAATACCGCTTCGGCCTACAGTAGTTGTTTGCAGGGCAAGGGTTATCAGGTCAATCCTTGAGTCAGGTACGAAACACACTGTGGGAGCGAGCTTGCTCGCGATGGCGTCGGCACATTCGACATCCCGGTGCCTGACCCACATCTATCGCGAGCAAGCTCGCTCCCGCAGGGATCTTCAGTGTTTTCGGGATCGAGCCAGGAACGCACTTTCTGCTGCTTGAGCCACTTTCATGGGCGGGTGTCGGGGCATTGTTTCAAGGGAAAAGACCCATGGGGAAACTGCCTGTAGCTCAAATCTGACAACCGTTCATCGGTGAACTACGCTGCGGTACGTACCCTCGATTTGAATTTTGTGAAGTAAGGATCCGACACATGCGGAGCAGGCTGCTCGCTGTAATGTTTACTGTTTTCGGGATGTTTTGGTCGGTGCAGCTGTGGGCCGAGGACGCGCCGAAAGTGGTTGATGCTCCCGTTGAATTGAAAGTGGCCAACCGCAGCATCATGGTGTTTCGCGCGACCATCCTCGGTGAGGCCCCGGCCTCCCGGGTCAAACGGGCGAAAGCGGTGATCGGTGAAGAGCTGGACGACGCCGACGACCTCAATGTCACCATCGACCCGATCATGAAAAGCTACATGGTGCTGCTGGGTAGCCGGCGCGCTTTTATCGTTTCGCCCAAGGATTTCGACGAGACCGAGTACGACACGGTACAGCAGGCCGCCGAAGCCGCGGCCGATCGGCTGCGCCAGGTTGTGGCCGAAACCCGGGAGGCCCGTAGCCTGCAGTTGATCCTGCGCTCCGTGGTCGCCGCGTTGATCGCCACCGGCATTTACATCGCGCTGCTGTTCGGCATGTCGTACCTGCGGCGCAGAGTGCTGAAGAAACTGCCCGAGCTGATGCATCGGCACACCCAGGCCCTGAAAGTCGGACGGGTGCCGCTGGTCGACGCCAATTACCTGTATCCGCTGGCCAGCCGCCTGCTGGAACTGGTGCGCTGGATCGTCGTGTTGCTGCTGACGTACGAATGGCTGGGCTTCGTCCTGTCGCGCTTTCCCTATACCCGTCCCTGGGGCGAGAGCCTCAACAACTATCTGCTGGAGCTCGGCGACTATCTGCTGCAAGGCATCGTCGGTGCCATACCCGGGCTGGGCGTGGCGCTGGCGATCTTCTTCATCGCCCGCGGCGCAACCGCGTTCATGCGGCGGATACTGCGGCGCATGACGGCACCGGGAACCCTCAGCTGGCTCAACCATGAAACTCTGCAACCGACCCAGCGCCTGACGTCCCTGGCGATCTGGCTGTTTGCCCTGGCCATGGCCTATCCGTACCTGCCGGGCGCCGGCACCGATGCCTTCAAAGGCTTGTCGGTGTTGATCGGCCTGATGATTTCCCTGGGCGCCACCAGCGTGGTGGGCCAGGCGGCGGCGGGGTTGATCCTGACCTACACCCGAACCCTGCGCCCCGGCGAATTTGTGCGCATCGGCGACTACGAAGGCACGGTGACCGAACTGGGCATGTTCACCACCAGCATTCGCACCGGCCTGGGCGAGGTGCTGACCCTGCCCAACTCGATGATCACCGGCACCGTCACCAAGAACTACTCGCGGGTGGTACAAGGCCCCGGCTACGTGGTCGACACCATCGTGACCATCGGCTACGACACGCCGTGGCGGCAGGTGGAGGCGATGTTGCTGGAGGCCGCGAAACGCACGCCGGGGATTCTCGAAGTACCGCCGGCCCAGGTGTTCCAGACGGCATTGTCGGACTTCTACCCGGAATACCGGCTGGTGGCCCAGGCCATTCCCAGTCAGCCTCGGCCGCGCGCCGTGCTGCTGAGCATGCTGCACGCTAACATCCAGGATGTGTTCAACGAGTACGGCGTGCAGATCATGTCGCCGCACTACCTGGGCGATCCGCAACAAGAGAAATGGGTGCCCAGGGACAAGTGGTACCCGGCCCCGGCACAAGAACCGAAGGAATCCTGATTTCGCCTGAAAGGGAGTTCGCACCATGCTTGAGTTCATTCTCCACGCCCTGCGGACCGACCCGGAAATCGCGGTGTTCCTGGCCATTGCCCTGGGCGTGTTCATCGGGCGCATCCACATCGGCAGTTTTCACCTCGGTTCCGTGGCCGGTGCGCTGCTGATGGGGCTGCTGATCGGCCAGATCGGGCTGGAAGTGCCGACCGGATTGAAGTCGGTGTTTTTCGTGATGTTCATCTACGCGGTCGGCTTCAAGAGCGGGCCGGAGTTTTTCGGCAGCCTCAATCGCGGGACGCTGAAACTGGTGGTGTTGAGCGTGGTGCTGTGCGGGACGGCGCTGGCGGCGATCCTGCTGATGAATGCGGTGTTCGACTTCGACGCCGGTTTCACCGCCGGGCTCGGGGCCGGCGCACTGACCGATACGGCGATCATGGGCACCGCCACCAGCGCCATCAATCAACTGTCGATCGACACCGCGGCCAGGGCCCAACTCAACAGCCACATGGCGATTGCCTACGCGATCACGTACCTGTTCGGCACCATCGGCCTGATCGTCTTCGTCGGCAGCATTGCTCCGAAGCTGCTGGGTGTGGACCTCAAGGCGTCGGCACGGGAGCTGGAACTGGAGCTGGGTATCGCCAAGGAAGAAGACGCGATCACCGTGCCTTACACCCGCATTGTCGTGCGTGCCCATCAGGTGGCCGCCAACGGTTCGGCGAATGGGCAGCGCATTGCCGATGTGGAGAAACAGTACGAGTCGCTGACTGTCGAGCGCGTGGTGCGTGCAGGCAAAGTCTTCGAGCGTGACGAGGCTTTCACGCTGATGGCCGGGGATATCGTCGGGGTCTACGCCTTGCGCGAAGCCGTGGGCACGCTCACCCAGTGGATCGGGCCGGAAATCGACCATGCCGAATCCTTGTCTTTCCCCACCCGCGAGGTGGACATCGTCGTGACTTCGCCTGAGTTCGCCGGCAAGACAATCCATCAGGCAAAAAGCCGGTTGGAAAGCGCCAGGCGTCTGGGCTGCTTCATCAATACCATCACCCGCCAGGGCTACGAGTTGCCCTTGCTGCCCAACACCGTGCTGCGTCGAGGCGACGTGATCACCCTGACCGGCCGCACCGCCAGTGTCGAGGCGGTGGCCAAGCGGTTAGGGCGGATTCGCGAGAACAACTACAAGAGTGACATCGCCGTGCACGCCCTTGGCATGGTGCTGGGCTCGTTGCTGGGGCTGTTGTCGACCCATGTCGGGATGATCCCCGTGGAGCTGGGCATCGGTGGCGGAGTGTTGGTCGCCGCGCTGGTGATCGGCTGGTACAACTCGCGCCACCCGGAAATCGGCGCGTTGCCGCCCGCCGCGCAATGGGCGTTTTCCGAATTCGGCTTGACCGCGTTCGGCGCGGTGGTCGGCCTGCTGGCGGGCCCGGCAGCATTTGCCGCGATGAAGGAACAAGGCCTGGCATTGCTGCTGTCCGGCGCCGTGGTCACCATCGTGCCACCGCTGGTGGCGCTGTACTTCGGCCGCTATGTGTTGCGCCTGCCCCCGATGATCCTGTTCGGCGCCCTGGCCGGTGCGCAGACCGAAGCGGCGTCGATGAACAAGATCATCGAACAGTCTGGCAGCAACACCCCGGTGATTGGTTTTACCGTGTGTTATGCGATTTCCAATGTGTTGCTGGCGGTGTGTGGGCCGATCATTGTGTTTGTGGTGGCGGGGTAGCGATTTTGCAACCGTAGTGACTGCTGTGGCGAGGGAGGGTGTATTGCGGGAGCAAAGGCACACTTGAGCACCGGTTATCGGGCCCGGTGCCAGGGCGGGGGACGTTGCGCAGGGTGCGTTGAGCGACCCGCAAGGCCGCTCAGTTGTAGCGGTGTCAGAAAAGCATGTAGGCGGATGCGGTCGTCTGGTTCAGGTCGATCTCTCCGACCTCCAGAACTTCGTATTCAGCGCGCAGGCCGATGTTGCGAAAGACATCGACCTCCAGGCCGACACCGTAGGTCAGATCAACCCCGGTATCGTCGTCGGTGGCATTGCCGTCGGCGTCCCAGGCATGAGCACCGACACTGCCGAACACCCGCATCCGATCACCCAGCGGAAAGCCGACATGGGCGGCAGCCTGAGCCGATTTGCCTTCGAAATCGACATTTTTGTCCTTGAATTGACCGAGATCGACGTAGGCGCCCTCGAAGGCCAGGTAGCTATTGACGCGATACCCGGCATAAACCTTGTAGCTGGTGTCGTCGTCGTCCAGTCTGGATTCGTCGGTCTGTATGCTGCTTACGCCCGCTCCAAGGTATAAACCTTTGTCATCAGCGAGCGCCTGAAAAGACAGCAGCGATAGCAGTGAAGCGAAGCCAAGGTTTCGAAGTAGCATGTGTGGTGGAGTCCTTGTACAGGGTTGTCTGGTGTTAGGGTTCGGCGAGCATTTGAGGGGCCATCAGGGGTTAATAGAAGTCATTGATTGATATTTTGGGGTCGTAGGGCGGGATGTTTGCCGGGCATTGAAAGTAGCGTCTTGCCAACGCCTGGATTGGCAGCGCTTTGGAGAACAACCAGCCTTGCGCCAGTAGAACCCCCTCCGAAACCAGATGCGGCAGTTGCTCCTGAGTCTCTACACCTTCGGCTACGACCTTGAGTCTCAGCGACTTGGCCAGATGGGCAATGTGGCGCCACAGGGCATCCTTGGCCGCGATCTTGTCGTCTGCGATGAACGAGCGATCTATTTTCAGAATGTCGAAAGGCACCGAATCCAGAAGCGAGAGGTTGGAATAGCCGATACCGAAGTCGTCCACGGCAATGCGATGTCCACACGCACGAAGCCGTCGCAATTGCATGGCGGCAGGCTTCTGATCGAGCAAGGTCCTTTCGGTGATTTCAAACGTCATGGCGGACGCAGGCATGTTGTAGGTTGCGAGCACGCTGGCCACATAGTCGGGGAAGCTCGGGTCCTGAATATCCTGGGCGCAAAGATTGACCGTAATGTAAAAGTCCTTGCAGGCCCAAAGGTAGGTGCTGTAATCCTCGGCCACTTGTCGAATCACCGAACGCGTAAGTTTGCGGATCAGGTCAGACTTCTCCGCCACCGCAATGAAAACATCCGCAGGCACTTGGGTGCCGTTGTCGTTCCAGTGGGAAAGTGATTCGGCGCCCACCAGATAGCCGGTCTTCAAGTTGACGATTGGCTGGTAGTGAACACCCAGCGTGTTGGCTTTCAGGGCATTGCGAAGCCGTACGGCGGTCGAGGTGTAATGCCGTTGAGCACACCTTGCGAGCAAGAGCAGCGCTACGAACACGCACGCAAGACCAATGAATAATTTGAATTTGAGGACCGTCAGGTAGCTCAGCGGAAGAGAAATGACAGCGATCAGTTCATTTCGGTTGCCCGCAAAGGCGATGAGGACCTTGTCTGCCGAGGTAACCAGTTCTTCCAGGTGGAATGGCTTCTGCACCGTCAGCGGCCTGGGGCCCGTAGAGGCAATGGGCACTGCACCGCCGGGGCCTATGAGGTCCAGTTGCAGGTCCTCGGGAAACTTCAAATTGTCGAGCAGGATTTTCTTGTTTGCCCAGACGTAGGTTGACTGTTCCGACACAATGATAAAGTCGGTGTCCGCAGAATCCGTGTGAGCAGAGTCCACCCAGTAGGTTCGCTTTCCAACGGAGAACTTGCGTTTCTCGCTACCGGCCAGTATCGACGGGAGTTCTTGTCCGTAGGAGGAACAGATCTTGCCATTGGGCAACTGGATTGCCGCTTGATCAACAAATCGCAGGTTTTTGACCAGGTCAGCCAGTTGCGAGTATTGCTCGGCGGAGCATTCCTGACCCGAGCGATCAAGATCGTCGAGGGTTTCCAGTACTTTGTCGATCTGCGCATTGGGCTCCACTTGAGCAGCACGTAGATCGGCATAAACGTTATTCAACTTCCGTGAAATGAATTGTTCCGCGAGCCCTCCAGCACAGAACCATGCGGCCCAGCCTGCTGCAGCAATCAGACAGACAGTGACTGCGTGCCTTCCAAGTAACGCTTTATATGCGGCAACCATCGAAAAACCCCGAGGTATCATTATTTCACTGTGCATCCTGTAGTCGCGGATTAAACGACTTCAGTACCAGTCAATGACCCAGGCCAATAGGATGCCACCTGCATAGACGGTAATGCACAGTGCGATTTTCTGCTTGAGTGGCAGCGTGTTTATTCGATGTTGCATGCTTATCTCCTTGAATAGGCAAATAAGCAATTCTGGATACCTGCGGTTAATCAAGGAAAATCATTAATCATCATTTGCGGAGCATTTGATAAATGCCTGTTAACGATAATTTCTAACCCCGGCGACCTGATTGTAAACGGGTGAGGTCGTGTTCCTGGGCCTGGCGGTGTTGCGCCTGGCCGTTTCCGACGGCGTCTCTCCGTAAGCGATCTGATACGCCTTGGAAAACCGGCCAAGATGGTGAAAGTTCCAGAACATCGCGGTTTCTGTCACGGTGGGCCAGGTTTTATTGATCAGGTCGCGACGGGCACTGGCGAGTCTCAAGTTTCTGATGTATGCGATTGGCGACATCCCGAACGTTTCAATGAAGCCAAAATGCAGAGTGCGTGTGGTGGTTTCAAGTTGCCTTACGAGCGACTTTATAGTGAGCGTTTTTTTTGTGTTTTCATGAATGTACTGTATGGCTTCTATCGCCACCTTTCTTCTTGTCGGGACTTTGCGCCTGACACCGCCTGCGGGTGTCAACGATTGCAATAGTGAAGCAAGCACCGCACTTCCAATCGCAGAGCATTGTGCTTCATCGCGTTCTGCTGAAGCCGTGTCGTTGATATCGACACAGCAAGCACTGATGGCTTGAATGGCCGATTGAATGAATTGAAAGTTTTCAGCCTGATAGCTGTGGTTTGTCCGGTTTGCAAGGATATCTATGACAGAGTGATCTTGGCGGCATCGGTCATAGTGCCCCAGTGTCGTGGTGATGGTGAAAAGTGTTTCATTCGGTTCGCAGGTGTAATGCACTGATTCATCGCTGTGCAATACGATGACTTCGTCAGGCCGTAGTTTGTGATCGTTTACGACGGGGCGACCAATCGGGGCCTGGGAGATGGCGAATGTCACGAATCCGGCAGGAACAGAACTGACCAGGGTCACGGATGAGTCGAACTCAAGGCGACTGCACTGCAGTTCGGGGCTGTGAAAGAGTTTGTGTTGCCGAATGCGCGCCTCATGCTCAATCGGGATAAGGCTCATTTCCCAATTGCCTATTGTTCTATTCAGTTGGCTCGGCAAGGCAGAAGACAAATGAAAGATCTCGTCGGGCGGTGCGATAGTCATGAATTTTAAGGCTCATCTGTTAAATGATTAGGGTCAAGCCTGACGGGCAGTCATGGAGAAGATACGCGATTGGGCGTTCTTTCTGTCGGTAAGTTCGACCCCGTTTCCATCGGCTTTGATCGGGTTGTCAGAGTCCCCGGATCAGTTCCAGCTCCGCCGAAAATGCGTACTTGCAGTCCAACGGTGAGTCGTCCATGTGTTGAACGTTGCGCGGATCGATTTTCGAACTGAAGATCTGCGATTGGGGTTTCATCGGGTCAATGGCTGCAACGGTAAAGGAGTAAAAGTCGTCAATACGATAACCGGTTTTTACCTGATAGCCAGTTTTCACGGTACTTGGGGCCTTCTTGTTGGTTTCGACACTCGTCAATTTGGCACTGTAGACGCCCTTGTCGTCGGCCATGGCCTTGAGGGAAAGCAATAAACCAAACGATACGGTGACGAAATTTTTCAGTAGCATCGAGGCGATTCCTTATTAACAGTTGATTCAGGCAGAGCAGAATGTCAGCTGCATCTCTGCCACGACTTGGGCTGCAAATAATCTCACTTCGATGGTGCCTGCCAAAGTCAATAACTCATATTTGCCAGGTCGCCGGAAGAGGTCAGTCACTGCTTGCCCCTGCGAATACAACGCTGCTCAGAGTAGTATGAGCCTGTTGGCGTAGCTCATGCCGGCATCACTTTGTGGCGGGGCAGGGAGAGCAGAATCACTGTTCTGTTCGTCCGTTTGATACTCATTATCACTGTGGATTTTCAGATGCGACAGTTTCTGGCTGTCATCCGGGCTTGTTTCAATTTCATAATATTCAATGGTCGTGCTTTCGACGGAACGCTCGTCGTGTGCCAACGAATAAAGTGGCATGGCAGACAGAAAAAAGACCGCCAGGAATCCGAAAGTCGTCGATTTGCGGGTACGCAGGAAATGCATGGTTTTCACTTGATTCTCCTGTATAGGGCATTGTCCCGGGCGAGAGTCAAGCAGGCTCGATTCCAAGGATTATCGGCGAGGGATTTTTGGCAGGAGGGACGTTTGATTCAAATCAATAAGTATTATTTTTGTTTGAAGAATCTTTGATGAGAACCTGTGCCAGGCGGGTGTCGAGTCGGTTCGGGAGGCTGATTAATGGTTCATGCAGCGCAAGCGGCCAAGTTCATGGATGTAAAAACACACGGCGCTTTTATCCTGGGTCGGGATCAATTCGTAGTTTAGAATGGCGCCTTCCTGCAAGACGTATTGACGCCTGAAGAACAGGTCAGGGGTCTTTTCAATGGCAAAAAGTTCATTGTCCTGGCTGAGTTTGATATTGCTGACTTTGATCTCGACGTGTGTATTGCTTTCTCCGATTATATTGGCCGAGATGGTCGCATTGCGGATTTTTCCATTCAGGCTTTCCAGCGTGGTTCCAGTGAGCCGGCCATGCCCGATAGTGAGGTACTCTTCGGTGTTGAGTTGGTTGAGATCCTCCAGCCATTGTCGGGATTTTGTCTGGTAGCTGATATTTTCCATGTAGTGCGAAGGAGAGTAGACAAGAAAAAAAATGCAGATCGCATTGATCAAGCCTATAAGAGGCCAGTGAACGGCTTGCGGAAATTCAAACTTCATAAGGTGACTTCCAAACATTGACGAATCATCAAGGCGAGGTCTCTTTCACTGCTGTTCAATTGCAGATTTGCAGTGCTTTGATCCTGGCGGATGCACGAAACGGAATAATTGGCTTTATACAGGTTGATCCAGACCTGGCCCTTCAGGTTTGGCGGTAGCTGTTCAGTTTGTTTGACCGACAGATCCATCAGCGTTTGAGCCTCGGCAAGATCGCTGCCCACGGCGTGTATGACCAGTCCATTCTTGTCGATACTGGAAATTTCAATTTTTGGCGCGTCGAAGTCGAATTGAAAAATAGTAAAGGCAACGACTGCCAACGTAACGACATAAGCGATCAGTTGGGCCTTTGTAATGCGGGTGGATTTACTGATTTTACCTGAAGGTGCCAGTATTTCATCACCACCCGGTGGCGGTAGTTGCTCAGTGATGGGCGCGGGTGGCTGCGCTGTTTCCGCTCCGGGTGCTGGTACATCTGCTTGTGCATCGACGACACACTGCCGGTTGAAGCAATATCCTCGTCGAGGAACAGTCATCAAGATCTCGTGATCCCGACTGTCATTGAGAATATTGCGTAGTGAGAAAACCGTTTGGTTCAAACTGCCGGAGGCAACCACGCGGTCATTCCAGGTGTAGTCGATGATTTCATCGCGGCTTTTGGTGACACCTGGCTCCATGAGCAGCAGGTCCAACAGACGCGACTCAGCTCTACCTAGCGTGGAATTCTGTACATCTCCATGGGGTGTTGTAATGGAAAGCATGGCGTTGTCGGGGTCGAATACCGCCACGGCGCCATTTTTCAACTTGAAGGTGTAGCTCATAGAAATCTTCCGTTCAGGCGGTGCTGGCCTGAGTATAGGGGCCGGATTTGGCTCGGTACATTCTGGTCTGGGAAGTGAACGAAGATGAGGGCCAGGCGGAAGGAGCACTGTGTGTTGCATTTACAATGCTGGAATGTCTCGTTTCAGAGGCGTGCGGTTCGGCAAACAGCCCTGCCTGTCAGAGGTATCAGTTCAATCATACAAAGGAAAAGCATTGCTGGTTGACCCATGGTTTTCGATTTGGACACCGCGAATAATGCTTGGAATGGATTAACTGCGCTATCCGAAAACTGCAAGCTGGGGCAGGTGGGTTTGCGCGCAGCCACGCCTGAATGAACTAACTTGGCTGTTTCGACAGGCTTCAATTGCAGCCTGAACTATCAGGATACAAATAAATGATTGTGTTTTTGTGTGCGTGGCTTGTTAAGGATTATTTTTGATTCTTATTAGCTTTGAACCAGGGACGTTACCGATTTAAATGGATCTCGAGGAGCGTTGACGCACATCGCGGTCTTGGTTTGTTTGTCGCGGCGTAAACGATCCTCACCTCTCGTTCTACGGCTTTGCCCCGGGTCCTTTCATAAAGGGCCCGGGGTTTTTTTTTAAGAAGGCGCAGGCGGCCAGAAACCAGGAAGAGAGCATGACTACAGGGAGACAAACGCTTCACGCCATTGTCGTCGCCGATCAAGGCAAGACATCGTAGCCACGTTGTTGCAGGCAGCTGCTGTAGACGGAGTTGTTGGCGGTAACGCTTTGTTCGCTCTCACTCAGATTCTGCCGGCGCTCCTGGCGTTGCCTGGAGCCCCCCACGACGGCGCCGGCAACTGCGGCACTGTGTGCCCGGTTCTGGCGATAGTCTTGCTTGGTATCGTCGTCGATCTGGTCATAGAGGTTTTCATGTTGACGACCGCGAACTTCTGCCGCCGTCGCACCGGCTACCGCTGCGGTTGCGGCGCCCTTGACCCGGCCACCGGAGGGCACGGTGCTTTGCACCGGATGTTGCGCGTTGGCCTGGGACTGGCAGGCACTGGTGTCCTGCTGGATGGTCTGGGAGGTCTGACCTTTGAGGGGAATCACTGTCGCCGCCAGGGCGCTGGTGCTCAGCAACAGCATCAGGATCGCCAGGGTATGGGCCGGTATTTTCATCATGAGTCTCGCGTCAGGCGTTGGCACGGCTAACGGTTTGTCAGAGGGAAAACGCGGCGGGGTATCACATTGAAACCCCATGCCGGTCTGCTTGCGATGGGGTCTGCCTGAGCGTCAACGCTTGAGGAGGAGGGCCTGCATATCGTCTGTCATGCCTTTGAGTGCAACCTTGAAGTCATTGGCAACAATCGGCTGCTCGGCATTCTTGACGGTCTCGCCGAATACCTTGCGCACGATCTTCGCGACCGGCATACCGGTTTTGGCGTCGATCAGGTTGGCTTCGATGTACATCTCGGCGGTCTGATCCCGATGCCCGGTGGCTGCTTGTGTCGCCCCGACAATGGCGCCGATCGGAACAGCCTCATACCAGTGCATGCCTTCATTATTGGCGCTGACGTGAGTGATCGCCGCTTGCAGGATCAGCGACCGCGAATCGGTCGGCGCCAGCTGCGGATAAGGGACGATCGTATAGCGGCGGGCAAAGGCGAGCTTGACGCTGTCGCTGGCCATCAATTGCAGGTCTTGCAGGGTCTTCAGGCTGACGCGCGCGGTCGGCTGCGGCGATGGGTACAGTTCCATCTGCCTGAACACCACAGTGGAGTACGCACGAGGATCGAACCCGGGCGATACCCAGCGCAATACTTTCTGCTCACTCGGCGTAGTTTGCTCCTCCAGGCCCTGGTAATTGCCCAGGAAGCCCGAGTATTGCTCTTGCTGCGCGACTTTCGAGACACAGCCGACCTGAAATACACAGCTCAAAGCAATACCCGCAATCCATTTGTTCGACATGCCCATGTGTTTGGTTCTCAAGTGATGAAAGTTGTCATTCGGGTTCCGACCTGGCCCCGGGCATTGGTCCGGGTGCCTTGTATTCAGGCACTGATACTCGCCGGTCGGTTACGCAAAGCAGGTGCTTGCACGCCGGTCAATGCGGGCCGAATGCTGCCCGTAGCGGCGGGATAATCCGAATCAATAACTCTCAAAAACTGTTAAACACGGAGCCGGGAAAAATTGCACATCGATCACAGTCGCCTACGCTAACCCTTTGCAACGCCGGTTTTGGCGTCTACAGGTGAGTGAGATGGATTTGAAAGAAGGATGGATGTGTACCGCGTCGACACTCGTCGTTGCGTTGGGCTTCATCCCGATGGCTCAGGCCGAAGATTCGGCAGAGTTGGCCAAGAAAGCCCTTAACCCGGTCGCCGCGATGTACAGCCTGCCGGTGCAGTACAACTGGGACCAGAAGATGGGGCCGACCGGGGAGGGCATGCACAGCGTCACCAATATCCAGCCTGTGCTGCCGTTTGCCTTGAACGAA
Source organism: Pseudomonas sp. GL-R-26 (assembly GCF_019947365.1). NCBI lineage: Bacteria > Pseudomonadati > Pseudomonadota > Gammaproteobacteria > Pseudomonadales > Pseudomonadaceae > Pseudomonas > Pseudomonas sp. GL-R-26. The sequence goes on along the minus strand of NZ_JAGYGI010000007.1, from coordinate 35,961 downwards.
GACTGGAACCTCATTTCCCGGACCATTCTGCCGATCATCGACCAGCACGGCCTGGCCCCCAATGGCGCGGCGGACAAATCCGGCAGCGGCGATATCACCCAGAGTTTTTTCTTTTCACCAACCAAGCCCACGGAAAGTGGCTGGATACTCGGTGGTGGCCCGGCGTTATTGATACCGACCGGCAGTGATGAATTGCTCGGCAGCGAGCAATGGGGCCTCGGCCCGACGGCGGTGGCGTTGAAGCAGTCCAATGGCTGGACCCGAGGCATTCTGGCCAACCATATCTGGGGCCTGGACGACAGCCCGCCGGACAACAAGGAAAAGGTCAACCAGACCTTCCTGCAACCCTTCCTCTCGTACACCACCCATACGCTCACAACCTACGGGGTGAACACCGAGTCGACCTACAATTGGCAATCGCGCGAATGGTCGGTACCGGTCAACCTCACAGTCACCCAACTGTTGAAGATCGGCGGTCAACCATTGACGGTGCAGGCCGGCCCGCGCTACTGGCTCGACAGCCCGGAAGACGGCCCGCAAGGCTGGGGCTTTCGCGCCGCCGTGACGCTCCTGTTTCCACGCTGATACGCCGTTTCGGACGGCCTGGAGGAGACACCCCATGGACCGATTCACCGGCGGTTGTTTGTGCGGCAAGGTGCGCCTTGTTGCGTCGGGGCGTCCGTTCCGGGTTGGCGTTTGTCACTGTCTCGACTGCCGCAAGCATCATGGGGCGCTGTTCCACGCGTCCGCGATATTTCATCAGGATGCTGTGACGATCGAGGGCGAAACCCGTGACTACGCCGGGTGGCATTTCTGTCCGCAGTGCGGTTCGTCGGTGTTCTCGCGCAGCGCAGACGAAATCGAAGTGAACCTGGGATCCCTGGATGCCCCTGACCAGTTGACGCCAACCTACGAGAGCTGGACTGTACGGCGCGAGGCTTGGTTGCCGGCGTTTGCGCTCACTCGACATTACGAACGCGATCGAGACAGTACGGGGCGTTTTGAGGACTAGCGGGCAGATACTCATATTCCATAACAAGCGGCTATGACAATGAGCGCAAGAAAACACACCAGTTGAACGCTGAAGAAGGTAAACCGAACCGCCACGAACGCATTGGTTTGCTCATGGGATACGTGAACCAGTGACTGGCACACGCGAGCGATCAGGACGAGCGTGGACAAGTAGTTCACTGCTGAGCCATTGACATCAAGGGCTGTAATCACGAATACGATGACGCCAAAGACAGGCAGGTTTTCCACACAGTTGGCGTGTGCCCTGGTCCCGCGCCGATACCAATCCTCGCCTTCGAGCCGATCGCTGCGGAAAGAGGCGATCGGAACACTGGAGAACAGGATCCCGACCCAGCGATAGACCCCGACGGTTGCCATCAACAGCAGCAAGGTCCAGGTCGCAAACCCGAGCAGCATCCACATCGGTATCGTCATGGCCGCCATCCTCAATCAATCATTATCAGCACGTCATCCCGCAGCGCGACCGACTCGCAGTCGGTCGCACGCTGTCGGTCAATTGCTCATGATGGGTGCCAGTGCAGTCTGAATCCGGGACATCTGTGCGGGCGTTGTCATCTGCGTCAGCAGTCGGCCGAAGTGTGGATGCCGTACGCCCGAGATAATGTATTGCCAGCGGTAGGCGCTCAGCACGCAGGCTTTGATTTGCGCCGTCTCATCGACACTGAACGATCGTGAAACATTGCTGATGAAATAGTCGGCATCGGTTGCCGATTGTGCCTGCAGGATTGCGTCCACGGCCGCCACCAGCGCAATCAGATCAGTCACTGCCAGGTCGCGCTCGGCGGGCGAGAGTTTCGCGTGTTCGTCCCGCCACTCCAGTTCATCGAGTACGACGTGGCGGCTTTCATCCTTCCAGTGGAATTTGAAGACATCCTTGAACAGCGGGCACAACTCCTCGCGCGGGGCGATGCTTTGCACGTAGTGCGCCTGAACGAACAGCTCGATATGACAGGTCAGCGCCAGCACCGACCAGGTGCTGGCCGCCAGTACCGCACGCGCCACCTCGTTTGGATCGGCAACCTGACGATATCCTGCTGGCAAATGCGAACTCATCATCGTCTCCATGCGCCGGAACAGTTCCTGATGCTTGATCTCGTCGTTGGAAAAACGCACCAGCGCTTCAAGCGCCAGTTGATTGTCAAATACATGGGCCCGACCCTGATCGAGCATCTTGGCACTGATGAAACGCTCGACCAGGCCAAAGATGTACGCATAGGTCCGGCCCTGAATCTGGCTGAGCAGGCGCGCCTCGGCCCCATCGAGAAAGGTCAGGCGATCGATCTGCGACAGTCCGTCGGGGAGGAATTTGCGCGAGAAGTCGAAACTGCGGTCCTGGAGCAGATCGCGATCGATCTGCCATTCGGACTTTTTCGAAGAGCTGACCATTTGCGCATAACGGGCGGTGGTGCCTGACGCTGAGCCGGCTAGGGTAACGACGCTGTTCATATGGATCTCCTGCTGCCCTGGTTGAGTTGGAATGGGGCAATTTCGGGTGACGTCGGAGCCAATGACCTCAGGTGAAACCTCTGGGGACAATCTCGATCGCTGAGTCCGCGTTGGTGCTAATCTAGGCGTCGCAGTTCAGGCGGTGAATGACCGGTGCGCCTGAATACCTGCTCCGGACTCCGGAAAGGAGGGCGGTCAAGTGTTGGATGCGCTTTCTGATGTCTTGCGTGTGATTCGGTTGTCTGGAGGGGTCTTCCTCGAGGCGGAACTCACTGCGCCCTGGTGCATCAACGGCAGAATCTCGGCGGATGATTGCAAACCGTTCCTGGCGGCCCCTCGACACATCATTGCGTCGCACTTTGTCGCCGCGGGGTGCATGCAAATTCAAATCGACGGTGGTGCCGCCATCGAGGTAAGGGCTGGCGAACTCGTTCTGCTTCCTCGCAACGACGCTCATTCCTTTGGCAGTGACCTGGGCATTGCGCCCATGCCGGCCAGAGAAGTCATCCAGCCGCCAGAAGTCGGCGGCATTTCGAGGATCAAGTACGGCGGGGGCGGCGAGGCCACGCAGTTGTTGTGCGGGTTCCTCGGTTCGGAAACTCCCTTCAGCCCGCTGCTTTCGTCGCTGCCTTCCTTATTGAAGCTGGACCTGCGGGCGACGGCTTCAGGCATCTGGATCGAAAGCTCCTTCCGTTTTGCTGTCAGTGAAATCGCGGCGGGACGCGTTGGCTCGACAACGGTCATCGCCAAACTATCCGAACTGCTATTCGTCGAGGCTGTCGGCCAGTATGTCGCCAGCCTTCCCGCTGAGCGGCGCGGGTGGCTGGCGGGTTTGCGCGATCCGCATATCGGGCGCGCCCTGGCGCTACTGCATGCTCGCCCAACCGAAGGCTGGACCGCAGAAGCCCTGGCGCTCGAGGTGGGCATGTCGCGCTCGGTGTTCGCCGAGCGCTTCACGGCATTGGTCGGACAGCCACCGATGCAATACCTGACGCTGTGGCGCATGCACGTGGCGGCTCAACAGTTGCGCGAAGGTCGCGGCAATGTGGCGCAAATCGGCTTTGCCGTTGGCTACGATTCCGAAGCCGCGTTCAGTCGCGCATTCAAACGCCAGTTCGGTACATCCCCCGGCACCTGGCGCAGACAATCCGCATGAGTGGGGCCGGTGCCAGCTCTGCATGGTTACCTGGCCAGGCTTGACCCTTTGAACTCAAGGAAGCCGAGGCGATTCTGCCCGAGCCTGGCTGGCTCGCAGCGTTTTGGAGACCTGGGCTTGGATCTCGTAGGCAGGCGCCTCGACGGCTTCGTAATCACGGGTATAGCGAGTGGCAAACTCGCGATTACCCCATTGCTGATACTGCTGCACGTGCTTCAATTCATGCGCCCACAGCGCGACATCGTTCAGTGCATCTTCGGCACGTCTAAAGACGATGATGTCGATAAGGGTGACCGCACGGATATCGGGATTCTGCAGCATGGTGTTTGCGGCGTTCAGTTCCACATCATCGCCGACCTTGTAGCGCGCCGAATCGAGCACTTGAATGTCGTACCAGGGTTCGAGCTGGGCCCGAATATTCAGCGGAATTGGCCGGATATCGCCCGTTGCCGCAGAGTCGCGCGATTGCACAATCCAGCTCTGCAACCCAGAGGCCGCCATCTGGTTCATGTCGTCGAAGATTGATCCCGCTTCCTCTTCGGAACCTGGAGCACAAAAACAAGCGACCATGCAGACCTGGGACTGCCCGGCCGGGCAGGCGAAAACCGAGGACGAGGTGCCTGCGCAAAAGAGCACGATCGCTAACCGGAAAACTTGACGCAAAAATACAGCTGACAATGGGTTCTCCCATGGGCAATGGCGGTCGGCAGGCGATACGTTGGGCATCTTGCACCCATTGTCCTGCCGCGTGTTGGACCGCTGCGACACTGTTCGATTCCCTGGGTTCCACAGTTTCTTTTGGGCGTTTCCCTCAATGCCTGTAAGGCCCTGCCTGGCCGAAAGCAGCACGGTTGAGTCGCCAATCGGTAAAAACCGGCTGATAACCTGGCGCTAACGTAACCCCAAAGACTGACGCAACTGCGCCGGACTCACTCCAAGGCGTTGCTTGAAGGTGGTCGCCATGTGCGCCTGGGAGTTGAAACCACAGGCGTAGGCGATCTCCGTCAGGGTGGCGGTGGAATCGCGCATCAGGGCGCGGGCCTTGGCTAGGCGTCGGTCGATCAGGTAACTGTGCGGGCTTTTGCCGGTGGCGTTTTTGAAGGCCCGCATGAAATATCCTTCGGACAATTCGAGCAGGCCCGCCATCGCCGGTACGCTCAACGGGCCATCGAGGCCTGCATCAATGAACTCATCGAGCAAGCGCATCCGGCTGCCGGTGATCGAGCCATGGGGTGCAGTCGACTCCGCTTCGCTACCCGTCGCCCGCTCGGACAACGCCAGTGCCCAGGCTTCCCAATCGTCCTCCACAGAGGCCAGCAACAGCGCGGCGCGCATTCGCCACGCGAGGGCAGAGGCCTGCCGGTCGATGCGATTGTTGAAGGCACGATCCCCGACCAACGCCATACCGTCGGTGCGTATCACCCGCAGATATTCACCGCCCTGGGGGGATTCGGACAACACGTCACACCCGGCGGGAACGAACGCCAGGCCGTTGGGCACGGCATCGAAGGGGCGTATTCGGTCACTGCCGATGGCGTGCAGGCCTCGCTGGCTGTCGAAGGCGAAGCCGATTCCCGCCTGGGTCGCGACATAGCGGGTCGCGTAGGCGCTACCGGGGAGCAATTCGATCGCCCAAGGGCCGGCCTCGATACGACGGACCGGTTCGGACAGCAGTGGCGGCGGCGGGCGATTTCGATGACTCATGGACACCATAGTAGTGAAGAGAGGGGACAAAAGTCAGGTCAGTTTTTTGAAAGCCGGTATACGGCGCCGTTGTTCAAACTGGGCAAAATCTCAGGGGGACCCCTCATGCACAGACTGACTCGCGACGATATCGAACAGGCCGCTCGCCAGGTTTACCAGGTCATGCCCGCCACCGCCCAGTACCCTTGGCCCTTGCTGGCTCAGCGGTTGGGTTGCACGGTGTGGGTCAAACACGAAAATCACACGCCTACCGGTGCTTTCAAAGTGCGCGGCGGTATCACGTTCATGCACTGGCTCAAACGCGAGCACCCGGGCGCGAAGGGCATTGTCAGCGCTACCCGCGGCAACCATGGGCAGAGCCTGGCACTGGCGGCTCGCACACTGGGGTTGCAGGCGTTGATCGTCGTGCCGCAAGGTAACTCGGTAGAAAAGAACAACGCCATGCGCGGTTTTGGTGCTGAAGTGGTCGAGTATGGCCGCGATTTCGATGATGCCCGTGAGGAGGCTGCCCGCCTGGCGCAAGCGCATGACCTGTTCCTGGTTCCGCCGTTTCACACCGAATTGGTCAAAGGCGTCGCCACTTATGCGCTGGAGCTGTTCACCGCAGCGCCGGACCTGGACACCGTTTATGTGCCGATTGGTTGTGGATCGGGGATTTGCGGGGTGATCGCCGCCCGAGATGCGCTGGGACTGGAAACAGAGGTGGTTGGCGTGGTTTCCACGGAGGCGGCGGCCGCACAGTTGTCGTTTGACGCTGGCGCGATTCGCGAAACCGCCTCGGCCAATACCTTTGCCGACGGCCTGGCCGTGCGCAAGCCGATTCCCGAAGCCTTTGCCGTCTACGCGGCAGGTGCGGCGCGGATCGTATCGGTCAGCGATGACCAGATCGCCGAAGCCATGCGCGTGTATTACACCGATACCCATAACCTTGCCGAAGGAGCCGGTGCGTCAGCGCTGGCAGCGCTGATCTCGGAACGTGAAGCCATGTCGGGAAGAAGGGTGGGGGTGATTCTGTCCGGTGGCAACGTCGACAGATCGGTGTATGCACGAGTGATTGCGTGAAAGGGGCCATGGCCCTTGTCACATAAATTTGAAATGCACGGCATTGCTCCGCAGAATCACGCCCCGATCCGGCCAAAGGCGCCGGACGTTCGTGGTGAATAGGGGCCGCAGTTGAACGAACAGACATTGTCCATGCGCCTGGAGCGCGTGGCGGCATATGTGCCAGCCGGTGCGCGCCTGGCCGATATCGGCTCGGATCACGGTTACCTGCCGGTGGCATTGATGCGCCGTGGCGCCATCGCGGCGGCGGTGGCCGGCGAAGTGGCGTTGACGCCGTTCCACGCGGCCAACCGCACCGTGCGCGAGAACGGCCTGGATTTGCAAGTTACAGTGCGCCTGGCCAATGGCCTGGCGGCAATCGAGCCGGAAGACGGGATTACGGCGGTCAGCCTCTGCGGCATGGGCGGCGAAACCATCCGCGACATCCTCGACAGCGGCAAGGCGTACCTGAGCGGTCAGGAGCGCCTGATCCTGCAACCCAACGGTGGCGAGCAGCCACTGCGCCAGTGGCTGATGGACAATGGTTACCGCATCCTCTGCGAGGAAGTGCTGCGAGAAAATCGTTTCGACTATGAAATCATCGTCGCCGAGCACTCCGGACCGGTGATCTACACCGCCCAAGAGCTGTACTTCGGTCCGTTGCAGATGCAGGCCCGTACTCCGGCGTTCCTGCTCAAGTGGCAGCGCAAGTTACGCCAGAAACAGAAGACCCTGAGCCACGTTGCCCGGGCGCAGCAGGCCGTGCCCGAGGAAACGGTGCAGGACATCGCGCGGCAGGCCCGGTGGATCACAGAGTTGCTGGCTTGAGCCAGGTCCGGGACTTGTAAACGTCTTCGATTACGCGGGCGATGGATCGGCGTTTTTCCCGGAACCATTGCCTTTGGCCTGACGGGCGCTGCGCCGCAGTTCCTGTGGCGTGCGCCCCACGACTCGCACGAAGCTGCGAAGCATGTGGTCGGCATCGCCGAATCCGAAGCACCTGGCGATCTCTTCGAATGTCTGCAGGCCGTCCTCGACCAGTGGCCGCGCCGACTCGATACGCAGGCGCTCCAGTTGGTCGACCACCTGCAAGGCCTCGGTCGCGACTTGCAGTCCACTCGAAGCGCTGATCAATCCGCCCTCAAGGGACGCGACAGTGAATCGATAGCCGGGAGGGCGTGCGCGATTGGCGTTGGAGAAGGCTTCGAGCGGGCCACTCAGATCGAGCAATACGAAGCCCGGATAGACCAGGAAACATATGTGACGCTGCATGCACGGAACATCCACAGTCTGAATGGGGTCATGGTACGCGCTTGCTGTCGGGAAGGTCACGTGGGGGCATTGAACCCAACCGCCTCATGCAAGGTGCCTGGGCTTGTCGGCCGAAATCCAGGGATATATGTCCATTTCGTGCCGTCTTCTCGCCGTACCGTAATTGCACCACCCCCACATTGCGGACGTGCAACATGACCTTCAACCGAATTCATCCTGCCAGACTCATCTCCTGCGCCACCTTGCTGGGGGCGATCCTGATGGCGCCCGGCATCGGTTTCGCCGCCGAGAACCCCTACGCCGATCCAGCCAAACCGGCGCTGCCAGCTTCCACTTTTCAATGGGATTCCAGTCGAACCGCGCTGGTCGTGATCGACCCGCAGATCGACTTCATGAGCCCTGAGGGAGCGGGCTGGTCGGTCTTCGGCCAGAGCGTTACCGAGCAGAATCTGGTGCCAAATCTGACCCGGCTTTTCACGGCGTTCAAGCAGGCCGGAGCGACCGTCGCCATCTCGCCACACTACTACTATCCCCAAGATCATCAGTGGAAGTTTGAGGCGCCAGCGGAGACCGTTCAGCACAAGCTGGGTATGTTCGACCGCAAGGGCGCTCTGACGCTCGATGGATTCCGCAATTCGGGTGCCGACTTCATGAAGGAGTTCAAACCCTTCATCGAAGACGGCAAGACCCTCGTCGCCTCACCGCACAAGTTGTATGGCCCGCAAAGCAACGACCTGATGCTGCAGCTGCGCAAGCAGCGGGTCGACAAAATCATCCTGGCGGGCATGGCCTCCAACCTGTGCGTCGAATCGCACCTTCGCGAGTTTCTGGAGCGCGGTTTCGAGGTGGTTGTCGTACGTGACGCCGTCGCCGGCCCGAAGCTGCCTGACGGCGATGGATACGGTAGCGCGCTGGTCAACTTCCGCTACATCGCCAACGGCCTGATGACGACCGATGAGGTCGTGAAAAAGCTGGAAGGGCGCTGACCTTGGGCATGACCAGACAGGGGAGTACCCGCACAGGATCTGCTGACGTTCATTCGCGGCTGATCCGGCCCATCCATGGCTCTGCTGCTCGCAGGGCCATGGATAGGCTCTTGGGTCGGCCTCATTACTCTTCTTCCCTGAGCGCATGGATCCGCCCTGATTTTTCTGCAGCTATCAACGCAGCATGATCTTTCGCATTTTGATTGGCATAAGCGATGGAAAATTTGCCGATGGCCTGGTCGAAAGAGTCCAGCTTGCCCAAGTAACCACTGATGAGCGCCGCATCCCCGGATTTGGCATGGGCACGGGCGAGGGTATGACCACACCACTCGGCGTACATCTTCATCCGTGCCGCGGAAACGCCTTCGATGGGCGCTGACATTTTCATGTCCCGCAACTGGCGTACAAAGAAGTGCCGGCCATTTTGTCCGCGTGTCCAGCCCAGGAAGATGTCGCTGGAGGACTGCATCAGTCGCTGCCCCGTGACAACACGCTGCCCCTGGTTCTCGTAGTCGCTGTTGCCTGCATAGGGTGCCAATACCGAGGGACAGGCCTCCTTGAATTGCAGGAGCAAGGGGTGGTTTTCCGCGGAAAAGAACAGCCCGACGAAACAATAGGTCCCCACGCTTCCGATCCCGACCGCTTTGACGGCAATGTCTTCGAGACGGTAACGATCGAAGAGCACGCGTCGTTCATGGGGCAGCGACAAGCGATAATCATGCAATGCGCTACGGACTCGCTGCTTGAAGCCCTTTTCATACACATGAAAAAGCAAAGGCGGCTGATCGATCAGTCGCCGCCGCCCTCCAACTTCGCTGCTGATCTTGGGGTAGAGGTAATCACCGAGACGCAACCTGGCCTTTGCGATCACTTGCTCGCGAATTTTCTTGATCTCGGCATTGGGCGCCATATCGATGATCGTTTGGGCATCCAGGCGGTCATACCAGACATCCAGCGGGCCCATTTTCGAAAATTTGCGCAGGCCCTCGCGGTAAGCGCAAGCGCATTTGACGGCAATGTCCCGTGCGTCTTTATCGTTGAGTCGGTTATCGCGCGCGGCCACGGTAAAACTGATCGCCAGGCGTTTGACATCCCATTCCCAGGGGGCCGGGAGCGTTTCGTCGAAATCGTTGATGTCAAAAATCAGGTTGCGCTCAGGTGTCGCGAACAACCCGAAATTCATCAGGTGGCAATCCCCGCAGGCTTGCACCTTTACGCCAGTGGTTGGGGTCGTGGCCAGGTCATGCGCCATCAACCCCGCGGAGCCGCGTAAAAAGGTGAATGGACTGCGCAGCATACGCCCGTAGCGCAGTGGCACCAGGTTGGGCAGTCGAAAGCGGTTGGACTCTTCGAGCAGTTCGATAGGGTCGCGGCGCTTGCCGGGTGGTTTCCATTCGGCGTGAACCGAATGCGGCAGGCGTTCGCGTAGTTGCTCGCCTGCGAACAGACGCTCCTTGCGCGAGAGAAAGACCGAATCGTCACCGGTGTCGTCCGATGGCTTTGCCAGGCCGTCGGCAGATTTGCTTTTGCGGGGGGGCATGTCCACTCCTTTGCTCAACGAAGTCTGACTCGCTCGGGCACAGGATCTGGTAATGCGACTGTTCCATCAGCCCCCAGGGCGCGCGTGCACTGGCATCCTGGAAAGTGTCGAAGCTGTTTTTCAAGCGTAGCAGCTCCGATTCTGGATGCTGTATTGCCAGTACTGAATGAGCGCTCAATTCGAAGTGGTTTGCGGATGACTGCAGGCGACTCGAACTTGCCGGTAACCGGTAGGAAATTGAGCCACTGGTCGGGTCTGGCGACGAAAGTTCAGCGCAATAGCGGTTTTTTTTCCCGCATGGAACAGGAAACGATTCAGCTGCGTAGCGACGCGGGTTTCAGCCGAAGAGGCAGGCGTTCCCAGGTGCTGGAAACAGTACCGTTTGTCGATGTTTTTGCTCAAAAAATGAACGATCGGGATATGCTGGGCTCTGATTTCCCAGCAGGCGGATCCTTAGGTTCCCGCTGCACTCACTAGAAAAATGGACGTATACCTCATCTGCATTGAATGGAATGCACATGGGGATTTTTTTTACCTGAGACCTGGAGTGATAGTATGCCGTCATCACTGACTCGCTGGGCGAGTCGCTCTCTCTTGTAATACCAAATTATTTAGTTGCTTCAATCTTTGCCAACTTGACCTTGCAGGTGCGAATCAATAATCCGCATGCCTGGGGCATGGTCAATTTGCACTGCTGCTATAAGTGGAGATGTAGTCTTGGATATTAATACAATGATCGGCCTGATCGGCCAGAAAGAATCCATGGAGTTTTTGCGTTTAGGCGTTGTGTACGTTCATCTGTTGGCTTGCTGCGTAGCGATTGGCCTGGTGTTCGCCAGCGATGCCGCAATGGTCAAGGACTTACTGAAAGGTCGTGTGTCGTCGGGGCACGATAATGAACATATGGCCAGTCTTCAGAAGTCTGTTGCCAATGCGTTGATATTCTTGTGGGTCACCGGAGCTGCGATTATAGGCATTGATTACCTTGATAAAGGCATGACCTATTTTGCCAATCCGAAACTTCAAGCCAAAGTTATTATTGTATTGTTGCTGACGTTCAACGGCATGTTGTTGCACCGCTACGTATTGCCTGCAATGTTGAAGGCCAGTTCGTTGCTTGATCTTAAGGTCAATGTACGAATGTTTGCCCTGTTCTCTGGCGCACTGTCGGGCGTGTCCTGGTTGTATGCCGCCATGCTCGGTGTCGGTCGACCGCTGGCCTGGAAGTATTCGCTCACCGAGTTGCTGATGGCCTATCCGGTGTTGATCGTGCTCGGCTTTGCGATGATGGTGGCGCTGACCGAGTGGGCGCGTAAACGCAACGAAGCGACTCCGGTTCAAGAGTCTTCGTGGCTGTTTGCGGGTATTCCTGCGCTGCGCTGAGCTGACGAAATTCCGGGAAGAGGCGGGTGAAACCGTCTGAACCGCTCAAACATCAGACCCCCTCCTCGTGAGGGGTTTTTTGTGCGTGTGGATATCAGAGTTCAAAGAAAACCGGCTCGAATGGCCGGTTTTTTTCGTGTGAAATACGTCCATTTCATTTCAGCGCCAACGCGTTGATCGTCGCGCGTGAAAGCGATCCGAAGCGCTTAACCAACGGCCCAAACGCTGAGAAGCCCCTCATCCTTTCGACAAGGAGGAGGGCAGCGGGGTTGGTCTCGCGTCTACCGCTCATCGCCAAGGCATAAAATAGGCTTTGACATCATTGGGGCTTTGGTTGAGTATTAATGCATCGCATGCGATCTGATCGAAAGCGATAAAAAATAACGACAACCCTGACCGTTTGGAGATTCAGCCATGAACACCGGAAGCAGCCGCACAATGTTTATCTCGACCGCTCACGCTTCCCATGGCCAAAACGGCAACAACTGGATCATTGCACACGCCAATTGATGAACGTTGTCTTTTAATTATCACAAACGACGCATGCGATATAATCGCACGAAATATAAAGCCCTGAGGAAGTCCCCATGAGCAAGATCGAAAAAGTACTGGCCAGCGGCAAAACCCACACCACTCGAAACAGCGCAGGCAACACCTCGCGCGGCCATAACGGCAACCTCGACATCGTGCTGTCGTCCCCCGGCAGCGACACACCGGCACATGTGCTCACTGCCGTCCAGCCACACCCGAAAGCCGAGCAACTGTTCGCCGGAGCGTGGTCGGCCTGCTATATCGCAGCGGTGGGGCTGGCCGCCCAGCAGATGAAAGTGACACTGCCGACCGACACCGCCGTCGACATTGAAGTGGACTTGGGGCAGACCGGCGCGGCTTACTTCCTCCAGGCCCGACTGACCCTGCGAGTGCCGGGGCTTGACCAAGGGGTGGCGACTGAACTGGCCCACAACGCCGATTCCATCTGCCCTTACTCCAAGGCCACACGCGGCAACATTGATGTCGACATCAACGTCCTGACGGCATAACCCACTGCACGGCCGGCTCACCGGGGATCGTCCCGGTGAGCCGGCCGTCGGTGTTTATACGCACTACCGATACCATCGCGTACGACGTATAGTTTCAGCCTCGCCAGATTGAACCAAGAGAACGCCCATGAAAAACACCGACAAGACATCCGCCCTGGATCTCAAACTCTCCGAGTTCCTGTGTTTTGCGGTCTATTCCACCAACCTGGCCTTCGGCAAGGCCTACAAGCCGATGCTCGAACGGCTCGGCCTGACCTATACGCAATACATCACCCTGGTTGCGCTGTGGGAGGAAGACAACCAGACCGTTGGCAGCCTCGGCGAAAAGCTGTTTCTCGAATCCAATACCCTCACGCCGATCCTGAAGAAGCTGGAAGCGATGGGTTATCTGCTGCGCCAGCGCGACCCGGAAGACGAACGCCAGGTGCGGATCAGTCTCACCAAAGAGGGGCGAAAACTACGTGAAGGCCTCACCGAAGACGGCTTCCCGCAAACCGGACTTGACCCCGACGACTTCGTGCAGATGCAGAAGGCGATTGTGAAGTTACGGGGCAGTCTCATCCGGTCGACCAAGGACAGAGAGTAAGTCGTATCCAGTAAAGTGAGTGGCCCCGGATTTGCGAGGTGCACTGTGCGCAGAAACCCTTTGCGCAGGGTAATACGGCTATCGGATGTTGTGCGGCGGTTGTACCGCAGGACTGGCCATTGATCTGAATCCCCCCGATTTCGGCGTGAATTCCCCCCGCTAATGGGCGCGATTCCCCAGCAGGATTCGCGTCTCCATCAGCTCGGGAATTTCTAATTTCGAGCAATGTTTGCGGGGCGTTCAGGTGTGCCGACAAGTATTGTTACATCGATGGCAGGGTAATTGCTGAGCGAGGGTATCCCGTTCATGAAAGGTGTCGGGACGCCGTGGAGCTGTAAGTACCCCCCATTGAGTGATTGATGTAACCGTTGGGTTGCATCACGAAATACCCCTGGCTACTCAATGGAAGTGCCGCAGTCATCCTCTGCAACTGTCCAGGGGAAGTTGTTATGAAGCACTCCAAGCCAGCGCTGCACCCGTTTTCGGCCTTGATCATTCCATGGACGATGGTTTGCCTGCTCACGGTAACGCTGGTGGCGGCCGACGAACCTCAGGGCAATGACAATCAAAGTAACGATAAGTGGGTGGAGCCGGCACGCTCCAGGCTCATGCATGTGATTGGCGGGATGCCGTTCTTTCCCCATCGGGCCAACACCACCGGCAACCTGATCTTGAATGTGAAGGACTTTGACAATGCCCAGGTCTGTGGCGCTTGTCACACGGAGATCTACAAGCAGTGGCGCTCGTCGATGATGTCCCAGGCCTGGGATGAACCCATCTATCGGGCCTTGCTCAAGCGTGCGAGTTCAGCCACCGAGGGCAAGGTCGATAACTTCTGCACTGGCTGCCATACCCCGATCGGTCTCACGACCGGGCAGATCACTTCGCAAGTCAACCGCTCCTCGATTGAAGACAGTGCGAAGAACCATCCGATGCCCGGGGTCGATTGCGAGACCTGCCACAACATCAGTGCCCGCACGGGCCTCGACAACGGCGCCTATGTCCTGAGCCCGCGAGCACACGGCAAACCGACCAAGTTCGGCCCGCGCCGGGATGCCGTTTCGCCTTATCACGACACCGTGTATTCCGCTCTGCACACCCGCTCGGACTTTTGCGGCACCTGCCACAACGTCACGCACCCCTTCAGCAGCGTGGCGGTGGAGCGCACCTACGATGAATGGCAGGAGAGCACCTACAGCCTGAACAATGTGACTTGCCAGAGTTGCCACATGCCGGGGTTTGCGGGCAAGGCCGCGATCATGGGGCCTGACCGCGAGGAGGTCGCCTCGCATTGGTTCAGCGGGGCCAACGCGATGATGCTCAAGCATCTCGGTCAGGAGGAGGGCGCGCAACGCGCACGCGACATGCTCACGCGCGCCGGGGACATAAAGTTCGAGCAAGTGCCGACAGCCATGACGCCCGGGCAATACACCTCGGTAGCCGTCAAAGTGACCAACGTCGGCGCCGGGCACAAGCTGCCGACCGGCTTTCCAGAGGGTCGGGAGATGTGGATCGATTTTCGGGTGCAGGATGCCAGTGGTCGCGAGATCTATCGCCTGGGTTCGATCAAGGACGGCAAGACCGAGGTCAACACACGAAATTTCAAGGTGCACATAGGCGACAAGGACGGCAATCCGCTGGACGTCGAGGTCTGGAACGCCACGCAGATTCTCTCGGACAACCGCATTCTGCCCAAGGGCTACGATATCGGGGAGTTCTCCTTCCTGGTGCCGGCCGACGCCGTCGGGCCGCTGACCCTGACAGCCGATCTGAACTACTGGCCGTTTTCCCAGAAACTGGCCGACTACCTGCTCGGCAAGGATAAAGTGCAGGTGGAAATCACCCGGATGTCCAACGTCACGCAGAGCGTACCCCTGTCGACCGGATCCGAAACGGCGAAGCAGGCGGTACCCGCGAAGTTGAAACTCGACGACGCTAGCGCTTACTACAAAGAATGAACACGTCATTGCCATCGTCGAACAGGTAACGCGTCTCGGATTGGAGCATGGCAGGTGGGTTAATGCGCAGGTGTCGCCTTGCTCTCCCGGCAGGAGGCGGCCCAAGCCGAGGGTGTCTTGCCAAACTGGCTGCGGAACCAGCGTGAAAAGTCACCGGCCGAGGAAAAGCCAAGAAGTTCGGCCACCTCATACAGTCGGCGTTTGCTGTTGGCCAGATACTCTTCGGCGAGTTCAGCACGAACAGCATTGATGATCGTTGTGACACTCTCTCCCTCGGCCGCCAGGTGTCGGTTAAGGGTGCGTCGATGCATGCCAAGATGCTGGGCCACCCCATCGACAGAACACAGTCCGCCTGGCAGCAGCATCTTGACGATCTGGCGTACCCGCTGCGTCGGTTCGTCGCGCAGGTTAGCCAACTGCAGGTCCAGCGATCGCTTCACCTCACGATGCAACGCAGGGTCAGCCGCAGGGATTGGCATGTCCAGATCGCGGGCCCGACAAACGATGGCATTGAATTCCTGGGAAAACTCGATCGCTGTTCCCAACACGCGGTGGTGCACTTCAAGGCTGGAAGGACGTTCGTGGGTAAAACTGACCCTTACCGGGCGGAACGTATTGCCCGTGAGCACGCTCAAGGTCCGCAATCCAATGCCCGTCGACTGTTCGATGGCCTGGCGCCAGACACCGTGACCACCCTGCATATTCACACCCACATGCAGCAGCACCAGGTCGCCTGCATCTTCAAGTCGCAACTCCACTCCGGCGTTATGCAACCGCATGTAGCGCGCGCAGGATTGCAAGGCGGCGCGAAGTGTCGGTTCTTCGCGGATGAGCAGCGCGAGCATGCCGAAGTTGGACAGTTGCCGCGTTTGCGCGAGCAACAATCCGAAGGATTCTTGCCCGGACAGGCGGGCTGACTCCTCCAGCAGCCAACCCACCGAATCGATGCTGATCATGATGTTCGGATCGTCGAGGACACTGGCCGGCAACCTGGCCAGCCGCAGCATGCGAAATGGATCGAGCCCCACTGAGCGGGCAACCTGCTCATAGGCGGTAAGGCTGGCACTTCGCGTCAGGGTATACATGCGTCCCCGTGTCCCAATTTCACAAGATTGTGTCCTGAGGAGCTTAGTGCATGACAGCCTCCCAGGGCTACCTTCAAGTCGACAACTACAAAACGACGGAGGTAGATAATGGATACGCACACTGCAATGCGCGTCGGTCAGCCGCTCGCTGCAATGGAGCAGGTGGATGCCGACGACCCTGATGCATTCAACCACCGCTTTGCCGAACTCAACGGCATACACATGCATTACATCGACGAGGGACAGGGCCCGCTCGTCATCCTGCTGCACGGATTTCCTTACCTTTGGTACATGTGGCGGCGCCAGATCGTGGCGTTGGCCGAGGCCGGTTATCGGGTGGTGGTCCCCGATCAACGGGGTTTTGGCCAAACCGATCGACCCGATGCCATTGAAGCCTATGACATGAGTCAGGCCGTCGGCGACATGGTGGGCTTGATGGCGAGTCTGGGCGAAACATCCGCGGTGATTATCGGGCACGATCTGGGCGCCTGGGTGGCCCAGGCGGCGGCCATGTTGCGACCGGATCTGTTCCGTGGCCTGGTGATGCTCAATACGCCGGTGCCTCCGCGCGGCAAGGTCAAGCCGACCACAGGTTTGCAGGCAATGGCAAAGGGCAGGGTGTATCACCACCTGTATTTCCAGCAGCTCGACAAGCCGGACCGCGAGTTGGCCAGCGATCCGCGCAAGACTTTGCGCAGCGTCTTCTACTCGATTTCCGGCAGCGCTGTCGGCGCTGAACGCTGGCGATTGTTCGTCGAGCCTGGTGAGCCGATTCTCAACGCCTTCACTGAACCGAAGGGCGAGTTCCCGTCGTGGTTGAGCGTACGGGCGCTCGACTACTACGTCGCTGAATACACGCGCACAGGGTTTACCGGTGCCCTGAACTACTACCGCTGTCGCGACCGGAACTGGGAGATCACCGCGTTTCTCGACGGTGCGGTGGTACGCCAGCCGAGCCTGTTCATTGGTGGTGCCGCCGACCCGTCACTGGAGCCGGTCGAAATCCGCGCGCTCTACGAACAACTCGACACCTATCTACCCGGGTTACAGAAGAAGGTACTGCTACCCGGCGTGGGTCATAGCGCCGCGGAAGAAAGCGCCGATCATGTCAATGAACTGCTCCTGACGTTTCTCGAGCAGTTCTGACGATGGGGGCGCGCTTGAGTGCTCGCCCCCCCATTCGCTCCTTTCGCAGCAATGACTGTTACTCAGTTGAATGCCGTCAGGTCTTTCGGTGCGATGTCATGCTGCTCGCAATAAGCAAGATAGCGATGCAATCCAGACTTCCAGTTTTCGAGCGCGACGATGTTGTCGTTGCCGTCCAGGAACGCGAGATCGCCCGTCACATGAACCAGCGTGAGCACGTATCCGTCAGTGCTACCCGTGCTGACGACTTCAGGCGTGTGAGCCGATGCCGCCGTCTCGTAGACGATGCTGCCGGGGCCGGCGACCCAGTCATGCTCCTTGTATTTCCACTGGCCTTCGATCGTGTAGACCATGACAGTCCCCGTGTGATGGTGCCTGGGCAGTTGCATGTCCAGTGGCGCCTTCATCATGACGATCCATTCACCACGGATCGGGTCGAGCTTGAAGTACTTCAGCAGGACGTTTTGCGCATAGGGCGTAAAGGGTACCCACGGCAGCGATTGACCATCGATGACGGCGGTGTCGACGTGTTCGTAGAGCATGTCTATCTCCATTGATGCGGTTCAGATCGAGTATTCATCGGCAGCCAGGGCCACCCGACAATCGCTGATGGTCGGGTGCTCTGGTGGATCTGGGGAGACTGTTCGAATCAGCTGAGCGCGGTACCTGCGAGGGTGGCGCGCAGCATCTTTCTTGGCGCATTGCCGTAGTCGGCCACGGCGTAGTGCTGGACTTGCAGGTTGTCCCACATGGCAATCGTGTTGGTTCGCCACTTCAGGCGTACCTGGTACTCCGGAATTGCGGCCTGAGAGGTCAGGTAGTTCATCAGGTGATGAGCCTCCGGCATGAAGTCCTGGCCGTAGCGGATGTCCTCGAAGTTGAAGAAGTTCGAGAAATGGGTGGTGAACGCGGAGTTGACGAACAGCACCTTTTCGCCGGTTTCGGGATGAACAAGCACCACAGGATGTTCAGCGGCGGGATTCTTCGCGGCCATGGCGTGACGCTGTTCACGGGGCAACTGGGCGCCAAAGGTCTGGTCAGCACTGTGCTTTGCGTACAGACCTTCGATCCTTTGCTTGATGCTTTCGGGCAGGTTCGCGTAAGCCATCACCATGTTGGACCACAGGGTATCGCCGCCGGATTCAGGACCCTGTTCGCAGCGCAATATCGCTCCCCGAGGCGGTGCCTGCTTGAAGGTGACATCGGTGTGCCAGAGGTTTTCGCGGCTGGCCTTTTCGACAAAGCTCTTGGGCTTGCCCGGGTCAAGGTTGCGGTACAGCATCAGCAGTTTGTCCGCCTCCGGATGGCTCGGCGCCAGGGGATGACCTTCCAGTTCGCCGAATTGCGCGGCGAAGTGCTGTTGCTCCAGGGGGGTGATGTCCTGGTCGCGGAAGAACAGCACTTTGTGCTTCAACCACAGTGCCCGGATTTGCGCGATCAGTTCGGGGTCCTGGGCCGCATCGGCCAGGTTGATGTTGCTGAGTTCGGCACCGATGGCGGGGGAGCAAATCTGCACCTTGATCGAATGCTGGCGCACTGACGACCGGATAATGGCAGGTGCCGAGGGGGTGAGGGGTGTAGGAGTGTCTTGGGTTGCGGCGACTTTTGTCATTGTTGTCTCCAGTCCGTGCTTGTACGGCGGTGCGCAATATGTGCATCCGGTTATAGGTAACCGACCCTGCCGATTGGGCAGAGAGGCCGGTCCTATAGTAGGTATCGCGGGCGCGTTGCCATGGGCGCAGCGGGACAGTTTCTTCGCATATTGGGACGTCGCCGTTGCCTTCAACCGGGTCGCCCGGATCGACGTTTTCACTGATCCTGTGATGAATGCTGGCGAGAATCGCTGCCGCTGCCCTCAAGTGGGTAGGCGCGGCAACGGACGGGCCCGCACCTTCGGGAGGGAAGGGTGCAACTGGTGACGGATCAAGCGCGGGAGCGAATTCATGGCTCCAGATATTCCCACGCTTGAATGTTCATTAAGTCAGCATTTGTGAACCTTTGGTTATTGCTTGAATAAACAACTGCGGCAGTTCACTGACGACATAATCAGCCGTTTGATAGACGATGCTAGCCTTTGCCTCCGCTGACACGGCCACTGCCACTACCTCCGCTGCTGCTGCCGCTGCCGCTGCTGCTGCCGCTGCTGCTGCCGCTACTGCTGCCGCTGCTGCTGCCGCTACTGCTGCCGCTGCTGCTGCCGCTACTGCTGCCGCTGCCGCTGCCACTACCACTGCTATCTTCCTGGTCATTGTTGACCCCGGCCTGTGGCCCGACGCCATCTCCCGTACGGAATGTCGGTAACGCAACCGAGGCCACGAATTTCACGCCGTCCCAGCTAGGCAAGGGTGTGGGCATCAATTGGAACTGGCCCGGGTGCTCAGAGTCCCAGCGCAGCAGCATCGACGTGTCCTCATGCTGTGTGTTGTGGCAGTGCTCCATGTAGGTACCGGCAAACTCACGGATGTGTATGGCCATTTCGACATCGTCGAGGCTGTCGGAATCGCGGCCTACACGGTAGATATCCTTGCGCGCGCCTTTTTCCCATTCTGGCGGCGGTTTGCCACCTCGAGTGAGAATGACCCCTTCCTCGAAGTGCACATGCACCGGGTGAGTCCAGCCATTGCCGCCGTTCTGGATCTTCCAGATTTCCAGCGTGCCTTCACCCTTGAACCCTGCCGGTGTCGGGCCAGTGGCCAGTTGTGGCGCGGCTGAAATCCGGCGCGGGTCCATGCCGAAGCCTCTGCCGCCATCGGTCTTGATCGTCCAGGGCTTGAAGTCCGTGCCGTTGGAGCGGCCAAAGATAAAGGTGCGGTGCCGCGCCTGGGCAAGCCGGGCGATATCGGCAGGGTCATCACGATGCAAGGGCAAGGGGATCATGAACCTGCCCTCGGGCTTGCCAGGCTTGGCGGGCTCGAAGTCGACCGGATTCATGCTGACATCCTGGCCGGTGTAAGGCTGGACGTTGAGTTGCAGGAACAGGCCCACGCCCGGGTCACCGTTGACCCACTGTGGCCCGTTGCTGGTTTGCCTGACAACGGGCAGGTACTTCTCGGAGAGTACATCCGCCAATGGAATGTCACGTTTTGGACGCTTGCCGTCTTCATGCTCCTCAATGTTGACGAAGAAAATCTTGTCGCCCGGGTTGATGCCGTTTTTCGCGAAGTCGACGACGATGTCATAGCGTTCGGCAACGCCCAGCATCGGCAGAATGGCATTGTTGTCCTGTGTGTCGCCGTCGCCATCGAGGTCCAGGCTGCCATCGAACGGCACCGCGTGCTCCATGATATTGCCGTCGTTGGCAATCATGTGGAACGGCACCCGGTTATAGGAAATCCCGGAGTTGTTCGGGCCAGGAAACTCGCCACCATTACCATTGACCTGACGCACCAGCGCCAGCTTGAAGTAGCGAGAAACCGATCCGTCGAGAATGCGCAAACGGTAGCGGCGGGCACGTACGTCCAGGAAGGGTTTGTACTCCCAGTTGGTCAGCACCTGGTCACCGAGAAAACCGTCGGTGTTGAAGGGGTTGAACCACAACTGGCCGGCCTGGTCCCAGGCCTTGTCGGCGATCGTCAGGTTGACGTCATAGTCACGGTTACCCCAGCCCAACGCCGAACCGCTGGCCACGCGCAGGTTGACCCCGTCGTCGACCGACTCGTTGCCACGGTCCACGGCGCTGTAGTAGTTCATCATCGTCGCATTGCCCTTGTAGACATTCTGCGCGGTGAAATCGAGCATGTGGTCGTGGAACCAGTGGGTGCTCATGGTTTCGCGCCAGTCGCCACGGATCTTGATGGTGCCGTTGTTGCAGGTCTTGAAGCCGGGGCTGGCGTCGTTGACGAACAGGATTTCACCGGGGTCGCAGGGGAATGCCGCACGCGGATCCTCAGCGCTGGTATTGATGGTGTCGTAACCGGCCAACTGGATCGGCCAGCGATAGTCGTAGTACTGGCCCGGGAAGAAGAACGCGTTGGTAAAGCCGTCGCTTTCGGCGGGCGAGTGGCCGTTGTGTTCGTGGGTGGTGAGGGTGTGCAGGCCAAAGCCCCGGTTGGCCGATGGGTCAATGGGCAAGGCATCGTAATGACGCATCAGCATCGCTTGGCCATAGCGTACTAGAAGCAGTTTGGGCGGAAAGGTGCCATCGAATGTCCACAACGCATTATGGTCCTGGACAGGAAAGTTTTCGTGAAACTGCACTTGAATGCCCTTGGTCGTGCCCTCGTTGGCCGGGTTGCCGTTGGTGTTGTGATAGAGCCCGCCTGGCGCAAATTCCCCCACGGCGTAGTTATGCCGTTGCATACGATCACGGAAGCCGCTGTTGACGTGCGCGCCTGCTTGCACCGTCTTGAAGGCGTCGCGCGGGAAAAACTCATTGAAACGCTGGTGCGACCAGCCTTTTCCCGGCGGCCGGCCCTCTGCGGGCGAATCGACTCGGCGATTGAGGAAATCCTCGATCTGCGCCTTCCAGGGATTGCGGTCCAGTACATTGGAGAACTCTGTCGGGAAGGGCGTCAATGCCGGCTGCCTGAGAAAAGCGTCCAGCGCATCCGGCGACGGGCCGCTACGCGCCACCTTCAATGGATCTTGCGCCGGTGCGGGGCCCACCGTCGGAACCGGAAATGGAACAGGTGATGGCGGGTCGGTCGCATCCAGTTTGTTCGAGCCGAATTCCTCGAACAGTTCAAGCTTCTGTGTGAACGGTTGAACCCCGAACACCGGGCTGGGATTACCGTTAGTGGGGATATTGAAGCTGGTTTGCTGATCGGGTGGTAGCACATTGTCGACCAAGGGGGTCTTGCGGTTACCGGTCACACCATTGGGTAAGTCGAAGGCGCCGACGTTTGCGGGAGGCAGCTTGAGCAAGTCCCGCGATGCGGCATCGGGGTCGGCGGGCGGGTTGGTGAACGCCGATGGGTCGGTAGGAGGCGGTGGATCGGTGTTGTCGAGGGGGACTGCCTGGGTCTGGGACAAGCCCAGCCCCAACATGATCACGGCAGCAGAGATGCTCAGCGCCAGTCTGGTTTTGGACAATGCACTAGGTTTCGACCTTCCGGTATCTAGTTTCATCGCAAACACCTCTGACGGGTTCCTCGGAGCGTGGCAATGCATGGGCATCGAGCCACTGCCTCCAGCCCGGCTGGCGAAATGTCTGATGTCGAGCCGGGATGGGAGTGATGCATGTTTCCCGCCAAAAGTGACAGCAAGTGACTAATGGCTCTACGCCTCGCTCCCTTGCCTGCCGGCTTTAAACTGGCGTATGGGCAGCCAGGGTGAAGGCCCCCGATGGCGGGGAATATCCCCCAATACAGGGTGCGATTGTGCGGGGTGTCCGGGCCAAAAGAAGTGGCCGCTTTCTGAATGTATCGATGGCCGAATGCTGTCATTCACCCCGGCTTCATCGCTGCCCGCGGTTGGCCGAAGTGACTGCGGGCCAGGCTGTTCAGTCGTGCAGGCCTGCCGTTTCATCCAGGTGGTCAATGTGCCTGAAACGCTCAACCAGGAAATCGATCAGGCTGCGCACACGGGCTGACAGATGTAACTGTTGCGGGTACACCGCGTAAACGTCTTAACCTTGAAGCGCTTCCATCAGCACTTGTACCAACTGCCCACCTTCTGGAGTCGCCCAGCTGCCAGCCAGTTCGGCAATCAGTTGGTTGGTGGTGGTCAATGTCACGCCGCCCTTGTCCATCCGGCGCAGGGCGATGTCATCGGCCATGACGCTGGGTGAACCACCGCCATCAGCGACTACCTGAACTTCGAAGCCGTCACGTACCAGGCTAAGGGCCGGGTAAACGGTGCAGACGTCATTGGTGACACCGGCAATGATCAGTTTTTTGCGCCCGGTAGCCTTGACGGCGGCGGCGAAGTTTTCATCGTCCATGGCATTGACGATACCCAGGCGTTTGACTCGCGAAGCGAACTCGGCAGGCAGGATCTGCTCCAGTTCACTGAGTAGCGGGCCTTGTGCGTACTCCTCCATGCTGGAGGTCAGCACCACCAGCAGTTTCAGGATACTGGCCGCTTTGGCGAGCATCAGGGCATTGCGTTTCAACTCTTGGAACGGAATGGATTTGACCCAGCCCATTGTCCCCACCTGGTGATCGATCAACAGCAGGGCGGCATTGTCTGCACTGAATTTTTCGTAGCTCATGATGACTCTCCTGACAGCAAGTTAGGTGATGTGTTTATGATTGATCAATTCGAATTCGGGATAAATCCGCGAAAAAAGAAATGACTAATCCACTAATGGGATAATGCCGTGGAATATCTCAACGATATGGCGCTGTTTGTCGAGGTGGTAAAGGCGCGCAGTTTCAGTCGTGCGGCAGAAACCCTGGGGATCCCCAACTCGACCCTGTCCCGGCGTATAAGCGAGCTGGAGAAAGGCATCGGCTTGCGGCTGTTGCACCGCACCACACGCAAGATCGAACCGACCGAGGCTGGCCAGTTGTACTTTGAGCGCTGCAAACGGATCGTCGATGAAGCCCGTTTGGCGCACGAACAGTTGGGGGAGATGCTGGCCCGGCCAAGCGGGTTGCTCCGGGCTTCGTTGCCGGTGGACTTCGCCACTGTCTACCTGGCGCCATTGATCGCGGAGTTTGCCCGGCTTTATCCCGGTATCAGTTTTGAGTTCGATCTGAGCCCGCGCCAGGTGGATCTGATCAGTGATCCGGTGGACGTGGTGATCCGAATGGGAGAACCGCCGAACTCAAATCTGATTGCCCGCAAACTCGCCAGCTTGCGGCGCGGCCTGTATGCCTCGCCCAAGTATCTGGAAATGTCCGGTGCCCCGCAGCAGCCTCTGGATTTGAGCCGCCACGAGTGTTTGCGATTGCGCGGTCCAGGTGCAGACCGCTGGACGTTGTCCGGCGACGCAGGGCGCGTGGAGGTCGATGTGGGCGGACGATTCGAACTCAACAGCGTCGGTATGCTCAGACGCCTGGCATCACTGGACCTGGGTATCGTTTTGCTGCCTGAAGGCATCGCTGAACAAGACTTGATCAATGGAAAGCTGCTCAAGGTCTTGCCTGAATGGCACGCCACTGCGGTTTCAGTGTATGCGCTGACCGAGACGCGTCTGTTGCCGGCGAAAACCCAGCGGTTCATCGAGTTTTTGCGCGATCAACTTGAAGGGGCATAAAGGGGCGGATCTATTATTGGCTCCTCGAGGATTAGCGGAACGTCCGCGCCACCGGTTTTGTAAAACAGTGGCGATCCAGGGCTGTGCCTGAGGGCAGAAGAGCGACTGTTGGTCGGATGAAAGGCAGATCCGGGCTTTATCAAGCCCTTTGTTTGTTTATCTGTTTAATAACCTTTTAAAACAAATAGTTGAACTCTAAAGATAAAGTGTTTTGTAAGGTTAATTGCTGGATGAAGATCCGGTTTCATCCGACCTAAGTCTGACTTTCGAACGCCTGGCACCTGGGACATACGATTGGTGAGCGGCGTGACCCCCGGTTCCCTGCTATTAATCAATTAATGTTCGAGTGCTTATCCTTTCGGGAGCGGGTCATGAGTCCATCCATTCGCATCGGCATAGCCGACGATCATCCGATGTTGCGTGAGGGCGTTGCCAATACGTTGAGGAAACGGGCGGATCTTCAAGTCGTGGAGCAGGGCGCCAATGCGCAGGATGCCAGGGATATTGCCCAGAGGGTGCGCCCGGACGTGATGCTGATGGACGTCAATATGCCGGGGGATGTTTTTGCCGCGGTACGGTTCATTTCCTCTGAACTGTCGGATGTGAAGGTGCTGATGCTGACGGTTTCGGAATCCGAAGATGACGCCCTTCTGGCACTGGATGCCGGCGCGCGCGGGTATGTGTTGAAAGGCGTCAGCGGACCGGAACTGATCCTGGCAATCAGGGCGGTTGCCAAGGGTGAGACCTATATCACCCCCGAGTTTGCAGACAAACTGCTGAGTAACAGCAAGAAGCACGAAGCGCAAACACCCAATTTTGATCTGACCCACCGCGAGGAGGAGGTCATTCGAGAAGTTTCAAAGGGACTGACCAACAGGGAAGTCGCGACAAGGCTGTTGATCAGCGAAAAAACCGTCAAGCACCACATGGGCTGCGTGATGCACAAACTGCACGCCCGAAATCGCGTCGAAGCGGTCACGGCTCTACGGCGTCATTGGGAGCGCGAAGCCGTCGGGCGCCTTCACAACGGCGAAGGGAAAACACAAATGGATGCCCGCAGCGGCTCTGACTAGAGTTTGAACTGTGCATTGACCGACGTACCCGAGGCGCTGGAGTCGATGCTGAACAACCCGCCCAGGGATTCAACGCGATAACGCAAGCCGGCGAGCCCCAATCGGGTTCTGCCGGATGTCTCGAGCAGCATGGCGTCCTCCGTCATGCCCGGACCACCGTCCCTGACGCTGATGTTCAGTACCTCATCAACGTATTGCGCCCGGATGACCTGACCCTCGCCGTTGGCATGACGGTAAGCGTTGTTGAGGGTTTCTTGCACAAAACGGTACAAACAGAGTTTGAGCGGCAGTGGCGCGGCCTCCGGTAGCTGATCCATGGTTAATGTGACCCTGGTGCCAGTGCGTTGCTCGTGCCGTTGCGCGACCAGTTGCAACTCTTCCTCCAGGCTCAAGTCGTTGATTTCCGGAAGTGCCAGGCCTCGTGATAAATCGCGGACCTCACTCAATGCGTCGGTGGCGGCGCCACGAATGGTTTCCAGAGACTCCTGATCGACAGTGGAGCAGTTTTCGGCCAGGTCGTCGAGGCGGATCAGAATCAAGGTCAACAACTGCGCAGGCCCATCGTGCAGGTCTGCACCAATGCGCCGCAAGGTGAGTTCGTTGACCCGGGAAAACTCCTGGGTAGCCGTCGCCATCTTGTGCTGGAGTTCGGCATTGCTGATGTGCAAGCGGGTTTGCTCCTGCAGCCGCAAGCGCAATGCCACTTGCTGTCGCTGGATAATCTTGTCACTGCGTCGCACGATGAAGAAGAGCAGCGTCAGCATCGCCAGTGTCGCGGTGCCTACGTCCACCCATACCTGCTGCCGGACGCGATTGATCTCGCGCTTGAGGCTGTCGGCCTTTTCATAAAATTCGCCCACCGCGATGATCTCTCCGGTACGTGAGTCCCGCAGGGGCGCGTAGATCTCATAGAGCGGCATGTTGAGCTTGCGCTCGAACTCGTTTTCATCCTCGTCCAGGTCTTTGAGGTCGGTAACCACATTGCCCTTGAGTGCCTCGGTGATCTCATCGAGTGGGAATTTTCGGTCGGTGATGGCTTTGTTCGTACCGTAGATCACCGTGCCATCCGCTCGCCAGATCTTGATCGAGACAATGTGCTGTTTGAGCGAACGGTTTTCCGCGAGACGGTCCAGGGACTGGACACTTGCAGCCGAGAGGGCGTTGTCGCGGCTCATCTCCTGCACATAGGGCTCCAGAAACGTATCCATGTACTGGGCGGCTGCTTCTGCTGCGCTATGTACGGCGGCGTTTTCTATCCGTTCGCTCACCAGATTGCCGACGAAGAACATGGTCAGCCCCAGGATCACCGCGGCGGCAATGACAAACTGGGTCGAGTGGCTCAGGTTGCGCGCCTGGCCCCCGATGCGTGTGCGCCAGATGCCATTGCCAGCCACACCGGGAACAGGGGCTGGCTCGCCCGGGGCCTCAGTTTCCGGCGGGGTAAACGTCTGGTTTTTTGATTCGACTCTTGCATCTTTTTCCATCGGCCTGGTTCCGTGATCATCGTGATAAGTCGGTTGGAAACCCTGCAACTCAACGGATATCTGGAGATTGCCTGTGGGCGCCACGCCCATGACTGACAGTAGTTCACTGCATAGCGATCCGACAGTTTCACGGGTGTACCAGACACCACCGATGATCAGCCAGACCATCGTCCGTTCAAGTCGGCCGCACTGCCAGGATTTGCTCTATCAGCCACGCCAGCGCCGGCTCATGTTGGCGTTGCGCCAGATACACCAGTTCGAGGTGGAACGAGCCGACGTCGAACGGCAATTCGAACACCTGCAGCGGTAACAGCTGCGCGAATTGATTGGCCAACTGGGTCGGCAGGACGACGCTCAAGTCTGAATGGGCGACCAGGTGCGCCGCCTGCAGGTAGTTGGGTGTGGTGTAGACGATTTTCCTCGACAGGCCTTGCTTGCCCAGCCATTGATCGACCATGCCGCGCGACTGGCCGCCACTCACCCAGAGATGGCGCAGCCCCAGGAAGTCATCCAGTGTGAGTGTGTGATGTGCCAGCGGATGCTGTTTGCGCACCGCCAGTCGCAGGGTTTCGCTGTGCCAGGCCCGGCGGGTGAAACGCGCCGGCACTTCTTCGAAGCGTCCCAGAACCATGTCCAGTTCACCCCGGTCCAGCAGCTCGGCAGGAAGGCTGGGGGCGAGGTGAGCAACGTCGATTCGCAGGTTTGGCGCCAGTTCTCCCAGGCGCGCCAACAAGGGCGGCATGCACAGCTGTTCGACAAAGTCGGTCAGGGCGATGCGCACCTGCTGTTGGCTCAGGCGTGGGTCGAAGGTTTCCCCGGCATTGAGTGTCTGTTCGATCTGTTGCAAGGCCGCGCGAATCGGCCCCTCCAGCGCCAGCGCCCGGGAAGTGGGCTGCATGTGACGGCCAACCCGCACCAGCAAGGGATCGTCGAACAGTGAGCGCAGGCGGGCGAGGGCATTGCTGACGGTGGGCTGGCTGAGGGCCAGGCGCTCGGCCGCTCGCGACACGTTCTGTTCGCGCAGCAACATATCGAGCACCCGGAGCAAATTCAGATCGAAGCTTTTTAAATTCAAATTACAAATACCAGGCATATGAAAATGAAATTTCAAAAATAGTAGGCGCCTGCTTAGGGTGACGGCAATCTTTTCCACTCTGCCAACCCACGAGGCCTGCCATGAAGTATCAAGCTCCCCTGCGCGACATGCGATTTGTGCTGCACGAACTGTTCGATGTCAGCGGGCATTGTGAGCGGTTGAACAACGGCCTGGACCGGGAAACCATCGACGGCGTCCTCGAAGAAGCCGCCCGCTTCGCCGGCGAAGTGGTCGCACCGCTGAACCGCAACAGTGACGAGCAGGGTTGTCAGCTGATCGACGGCCATGTCACCACGCCCCAGGGATTTCGCGACGCCTACCGGCAGTACGTCGATAACGGCTGGGCCAGCATGACCGGGCCGCAGGAGTTCGCCGGCCAGGGTTTCCCGCAGCTGGTTTCGGCCAGCTTTCACGAGATGCTGATGGCCGCCTCATTGTCCTTTCGCATTTATTCCGGCCTCACCGAAGGCGCGGTGCTCGCTCTGCATCGTCATGGCAGCGAGTCGCTCAAACAGGCTTATCTGGAAAAAATGGTCAGTGGTGAATGGTCCGGCACCATGTGCCTCACCGAGCCCCAGGCCG
Source organism: Pseudomonas sp. GL-R-26 (assembly GCF_019947365.1). Classification (NCBI taxonomy): domain Bacteria; kingdom Pseudomonadati; phylum Pseudomonadota; class Gammaproteobacteria; order Pseudomonadales; family Pseudomonadaceae; genus Pseudomonas; species Pseudomonas sp. GL-R-26. The sequence goes on along the minus strand of NZ_JAGYGI010000007.1, from coordinate 7,210 downwards.
GTACCGACCTTGCCCTGCTGCGCACCCGCGCCCAGCCTCAAGCCGATGGCAGTTATCAGGTCAGCGGCAGCAAGATCTTCATCAGCGGCGGCGAACAGGACCTGACCGCCAACATCATTCACCTGGTCCTTGCCCGTTTGCCGGATGCTCCGGCTGGGGTGAAGGGCATCAGTCTGTTCCTGGTGCCCAAGTTCATTGCCGCGGCCGATGGAACACCGGGGCCGCGCAATTCGCTGAGCTGTGGCGCACTGGAACACAAGATGGGCATCAAGGGTGCTTCCACCTGTGTGATGAACTTCGACGGCGCACAAGGCTGGTTGATCGGTGAAGCGAATCAGGGGCTGGCGTGCATGTTCACCATGATGAACGATGCACGCTTCCAGGTTGGCCTGCAGGGACTGGGCATCGCCGAGGCCGCCTTCCAGGGTGGCCTCGCTTATGCCCGCGAGCGTCTGCAATCGCGGGCCATCAGCGGTCCGGTGGCGCCGGACAAGAGTGCCGACCCGATCATCGTGCACCCCGATGTCCGGCGCATGCTGCTGACGCAAAAAACCTTGAGCGAAGGCTGCCGCTTGCTCGCGGCCTACACCGCCCTGCAACTGGACCTCGAACACGGCGACCCGCAACCTGAGGCTCGCCAGAAGGCGAGTCGTCGGGCGGCGCTGCTGATTCCGATCGTCAAGGCCTTCTTCACCGACGTCGGCCAGGAAGTCGCCAGCCTGGGCGTTCAGTTGTACGGTGGCCACGGTTACATCCGCGAGTGGGGCATGGAGCAGCTGATGCGCGACAGCCGCATCACCCAGCTATACGAGGGTACCAACGGTATCCAGGCGCTGGATCTGCTTCGGCGCAAGGTGCTGGGCGATGGCGCCACCGAGTTGGGTGCCTTGATCGATGAACTGGCCGTGCATGTCGATGCGGCCGGCTCGCAAACAGCGCTGAGGGAAATGGCCGAGGCAATGCAGCAGCGTCTCGCCGAGTGGCGTGAACTGGGTAACGAAGTGGTCGAGGCGTGTCGGCGTGATGTGCAGGAAATCGGCGCCATGTCGGTGGACTTCCTGGCGTACAGCGCTTACGTGCTGGTGGGCGGGCTGTGGTTGCAGGCGGCTGTGCGTGCCCAAGCCGCACTGGATGCAGGCACCGACGAACCTGGGTTCTACCGGGCCAAGCTGCAAGCGGCGGATTTTTACTGGCGCCGGGTGCTGCCCCGTGCCAGTGGCCACCGCGAAAGCCTGCGAGGCGGAGCCCATTGCCTGATGGCCATGGACGAGGCCGATTTCGCCTTTTGATGGCGGCACCGTGCGGCGGTAACCGAGGGGATTCGGTTACCGCCGCAGCGTATACACCCGGCCTATGTTCAGGCTTGCGCGGCGCTGACCTTGCCAGTGATCGTGGCATTCTTGCGGACCGCTTGATACAGCAGGCTGGACACCATGAACCCGACAATGGCCAATACGCTCATCAACGAGAACACGTAGTTGTAGCCCTGTTGACCCGGGAAGTGGTCAAGGATTGCGCCATAGATCACGTAGGCGAACATGCCCGGCGCATAGCCGATCAGGCAACCGATGCCGAAGGCTGAACCGGTGATGTGCTGGGGAATGCCGACTTCACCCATGGGGGCCCAGAACACGCCGCGCATGGAAAAGACAATCAGCGCGAAGGAGAGGGTGGCCGCCATGCCTGCGTAGATGTAATCCGGGCTTTTCGGGATGAGCATGATGGCGCCCATCAGCGGCAGCAACGCCAGGAATGCCCACTTCAGATAGCGGCTGGAACTCTTGAACTGTTTGTCGGCAATGAAGCCACCGGCAGGGCCGCCCAGGATTTTGAGGAAGTACTGGTTGATGATGCCGTAGGCGCCTACCAGGGCCACGGGCAGTTCGTACATTTCCTTGAGGTAGGGAATGAAATAGGTCAGGCCGCAGTAGACGATGTAGACCATGAACACGTTGAGGCTGACCAGCCAGATGCCCGGCACCTTGATGGCTTCGAGCAGGTTGGACAACCCGTTCTTCGGCTTGACGGTCGACTGGGTTTTGCCGCTCTTGAGCAGCAGCCAGGTCAGGGTGCCGGCAAGAATGTCGATGACCGAGTAGAAGAAGATCGCCGATTTCAGGCCGTTTTCACCGGAGCCCATGGCGACGAAGACGCCCAGCGCAGAGAAGGCGACCAGGGTATCGATGACGCCACGCCCACCTTCGAGCAAGCCGAACAGGCGCCCCTGTTCTTTGTCGTCACCCAGGTTGCGGATGGCTTTGAGCAGCGAAGGCCAAAAGAGGCAGTCGGCACACACGGCCAGCAGGCAGAACACAACCAGCAGATTGCTGAAGGGCGGAAAGGTCGCAAGGTAGAGCCCGAGGCCGCCGGTACCGATCAGGCCGAGGGGGATCAGCTTGCGCGTGTCGTACCGGTCGGCGAGCATGCCGCCCACCACGAACAGCGCGGTGGCGATGATGGCGTTGGCGCTCAGCAGCACGCCGATTTCAGTGTGGGACAGCCCCATGAACTCTTGCATGGGGATATAGAAGGCGTCTTTGAGATTCGCCAGCTTGTAGATGGTGCCGCCACCGAGGATGAGAATCAGGAATCTGAGCCATTTGGCCTTGTCGTGGGATGTCATTATTGTTCTCCAGGCTTGATTGGGTAGGCAGTGCCGATGGGCACGTCAGGTTCAGGCGTTAGCGCAATGGGCCAGGGTCAACTCGGCCAGGGTGCGGAACTCGGCCAGCAGACCGCGTACGTAGGCGACCTGGTTGTTTGCCCAGCGGTGCTCATCGGCCAGCATTCGCTCCAGCGAAAAGCCTTCCGGCAGCGCTGTTTCACTCATTTCCCGGTATGCAATGAACGGGTCGGCGGCTTCGTCGACCTGGCGGAACGCCGGGGCGACGTAGTGGTTTTCCTGCTCGAGAATGAAGGCGATCACTTGCGGGGTTGATTGGCCGAGCATCAGCAGTTCGAACAACATGCGTGCGCTGGGCAGGTCGTCTTCGTCACTGCCTTGCAGCACGCCGTAATGCCCGAAGCCGTTTGGCTCAGGCACGATGCGCACACCCTTGAGGTGGGTCTGGCGTATGTGCGGGGCCAGGGCGCGCAGTGCCGCCAGGGGCTGTTCGCAGGCATTGATCATGTTGCCGAAATCGAACAGGGCGTGCAGGCGAGGGTGGTTCAGCCGGCTCAGCAATTGCGCGATCTCGCCACTCTTGAGTTCTTCATGCTGCTCGAAGTCGAAGAACAGGTCGTGCTCGTCTGCCTGTTGCGCGAGGTAGTGCAGGTCTGACTCGATCACGTCCATGACCTGGGACAGCGCCCCTTCGTAGCGTGAGTAGACACGGATGTTGCGGGTGCCCAGCGCCCTGGCTATGGCGATCACTTGATCGACATCCTTTTTCAGGGTGCTGCTGATTTCCAGATGCACATCGAGCCCCAAGGCATTGGCCTTGGCAGCGAACGCCTGAAGCTGCGCGGCTGTCATTTGGCTCAGGCTGTTTTCCTCACCGTCGAGCAAGTGCAGGCTCAGGCCCTGCAGTTCGTGGCGATAGGCGAAGTCCAGCAGGTCGCCAGGGGTGACACGGCCGTGGGTCAGGTTGGTCAGCAAGGGGTAGGCATGGGCAAACAGGCGCAGTTGCGCCAGTCGGTCGAGCAACTGGCGGGCCAATGCCTCGGTCAGTAGGGGGGGAGCCTCGGCCTCGACAGCCTTATGGCTGAGCAGGGCGTTGAATCGTTCCTGGATCTTATTGTTCATTCGAGTCGTTCCTGGTTCAGACACCGGGTCTACCGGCGCAGCCTTTATCGCGCCAGTCAGGAACTCTCGATAGATCCATTATCAGTTAAATCATAAGACCACTTGCCTTGCGTCAAGTGGCCGGCTGCAGATAGCCCATCTTGTCCAGCGCCTGGGCCAGCGCTTCGACGCGCGCTTCGGCCTGGTCCTCAGGGGTGCTGGCAAAGCCGATCAACAGCGCCGGCGGCAACACATGTTCGACGCAGTAGTCGCTTAGGGGATAGGTATGAATGCCATGCTGGCCGAGTTCTCTGGCCAGGGCGTCGTCATCGAGATGCGCGGGTAGCCAGGCGATCAGGTGCATGCCGGCTTCCACCGGCGTGATCCTGAAGAAAGTCCCCAGCCGTTTCTGCAGGTGTTCGACCAGTGCCTGCTGGCGAGCCTGGTACAGGGCGCGCATTCGACGAATATGGCCGAGAAAGTGGCCCTCGCGCATGAAGTCCGCCGTGACGGCCTGCAGCAGTGTGGGCGGGCTGCGATCCATGACGGCCCGCAGGGTGCAGAAGGGTTCGATCAAGGCGTTCGGCAGTATCACGTAACCCAGTCGTAGCGAGGGGAAGAGCACTTTGCTGAAGGTGCCGGCGTAGATGACCCGGGCCCATTGGTCCATGGCATAGAGTGCCGGCAGGGGGCGGCCGTTGTAGCGAAACTCACTGTCGCAGTCGTCCTCGATGATCCAGCTTTGATTCTGGGCGGCCCAGTCGATGAGTTCCTGGCGTCGCCCATAACTCATGGTGACGCCCAGGGGGTGCTGGCGGGAAGGTGTGGTAAACACCAGGCGGGCGTCAGGACACAGGGTCAGGCCTTGCTGGACATCGATCCCCTGTTCGTCGATACGCAACGGCACGACCTGACCACCTTGGGCCTGGAGCGCAATGCGTGCCGCGATATGCCCCGGATCCTCCATCCAGAAACTGTCCTGCGGATTGAGCAGCAGCATGCCCAGCAGGTTGAAGGCTTGCTGGGCGCCGGACACGATGACCACCTGCTCGGCACTGCAATCAATGCCACGGGCATCGAAGACGTACTCGGCAATCGCCTCGCGCAGGGCCAGCAATCCCTGTAGTTCGCCATAGCCGAGCATGGCCTTGGTCGGCTTGTGCAGGTGACGGTTCAACAGGCGCTTCCAGACCGATTGCGGGAACGCATCGTAGGCGCTGTGACTGGGCAGGAACGAGGTCGGGCTCCCGGTCGCCCAGTCGGCATAGGAAACACCGCGGAAATGATCGCTGCGCAACGACAGCATGGACTGGCTCAGGTCGGACAGGCGAGGGGGCTGGCGCTTGTGCTCATCGTCATCGATACCGCGGCTTTCCCACTCATGGCCGACATAGGTTCCGGCCCCGGTCCGCGACGTCAGAAAACCTTCGGCAATCAGTTGATCGAACGCATTGAGAATGCTGATTCGCGACAGCTGCAGTTCCTTGCTCAGGGTCCGGGTGGACGGCAGGCGCACGCCTCCCTGAATTCTGCCACTGAGAATCTGTTTGCGAATCTGCAAGTAGAGTTGGCGGTACAAGGGGATGGAACTGGCACGGTCCAGCTCGATACCTGACAACAGCAAACCTGCGGAGGATTTCATTTTTGGTTCGTCTGGATGAAGTGTCGTTTGGCCTGAACGGCCGTCAGGCACCAGGGTGCGAAAGGGTATCGAGCGGTGCTGGATAAGTCATCCACCACAGCGTCACAATAATATGGCTGCTGAGTACGGCATTGCACTAACCGATCTTGTCGTGGTCCATACACCCCGCACGACCCTCAGCGGTCGAACCGACCGGCCCCGCATCGGTAACTTGATCAAGGACAGCGAAAGCATGATCGCCGCCACATAACAGGCAACGCCCCCCACCCGGTTCCGTGAATCGGGCCTCGCCGTACGTTTACCCCTCAATCCCATTCGAAGATTTAACCCATGTACCTACGCAAAATTGCAGTTGGGCTGTCGGCCCTTGTTTTGCTCTCGACCGGGGCACAAGCCCGTAGTCTGCTGGACCTCCTCAAGCCGCCCACCGCGCAACATGAACAAGCGTCCCGCTCGGGCTCGATCAGCCAGAACGCGGCCCTGGACCTTTATTCAAGCAAACAGAAACAGGCATCGTTTGACGGCTGCGCAGACCTGTTCCCGACAGCGAAACCGATCAACACGGCCACAGTACCAGCCTCCATGAAACCCCTGGCGCTGTGTTCCGACAACTTCGCGGTGCTGTACTCGCAAACCAGCAAGACCCCGCTGGTGGTGGTCGAACGCCTGAACGCGGCCCAGTTGCAGGATGCCAAAGGGGAGGAGCGCACCAACCAGTTCTACCCGGACCCACGCATTCCCAAGAGTGGGCGCGCCGAGTTGAGCGACTACCGCAGCCAGCACCCGGCCGTGGACCGTGGCCACCAATCCCCGGCAGCCGATGCCCCGAACCCCAATGCGATGGCCCAATCCTTTGCGCTGTCGAACATGGTGCCGCAAGACCCGACCAACAACCGCAAGATCTGGAGCAAGGTCGAGTCTGATGTCCGCAAGTTTGCCAAGCGCGCCGATGGCAACGTGTTTGTCTTTACCGGTCCGCTCTTTGACCCGGGCCACTCCACCATCGGCGACAACCAGGTCTGGGTGCCGACTCGCCTGTTCAAGCTGGTGTACGACGCGTCGTCCCAACGTGCCTGGGCCTACGTGCTGCCTAACGCAGAAACCCGGATCGAGAAGCCGATGGACTATGAGACGTTCGTGAAGAGCACCGGGCTCAAGCTGCTCGGGAACCTGCCCGTGACAGGTTCCGTCGGGCGCAGCTGATGGCTGGATGAGCAGCACCCCAAAGGTTGGAGGCAACCGATGGGGTGTTTCATTCACCGATAAAATTTCGACAAGGGGTAACAGATTGTAAAAATGAACTATACCCAATAGGGCAATCGCTCCGGACTCCGGGACATGATGCCACTGAAGGTGCTCGTCCCAGGAACTTCAACGTCAAGCAGACCGAGAGACTCTGGATATGAACGCTTTGAAAATCGCTGCCAGCGATGCGGTCCGGGAGTGTTTTCGTAATACCCGCGAAATCGTCCGATTCGATCAGACGGACTTTACCGATGTCGCTGTCGCCGTGCTCTGCGTTGATGACTTGGCCGCCGGAGTGCTGGATGCCATCAAGCGCACCGGCTTCGATATCCCGATCTTCCTGGTGGCCTCTCAGGGCCGCAGCAATCGCTCCCTGGCGATCTACAAGCAACTGCAGGATGTCATCTTGCAGGTCAATGGTGTCTTCGACTTATCCAGCAATAATGCTGAGTACCATGGCAACCAACTGGAAACCGCCGCCAAGGCCTATGAAGCAAGCCTGCTGCCGCCGTTCTTCGACGCGCTCAAACATTACACCGAGGCGGCCAACGCCACCTTTGCCTGCCCCGGTCACCAGGGCGGCCAGTTCTTTCGCAAGC